>ONAK01000040.1 GCA_900315765.1 uncultured Prevotella sp. | reverse complement strand
CTCTGTTTTAAGCGGCTTTACCTCAATCTCGTATCCATTAGCAGTAGAATCTCTTACTATCAGCTGGAACTGGTCTACTATATGATGCTTTACTGTGGTATCATTCTTTTCCACCTTTGCCTTATAGTCATGATAAACATACTCTAAGGTATCGTTCTTACAGAAATAGGCAATAATGTTGATAGTTGAATCCTGACTAACCTGTTCTGCAGATACGGCCTGAGCCTTAGCTGTGGCACTAAAAGCCACAGCGAAAAAGATTGTAAATAGATATCTGTACATATTGATTGATATTATGATAGCGCTTTCTTTCTTAATACTACTTTCTGATTATAGATACCGCTGATGGTGCGGATGAAATCGGCGAGCTGGGGGAATCGACCCCATGATACGAACTTATTCATCATCGATAATTTCTTAGACGGAAAAGTGATCAGTAGAACCGACCCCGTTGAATCATTGAAAATGATCAGAAGAACCGACCCCTGATCTACCCCTGATCTAGTCTAAGTAGTCAAAGGAATTATGGGGCCTCAGATTCCATCACAGGGACTTCCGAACAAAATATTCATAGAACCCTCTGTCATCATAAAAATGGAATGCAACAATTTCATCCCCACCTGTGTCTATCACCATATAGGGAACAATATCAATAGAATTATCCGTAGAAAAATCCTTCCCATAATGACGAGTAAGCAACTCTTGCAGGAACTTTGCATTCAAAGAATCGCCAGAAATACTGATGTTAATATATCCAGGGGTAACTCCATTCTTATACGGTCTAACGATCTCATAGTCTATAATACCATGACGAGCAAATATACGTAACATTTTCTTATCTTCTTCCCAATAATGGATAACAATACGGCCTTTAGATAATGGAACTTCCATTATTCGTTTTACCGTAAATAAAACCTTTTGTGGTCTAGACAAATAATCCATGACACAACAATTATATGCTATTCCCCGTCTCCATTTCCTTTTAAATATCTTTTCTAAAAAGACATCATCTTGAATCATTACTTCCATATCTATTGCTATTTTTTGAATATATTAAGATTCTCATCCGCAGTTCCTATACGTTTTAGTTTTCCGCCTTCCTGCTTGAAAACTTTGAAGACACCTCCATTATGACTAGTATTATCAAAAGAGTAAAAATACTTCCCCAATTTGTACACCTTCTCTCCATGTTCTCTTCCAAAGCCCTTACATAGTTTTGCCCCTTTTGACAATAAAGTTGTCACTGCTTTTGATTTTTGTGCGGGGGTATTAACATTAACAATACCAATTATTGGAGCAACTCCAATAATTCTTCCAGATAGATTAACGCTCCAATTTGTAAAACCATCATTATATTGAGTCCCCTTATAGAAATGATTGGCTATTTGCCAAAATCCTTCTAAAGGTTGATACACAAATGCACCTGGATAACCTTCGCCAGTCTTTGTTACTGGCAGCAAATGAGCATCAAAAGATTTCCCAACTACAACAATTTCGCCATTTTCAACTCTTGAGTAACTCGTATAGAACTTATTAGTTTCATCATTATATGTGAGATTCCCTACAAATTCTGCATCAGAAGCATGCTGCCAATTAGAAAAGTCATATTGTGTTTGTCCACTTCCCAAAGCATTTAAGAAATTTCGTATTTCATTTATATCATTAGTGCTCCAATAATCATTTCCATCAGGATCAACATTATTTATAGGATTACTATTACAATAATGATATGGAGTTATTTCTGGATTATTCTCGCACAATGGATCTATCCTATCCCACCTACCAAGTATTGGATCATGCTGTCTTGCGCCATAGTCGTAAGTGTTTAATCCGTGCATCTTGTCGAGTTCCTTGCCGTTGTATTTGTAGGGTTGGAAATCTGCAGCTGTAGATTCGGCATATGGTGCTCCGAATGGGTAGTAGTTCGTAACCTGCTTTACTGCTCCGCTTGCATCTACTACCTCACGGATATTGCCTAAATGGTCTTTGTTATAATAGTAGAACGCGAAGTTTTCGGTCATTGTCAGACTTCCACCCATGAGGTAATCCGTAGAATCTGCCAGCAAAATCTGTGCCACTGTCAACTCGGCTGGCTTTTCGCCCCAAGTTCTTGTGATGTTGGGCTTGGCAGTATAGTGAACAGCACGCAGTTTCTGCCCCGAAGCACTATAGACATACTTGGTTACACTGCCGTTGGTAAAGTATATCTGCTTGGGATTGTTGTTCAGGTCGTAGGTGATATACGCTATGCCGCGACTCTTGTCTGCTACCAGTGAGCCATTCTCATTAAACTTATAGCCTGAGCCGTTGGCTTTCTTGTATTCAAACGAATTGCTGACGTTGTAATCTGAAGTTGATTCAGAAACACTTGTAGGCTGGTTGCCTGTATAGCTGATGGTGAGGTTGTCCATCAGACTATAGCCAGACGCCGTCTTGCCATAACGCTTCAGCGTGGTGATATTGCCATTGGCATCATACGTCATGGTTTCAGTGTAGCCACGCTTAGCGCTTTGGCTGTTATCCTTCCAGCGGATGCTGCTGATATTACCATTGTAATATGCAGTACCAGGTCCATTGGTATAGAAGAGTTCTTCTATAAATGTACTTGTTGTAATGCCAGTCAACCAACTGCGCAGATCATAAGCATAGGCGACATTACGATTTGTGCTTAATGAAGAAGGACGCGACAATGTCGATAGTCTGCCAAGATTGTCATGTGCATAGGTCGTTGTAGCACTTTTTGCTGTACCATGATTCACGGTGATGGCATCGCTTGATTTCTGGTTGTTATGGGGATTATAGCTTATACTTTCGGTCACAGTCATGTTTCCGCCATATCCAACACCGATGGTAGTCGTAGACTGAGTCAGCTGGTTGGTATAGGTATAACTGCTGGTATTTGATACTATCCTGCCGCCGATGTCCTTTGCTTTTGAGTTTATGACGTTACCCTTGATGTCATACTGCATTGCCTGTACCAGCAGTTCTCCATTAGTGGCGGCAGTAACAACACCTGTAAGTTGGCCCTTCTGCGAAACAGAAGTATTTGGAAGCGTCAGACTGGTAAAGCGTGAATTCTTACTTTGGTTACCATCGTAATAGTTTGCAATCTCGAGCTCAACAGTTCCAAGTCCGGAAGGAGAGCTATAGCCTGTGCCGAGCAATCCGCCTGAAGTTCCAAGTGTAGCATTAAAAACAGCCGTACTTGAAGGAAGAGAAGAGCAGAGCCCCTGAACTACCAGATGATTGAACTTGTCATATATATAGAAGCGGTACTTACCTACACTGTGCATTTCAGCATCTTGCATAAATATCATCCTGTCGGCATTGTCGTACCAGTATTCCACAGAGCCGGCTCCTGGCAGTTTCTTATAGCTGATGCGTCCCCTTTTGTCGTAGCGGTACTCATAGCATGTAGCAGCCAGATTCTTGTCGGTCTGGTACTTGGGAGGCAATACGAAACGCAGCAGGTTAAGGTTGTCGTAGACATAATAGGTACAGAGGCTGCCGCCAGTGCGCTGCATGACAGTATTGCCCAGCAGATCCTTGAACGTCTCTACTTTCTTGCCGTCAGGGTCTGTCGTTGTCTCCTTTGTCAGGCTGTTAGCTGGATAGTAGCCGTTCTGTGTCAGGGAGTTACTGCTGCTCACGCCATAGCAGATAACCTCATTGGCAGCATTGGCGGCATACTCCATCCTGGTTGGTTTGCTGGCAAAGGTTGCGCCCGGAGTGGTTACTGATATCGGCCTGTCAAGGGCATCGTACAGAGTCTGGCTATAGGGCGTATTGTCGTTATAGCTGGTGGCAATAGTTCCTGGTATCTTATAGAGTATGGAGTTATCTGTTGAAACTGGAACATACTTACGCGACTCACGCCCAAGACCATCGTAAGTCACCAATGAATAGGTCGTCTGTCCTCCATCGCCTGTTGTGCTCACAGATACCGTAGGATAACCAAGGCCGTTGTAATATTGAACTGACCTTATGACATTGGCGCTATTAGCATCAAGCATAGTCGTCTCCATCAGGTAATTCTGATCAGTGCTTTGGGAAAACACTGATAATGAAACCAAGGCTGATGCAAATGATATAATCGCTTTATCTCTTATATTTGTACTCATATGATTTCACACAAATCATAAGACCGTTCTTCTATGATCAGATTTCAACGGGAAAGTGATTGGGCGGACTGCCCCTGATTCTCAATAATCAAATGGTGACTCTTTACCCGTTAAACACTCTTTTCCATCGATACGAATAAAGAACCCGACTCGTCTACCTCCATATGGTATCATGCTTTTTTGTCGATATATTGTTATTTCGTTTTTATACTTGTCATAAAAGAATACCCCAGCAAAAAGAGAATCATCTGTTTCATGATACTTTAAGGGATAATAATCATCTGAATCATATACATCTGGATATAATTTGGGCTTGAATGGATACAACTCTGGTTTTAACACGACACTATCCACATGTAAATCATATCTGTACGCGTCCTTACTTACTGTGATGCTATTGTCCCAATTAAACCTAATGTCAACTGTATCTGGGGCACTATTACCATAAAGCAATGGTATTTCAGAATAGACATCACCTTTATGAATAAACCAACAATTGGGATATAGTTGTACACATGTATGAAATCTCAATATTGTCTCATACATTGAACCATCAAAGCGAGAGCCCCAATTCTCATCCACACATATATCTTTTATCCGCACAAATGGCCAATAAAACAAAACAAAAGATGTTGTTAGAACTACACATAATACTGCAGCCCATATTTTCATTCTTAAAAATTTCTTTTTCATTGCTATTACTACTATTTATATTTGAATTTAGCCGTACCAGGCTTTAGATTACTGTTTCCAGGATATTGAGAAAAGGCTGAATATTTCCCGTTTCTAATAGTATTCCAATTACCAGGGCCTTTACCAGGTGAATTATCAACAACCAAATTCCCCTTTGAATTTCTTTTCAAATCAGAAACGATCACCTCACCTTTAGCAGTTACCCCAATATCTTTAGTGGGTGCAATAAAAGTTACATCCTTGAATTCACTATCTGATGATATCTTTTTAACAACCTCTGAGGAGCTGCAGGAATAAAAAACGATATGCAAATCTTCTGCGTCTATTTTTCCAGCTTTATAATTGTTCCATACCTTAGAATTTTTGGACAAGAAGTCACCCAATTCTTTTCCGTTAGAAATATAGTTATCGCTCCACTCCTCTGTCTTCGGATTATATGTTTGGATATTAATACTAGAAGCCATATGCTCTTCACCTTCCGAAATGCCATGTGCAACAATCATGATAGATTTAGAATCATTATGCTTTGCTAAATCTTGTACAAGTGCCTTCTGATTTTCGTTGTCTTTATTATAGCTTCCTAACCCGTCTCGAACTTCTTTTCCATCTGGGTCGATATTCTTAATAGGACTATTTCCACAATACGCATACGGACTTATGCTATAGTACTTCTCGCACAATGGATCGATTCTATCCCATCGTGCAAGTATTGGGTCATGTTGACGAGCTCCGTAGTCATATGTATTCAAGCCATGCATCTTATCCAATTCCTTGCCATTGTATTTGTAAGGTTGGAAGTCGGTATTGGTCGAAGCTGAGGCGTCTGCGTATGGCGCCCCGAATGGGTAGTAGTTCGTTACCTGTTGTACCGAGCCACTTGCATTTACTACTTCACGGATGTTGCCAAGATGATCTTGATTGTAATAGTAGAATGCGAAGTTATCGGTTGTAGAGCTTGCAACCGATGCCTGGGCATAGCCGCCCCCGAAGAGGTACTTGTCTATTCTGCCATTCTTCATTGTCAGACTTCCGCCAAGTAGGTAATATTAATAATTAAAATATTCTTTGGCACCAGTTACACAAACCTTCCCATCTATTGTGATTCTGAATCCGACTCGTTTACCACCAAAAGGCATTGACTCCTTTTGTCGATAGACGGCTATGCCATTGGTATTGGTAGAATCAAACATAAATACTCCTACAAAAAGAGAGTCATATTGTCCTATATATCTAAGTTGGTCATTATTATTGAAACTTCGTGGATATATTTGGGGCGATATAACAACCCTTTGAATTTGTAAATCATATTTGACCGTATCCTCACTAATTGTGACGCTATTATCCCAGTTAAACTTAATGTCCATTTTCCGAGAAACACTATCCTCATCAAGAAAGGGTATGTCTGTGTATTTGTCTCCTTTATGAATAAACCAACATGATGGATATAGTTGAAAACGTAATCTCAATTCCAGTGTTCGATCATTCCAAGAGTCATCAAGATATCCTCCAAGATATTCCTCTGCATCAATGTCTTTAAGTTGAACAAACGGCCAATAACACAATACAAAAGATGCTGCTAGAGCGATGCTCAACACTATAGTCCATACAATTTTTCTTAAATATTTTCTTCTCATTGCAATTTTACTTGTATACAAAATTTTTTGTGCCAGGCTTCAGACCATTATTTCCTGGATATTGGGCGCTTGAATGATCAATAGAACCGACACCATGATCTGTTTAATCAGATTTCAGTAGGAAAGTGATTTAGAACAAACAACGTGGTTTCCTTTACCGATAATTAACTTCTAACATTTTAGGGACAAAACTATAGTATTCGTCTTCATATTCATTTTTGCAATAGTAACATGAAAAATCATTTATTCCGACTGTATTTTCTATAAACTTATATATTTTCGTTTTTTCTACATTAACACTCTCCTTCAATGTAAAGAAATGTTCTTTTGCTTTTCTTGAAAAGACAACATCCACCGTAACGTAATCTTCCACATCATCTTTGTTTATACATACATCAAAATATATAATATAGTTCTCAAACTCTGCTACCGAGAGTTTACTTTTTGCATATAATATACCTTGGTTGACATACATAATTGCCATATTAACGCAAAAAGATATATAATAATCTTTATTGATAAAGCTTGATAAGCATTCCAACTCAGACAAAACATGAAAGACTGGCATTTGCTCGCACGTTTCGTCCTGATTTAGAATGTCATGTTCATCTATATACATTACAATCTGTTTAAAAATAGCATTTTCCATATTCATTCTAATTTAAATTTCAAATCCATGATATCCGAAAAATGATCACAAGAACCGACCCCATGATACGAAGAACCGACCCCGTTGAATTTATTTTTTACAAGATAACCGACCCGTTGATCCCCATGAATTCTATTTCCCTTCGGTGTCGATGAGTAATATCCTGCCATATTTGTCAAAGATACCAAACTGTGTCAACCCATTGTTTACAGGCCATGCGTAGAGTGCAGCGTAGTCATCATTAAATGTCACCTCTTGTAACCACTCATTCCCTGTAGTTATAAATGCAATATGGGTCTTCAATATGTGCGTATAGTGTCCTGTCTCACCGGTATACAATAAACACAATTTGTCATCGTCAATCAAGTATAAGCCTGTTGGATTATATTCTGTATACTCATCATGCAGCGTGTGCACCCATTCTATCTTTCCTTGGGTATCCACCTTGACAATCATGGAAACTGGATAATAGAGTCCTGTCCACAGTTCATAATTACCCAGAAAGTAGATATTACCATTCTTGTCTCTCACGGACTGAACGAAACCATAGGCGTAGTCCAGGTCCCTGTCTTCCGAGGTATTTGTGGACGTGTCGGCAATCTTACCTTCTGCATTGAAGGTGATAGTCACCATGGAGTCATTGCCTTTTTTCCCCATAGCCACAACACTGCCATTGGCCATCTCGTGAACAGCATACAGTTCATCGGATAAATCGCCTTCCTCCTTATTTATCAATTGGCCGTTGGCATCTAATCGTACAAAGTAGAAGTGCCCGGGCGTGTCGCTTCTGCCAACAATCACCATACCACCATCCCTGCACGGATAAACGTCGTTGATATAGCCTTCCTTGAACCCTATTTGATATTCGTAAACCACGGTTCCTGTCTCAGCATCAACTCTCCATGCCGTATGTTGTGACGCTGCTGCTATAGCACCTTCTTCCGAAACCGATGCATAATAAGCCGCTATATTGGTCCTCCACTTCACCTGCCCGTAGGCATCTGTTCGGCGAAGACGATAGTCAGCATCGGAATAATGATTGTATCTGTGAGTACAGTCAATGAAGTCGCCTCCAGGAAGTGAACGGATATACGATGCTTCTTCTTCATTGTTCCCATAGAGGTCCATATCTCGCAACCCTACGACAGAGGCATACGACTTAAGCGTAGTGAATGTCTGCTCCTTTTTAAGAACCTTCTCACCATCAAAGGCTGTAATACTCAAATGATACTGCGTGTTTGGTGTCAAAGCACGCAAAGTAACTTTCTTTTCATTGCCAAGCGTCTTGATGAGGACACCATCAAGATAGATATAATGTGTTAAGTTCTTATAGAGAGTGATTTCAACACGGTCTGTATGAACCTGCAACATAGCAGGTAGTTCGCCATTGCTATATGAAGGTTCTTCCTGACCATAGGTCACCTCTTCCCATATAGTATTTGTACTACAACTGTTCATCACCATTGTTCCCGCAATAAACAGCACGGATATTATAATCGATTTTGTTTTCATTTGAGGTCAAATTTTAAAAAATGCATACATGTGGCACCAGGATAATCCATTTGCTTCCACATCGGACCCAGAATAAGTTTGTTATTGTGAAAAGTGGCAGTCAGGACAGTGTTGCCTAAAGGCATAATATCGTAAAGTCCTAACAATTCCCATTGTCTAGACTTGAAGTCATAACTGTAGATGCAAGGGTTTCCTGTGTCAATATCGGTACTGCCGGGATGTCCTACATAGAAGAGTTTACCTTCATGTTCGAGCAAGCATTGCCCCCAGTTGTTAGAGAGGTAAACCGACGTCAGCTGCGACACCTTCGTCCACTCATCTCTGTTTGAGTCGTACACCCAGAGAAATCCGTGGGGAGTCAAGATGTAGCCATTGGTATCGCCACTCCCTGTCTGCATCACATCCTCCTCAGTAGGTCTGTCGGCAACCTTCGTCCATTGACCGTTGGAAATGTCGTATTTCCACATCTCCATACATTGTGTATAGGTATAATAGTTTTTATCGTTAGGAAACTGTCCGCCACAGATATACACATTGCCACCAGCAGCAAAGATCTTCATTTTAAAAATCTCCCCCGTCACAGGCAGGTTGCCCAAGTCCTCCCAACTGTCGGTCTGGGAATTGTACTCATAAAACTTGTTCTGTACTGATTCGCTACTTTCACCAAAGTTCTTATAAATTTCAGTAATGCCATACGCTTTGGAGCCTACAGCTACCATTTCGGAGATATCATAGTCTACAATCTTATGCTTGGTCCATGCCTTCATGTTGAGGTTGTAAGAAACAAGTGTATTGGGCGATATCCTTGTATAATAATACATCTCATCACCTATTCTGAATGATGCCTTGGCATCGTAGGGCTGATCCTTGAACTCACTGAATGGAATGGTTTCCTCCTCTTCAGCCTTCAAAGGCAGGATTCTTATCTTCTTCGGCAAAGGGATTTCTGCTTCTGGCCAGTGCAAGGCTACATCATATGTACCAGGCTCAATGTTGGTCATTGTCACTTCCATTATGGTATCATCTTCGTCTTGTCCAAACGAAGAATCCCATACTACGGGGTAAATATGATTGCCAACCCTAACTTCTACAGGTTTACCTTTCAAAGCCTCCTTTACAACAATATAAAGACGCCTACCTGATGAAAAGTGCAGCGCAATGTCGTCGGTGGCATATTTGTAAGGGTAAGCCCGTCCCTCATAGCGAACTTCCTCCAGGTAACGTGGTTGTCCCCAAATGCGAAGATAACCTTCGGCAGTCATCTTTGCCTGACAAACGTAGAGCGAACTCGATTTAAATGAGTTCTTCTCTGTTTTCAGCACAGCACTCACAATATATTCATCCTCCACTGAAGGCACGCGGAATGTTTTCTGAACCTTTTGAAAACGGTCTTCTCCGAGTTCCACATTGATGGTTGAGAGTGCATTATTCAGATTCTTTGAGTCATATACAAACAGTTGTACACTATGCTTAGAGAATGCTTCACCTTTATCCACAGTCATATAGGCCATAAATGAATTATCTGTAGTGGCAACACAAGAATCCAAAGTGATGCTCGGAAGTATATAGTTCTCTGCTTCTTGATACTCTGTCTTTGTACATGCAACTAATATTAGGAAAATGGTACAGAATAATATAATTTTCTTCATTGTTACTAAAATTTTCTTTTCATTTTGGTTATAAGTTTATATCAGAAACATGTATGCAAAGGTTGTAACAAATAATGTTATTACCAAATATTTTTGCATTAATTTTCATTTTTTCTACACAGGTGCCGAGGATCATGGGGGTCGTTTCTTTGCTTAGCAAAGCGGCATAGCCGAGCGCTTCTGATTATTTTCATCATTACAACTTTTGTATAACACCAAACGAAACGCCTGTCAATCTAGACAGTTGGCGCAGTCCAGCCCCCATAGCTTTCGCTGTAATAAGGATTTCGTTACGTCTCACCTTCTCCAGACTTTGAATCATCAAAGGGATACCTCTGAGCATGATATGATAAATGCCTGTTCCACTTTTCTTTCTTATTTGCCTTGCCATTGTTATGGATGGTTTATTATGATCACTCGTGATTGATGTTATCTTTCTGCTTGTTTAAATGGGGAAACAAGACTTCAAGTTCTTGGTTAGAATAGTGTCCTGCTACATAATTAGAATCTGCATTGCTCATTTTAAAAAATATAACTTTCTTATTGCTTATATCAATAATAGCAGTACCATAATTTTTTCCTCCATTCTCCTGAAATACTAGTATATTTTGACTAGGGCTTATTGTGCATAAGCACTCTGGCTCTGGAATAATTGGATAATGTGTATACAGATTCACATAAACATATAATGAATCCTTCATCTTAAAACCAATATATTGCCGGAAATATTTTCTCAGTCGATATGGCTCATCATTTGTATAACAATCTCTATCGTAAAGATAGTAGTCAAAATAATTTTTAAGAATGTCTTTTGCCAAAGAATAATCTTGGTCAGTTAAAGTGCAAAAAAACATGTCTTCTTTAAGAACTGTCGAACTATCAGGATATATGTATGTGGTATTCTTATTCAGCAAGAAGTCCAGACCATCTTCTGAATAATCAGTTGCCCATACAATTTGTATGTCTTTAATAGATGTTACTTGCCCCTCGTTGCATGACATAAGAAGGCATGTACAAACTACCAGTTTGCTTATATTATGTGTAAATCTAAAAACCATATTCAAATCCTTTTGTTCCAACTTGACTATTTGAGGGGTAAGTTATTGGTTTTCCAGATTCATCCAACAATGGTTTCCCATTTTGGAAAACTTCCCAGATTCCTTCAATTTCTTCCCCTGTTTTTTCATTAATTGTAGTGGCAATCCTTTCATCTCCATTAGAAGAAGTATGTACATTTTCTGTTGGAGCAATAATAATAACATCCTGAAATTCTTTAGCCCCAGATATTTCTTGAGCAAATTCGGAAGTTGCACATGAATGCAAAATTAGAATTGCTTGCCCCGAACTAGCAGTTGACCAATCTTGATCGTATTTATTTAGCAAGTTACTCAGTTCACCCGCATCTGTTACAATCTTACTTTCACGTGATCTAGAATGATAATATCCGCCACCTTTTATTCTTGGTGCATAATAGTCAATTTCAACTTCAATCCCTGTAGCTTTTCCTCTTATAGACTCTTTATTGCCATGAGCCCATACTTGAACAAATCTATTTCCATATCGGTTTTCGTATCTTTTCTGACTTGACGCATTATTATCCCTTCCACTTCCTTTAATCCAATTATGTTTTTTCTTACCATCGGGATCAATGTTATTTATTGGGCTATTCCCACAATAATTGTACGGACTCATACTGTAGTATTTCTCACACAGCGGGTCGATTCTATCCCATCTGCAAAGTATCGGATCATGCTGACGAGCGCCATAGTCGTAAGAATTCAGGCCGTGCATCTTATCCAATTCCTTGCCATTGTATTTGTAAGGTTGGAAATCGGAATTTGTCGAGGCAGATGCATCTGCGTATGGAGCACCGAAGGGATAATAGTTTGTAACCTGCTGTACTGTACCGCTTTCGTTTACTACTTCGCGGATATTCCCTAAATGGTCCTGATTGTAATAATAAAATGCAAAGTTGTCGGTCATTGTCAGACTTCCACCCATGAGGTAATCCGTAGAATCTGCCAGCAAAATCTGTGCCACTGTCAACTCGGCTGGCTTTTCGCCCCAAGTTCTTGTGATATTGGGCTTGGCAGTATAATGAACAGCGCGTAGCTTCTGGCCCGAAGCACTATATACATACTTGGTTACGCTGCCATTGGTAAAGTATATCTGCTTAGGGTTGTTGTTCAGGTCGTAGGTGATATAGGCTATACCACGGCTCTTGTCTGCTACCAATGCACCATTCGCATTGAATATATAACCAGAGCCATTGGCTTTCTTGTATTCGAACGATCCGCTGGTGTTATTGTCCGAGGCCGATTCTGATACACTTGTCGGCTGGTTGCCAGTATATGATATAGTGAGGTTGTCCATCAATGTACCTTTGCCATATCGGGTAAGACTTGTTATATTACCATTTGCATCATACGACATTGATTCGCTGTATCTGCCGCCACGCTTAGCGCTTTGGCTGTTATCCTTCCAGCGGATGCTGCTGATATTACCATTGTAATATGCAGTACCAGGTCCATTGGTATAGAAGAGTTCTTCGCAGAAACTGCCCGTGGTGATGCTTGTCAGCCAGCCGTGCAGGTCGTAGGTGTAGCCCACCGTCTTCAAGCCGCTGCCAGAGAGCGGCCGGGTAATTGTCTGCAGCTGTCCCAGTGCATTGTAGGCATAGTGCGTAGAGGCTGACACAGCGGCGTTGCCGTGGGCGACGTACAGCGTATGCGACTGCTTCTTGTCGTTCTTGCTGTTGTAGGCGTAGGTTTCGGTCAGTGTTAGGTTGCCGCCATAGCCCACGCCGACGGTGCTTGTTGAAGTCTGCGGGTTGTTGGTGAATGAGTATGTGTTGCTGCGGGTGACAATACGGTCGGTCGTTCCGCGTTTGAGCTCCCTCGACTTGCTAGCGACGAGGTTGCCGCGTAGATCATAAGCCATCACCTGGGACACCCACTCGCCGTTGCCGGTTAGCATGGTGGTGCCTGTCAGCTGGCCTGTTTGGTCGACTGATGTGCTGACCGACAGCTCTGAGAAACGGCTGTTGCGGTTCTTCGTCACGAAGTCGTAGTCGTCGTAGTAATTCACCACCTCAAGCGTGGGATTCTCCAAGGCGCTGCTCAGGATGCCAGACACCGTATAGCCCGTACCCAGAAAGCCTGCCTGGCTCTTCTCGTAGATGGCCATGGCCAGCTGGCTGGAGTTCAGCGGAGTATAGCTGGTGCATAGGCCCTGGATGGCCACACGCCCCAGCGGGTCGTAGAGGATGAAACGATATTTGCCTGCCTTTCTCATCATTGCGTCCTGTATACAGAATGTACGGTCGGCTGCGTCATACCCGTAGCTGATGTATTCAGCTCCAGGAAGAATCTTCGTCGTAACACGTCCTCTACCATCATAACGATATTCGTAGCGGAATATTGCTTTCTGGGGGTTGTTATCGCTGCTCTGGAAGGCGGGAGGTAGCACGAAGCGCAGGTGCCCAATATCGTCGTAGACATAGTAGGTGTCCTGATTGCCAGCCGTGCGCTGCAGAATTACACGGCCCTGCAGGTCCTTGAACGTCACTGTCGTCTTGCCGTCGGCGTCTTTTCCTGTCTCTTTGCTAAGCTCTCCGGCGGGATAGTTCTGGCTCTGCAAGGTCAGGGTTGTGCCTGTAGAGCTGACCGTGTAGCACTTCACCTTGTCGGCCGATTGGTTGGCCTCGTAGGTGGTCGTGTTGCGCTTGTCGGCGCTGCGCCATGCCTGGCCGGGCAGCTCGGTGGAGAGCACCCGGTCGAGGCCGTCGTAGTGGTTACGGTTATAGGCTGTGTTGTCGTTGGCGTAGAAGGAACGCGAGTCGGAGATAATCGTCGAGGAAGTCTTATAAGCCAGCGACAGGTCTCTGGCCACGGGCAGATAGGTGCATTCCTCACGGCCTTCCCCATCGTAGGTGGTCAGCGTGTAGGCGGTCTGACCGTCGTCGCCGGTAGTGGCCACGCCGACTGTGGGATAGCCCAGACCGTTGTAGTACTGTACGGCCTTCATCGAATTGGTGCCATTGGCGTTCAGCATCGTCTCGGTCATGACGTAGTTCTCCGTTGAGGTCTGCGCCACGGCGATGCCGGGCAGCAGCATGGATACATATAATAATATATAGACAGGCTTCTTCATCTCTTATTTGATTTTATAGTTATACTGATATTTCTGCAGCACGCCCTGCGGGTCGCTGACCTTCACCAGTCGACCTGAGGCGTCGTAATCGTAGTTGACTGTCTGCCCGTTAGGCTTTGTCTCTGAGGTGATGCCTACCAGCGGCTTGAAGGTATAGGTGGTTATATGACCGCCGGCGTTCTTGACGGCTTTGCGTAGCGAACTGAGGTCGGATGCGCTTGGGGTCGTCCTGTCAAGCAGGGTGTTGATGGTCGACTCTCCTACGGCTGCCTTTACTCCGGCATAGGTGAGGCCGTCGATTCTGGCGATGGGATACAGCCCCTTGTACGACCAGATGTAGACGGTCTCGATGCCGTCGATGTTGATGGAGCAGATGTTTCCTTTGGCATCGTATGAATACTGGGAACGGGTTTCGAGCGCTTCGCTGCCCAGGGATGTTGACAACGAATAGGGCAGGTAGCATGTCGAGCCATTGACCGTCTTGCCGGTGAAGGTGATATGCTGGGTGCTCTGGGGCTTCTCTATGTTGTTGACTACCAGTATCTCCTTGTTCTCCACTACGTCGTTCAAGCGATGGGCAGCCTTCATGTCTCTGCTGATGATGTCCAAGCCGTCGGCCGTATGGGTGATCTTCGTCCGGTGGGTCTGATTTGACAGGCTCGTATTCTGGTCTATCTGGGATACTTGATGATAGATAGGGTTATAGCTGTATTTCTTAGTCCTGACAACAGTACCGTTTGCACCATATTCCGTTGTTGTTGTCTTAGACAATTCAATCCATGAGAGGATGTACGGATATTTCCATATCATATACCGATTGTCAAAATCTTTCCCGTATTCGTCAATGTATTGTATTCCCGGGTCAATGCGTATTCCATCAATTGCCTGCATATTTGTCGAGTACCATTTGTCAAGGTCTGGATCGTCTCCATAGTTATGTAAACGGTATTCGTTCTCTACTTTCTGTATTGTTCTTCCATTAGTGTCTTTAATTTCTTGACAGAGAATCTTACCATTATCAAAGCAATCGTAATAATCCATCCTTGTTATACTCTTTGGCTTATGGTTTACGTAAGACGTGACAATAGATTTCTCAAGGTTGCCGCTTGCATTGTATTTGCGCTTCGTCACTTGCGAATAGCCTACTATACCGGGATTACAGGATTCGTAAAATGCAGGGAATCGGGTCTGTCCGGTGCTAATGGTAAGGCCGTTAATTGGATGTCTTGAATATGCAGTCGCAGGCCCATGTCCATTTTGCTCATTTTTCAGATACGTATAGCTGAAAAAATCTATTGTTTCTGTTGCATTTAGCAGAATTCCTGTTGTACCATTATTATCATTGTAATCATAGGTGACATAATTGACTAAGGTATTATCATAATCATAGTTGCTTATCTTTTTCACACGTAATCCCCCCACAGTCTTCTCATACGTTTGAGCAGACGCTGTAGATTGGTAATATCCTTTCAATTTACAGTGAATACCATAGCCTTGGTTTCCTGTTCCTGGTGCACCGATTATCAGTTGATAGTTTCCTGCGGGAAGCGTACCCTGATTCACCGTTATATAATCATTCAGATTCTGATACATCATAGGGAATAGAAGTGGAACTCCACCAAAACCTGGGGATACTATTATAATAGATATGGATGTTCCATTGATGGCATCTCCAGTACATTTTACCTCAAGGTTATAGTCAAGATCCTCTGTCAGTGTGAAATTATATGGAACGTTATTTACTGGACTCGTTCCAGCAGGAACATCTGGGGTATAGGAGTAGTATTTGTCTATGTCAATATCATAGGGTATATCCGCATCTGATTTAGTTACGGAACAAATATTCGGCTCATATTCATAAGTAGTATAACCGCCTGTAGGATAAATCACTTTGTTCAGTATGGCAGCTTGCATATATGTACCATTACTATTTCTATTTGCACCTTTAATATTTTTCAATTCATCATTATAAAACTTAGACATGAAAGGTTTGGGTGTAGGTATCAATGTGTGCCCGTTGAATCCAACATCATTGGTTTTCGGATTATCCTGACCATTATAATATCCCCAATAATCCTGAGCACAGGAACGTTTTGACGGAAGGTTCAATGAGTTATAGGAGAAACTAGTCGTAAGGGTTTCGGTGGATGTGATTTCCTTTACGTTATCCAACTTCAACCGAAGTTCTGATTGGCTATCACCTGTAGGAGCTACGTTCCCGCCCACATTGGAATACCCGAAAGAACCGTATGAAAACCTGAAGGTCTTTATTACAGGTTTATTTCCGAGACTCGATTTTACCGTAATGGCGTCTAGCCGTCGTCCGCTGCACTCTTTGCTAGGAGATGTTGTGAAAGTCACAGTCTGGTTACTTGTGCTTATTTCAATGAGATGTGTATTTTTCACTTTGGCATGATTCGTATATGAGGTGTAGCCTTGTGAACCGTAGGCCATGTCTGTATTGCTGACAGATTTAGAAAGAATGGAATATGATTCTGTTCTCCTTCCTCGATTCCATTCCGAAGGGGTTGTGTAAGACAGTTCTACTTTTTCCCCAAGTGGCGTTTGGATTTCTGTTAGATACCAGCTGGATGTATAAGCCCATCCTTTTTCATCAAACAAAGTATCTCCGTTTCCGAAACGGTAGACATATCCGTCAGAGTCTGTTATAGTCCATTCAGATACATCTGGCTGATTGCCGATACCTGTCTTTTTTCTGGTATAATATGGTTCAATCTTATAGTCTTCTCCGGCTTCTCCTATAATATATGGTTTCAATGAAGTCGGGTCTATGAAAAACTTAAATGACTTGCCTAAAACATTGACGGAATAAAAGTCTCGCTCTCCGTAGCCCCACATCAGATAGTTCTTCATGTCCAATGAAAGGTTGCCACCATAGGGAGGATCAAAGGCGAAGTCGTGAGGTACGGTTTCCATCCACGTGTTCCTATTGTCAGTGGCATAATGGAAGTATTGTCTTCCGCCTGAAAAGGTATACATGGTTGTCAAGTATTCCATCCAAGTCTGGTCGCTAATAGTGCTCGACGTATATCTGTCATGGCCGCCTGCACATACATAGTTGATGCAGCCGCCCACCATCAGATTCCAACCAAGTCCAACCCACGATGCTTCTTGCTCTACCTTGATGCCGGATGCGTCATATCGCAGCACAAGAGGAATCTCAACATCTTTACACTTAATTGTATATAAAGGTACGGATATGTCTGCCGTACCCGTATATTCGTTTACCGATTCTTCGCCGTATTTCTTGAATGCAGCTGCTTCTGGTGTCCTGAAATAGTCAAGATTGAGAGATTTCTGTATGTCATCTGCTGAAGCTGACAAAATACATGAAAACATGCAGCCTGCTAGCAATACTGCTTTCTTTACCGATTTTATTCTATTATTCATAATGTTACCTTTTCGCTATACACTTTTCCGTTTACGTTGATATAAAGAATATATATGCCCGGACGTAATCCGTTGCAGTCTATCTGCTGGACATATCCTTGTCCGGCGCTCTGTGTCCACTGCTTATTCAAACAGAGCATTCCTGTGTGACTGGCTACAATCGTTGTGATGGATACATCTTCGTCAAGATCGTATGTCAACTGGATTATCTTTCCGTTGGTCTCTAAACTGTAATGAATTACATCTGGAGTCTGTGGTTCTCCGTCAGAAGAGTAGTCTGGGTCTACCACTCCGTTCTCATCTTCGGGGGTAATGTAGAATGCTGTATCATCTTCTGGTAGGTTGCAGTATGCATATCTTGTTGTGCCAATCACATTCATATCTAAATATGTTGTACTTGTCACATCTTCTATTATCGGATATTGGGAATAAGGCAGATACCATTCATAGCGTTCATCGATTATCTGCGTCAGCTTTGCTGTGTCGAGGGCGGCTGAGTCAATGTCCATACATATAGAATAAGAGTCGATAGTATGCACTCTTCGTACATTTTCTATGGTCTTATTCTCTGAAAGAATAATTAGGCCGTCAGCATCAACCTTGACGATAGATGTTCCTACTTCACGGAACGGATGATCACCACAATACACACCCTCACATCTGAAGGGCATAATAATAGAGTCGCCAAATTCCAGAGGGAATAGTTTGGAAACTTTCTCTCTAGCATACTCTCTCTTATCCAAAGGCGACTCGCTGCCAATGAGTATGAGCGTGTCGGGAGTGGTGCGATAATGGTTGATTTTGCTTGGTTCTGTAATAGATATTACACCAGTACTATCCTTCATGAATTTAATTTGTAAAGACTCCTTTGAACTAAGTTTCTTGGAAAAGTCCCACACTTTGCCTCTTCCTCCATTACCTGGAGAAAAATAGCGGATTCTGTTTTTTATCAAGCTATCAGCTGAAGACAAATCCATGTCAGACAGATTCACCTGAGCACAGATCGGTTGCATCCCGAATAGCCACGCTAAAGCGGAAATGAAAACGATTTTTTTCATACGTATTTAGAATGATACAATTCCCCAAAAGCAAAATCTTCCAGTTATTAGCTGAAGAATACATTCGCCTTCAACATAAGTAGGAATTTCAAACTTAGAAACTTCTGATGGTATAACGAATGAATATATTACTTCGTCATTCTGTATAATATTTATAGTGTACTCTGGATGTGAACTTAAGAAGGTGATTTTCTGACCTTCCTGATTTACAATAGGCTTTCGGATTGGAGCCTTTCCTCGTCCGGGGCCTGCAGGACTATCATCAATAATCTCTAGGTTCAAATCAATCATTTTCTCTTCTCCCATCATGGGACTACTGCTAAAAAATAGCATTGAAAGTAGAACGAATAATAGTTTCTTCATCTTTTCTTTTTTTTCTATTAGTTATTGTTTATTCGGTAACTTTTCACCAAAGCGGTAGTAAAGGTATGGTAAAGTTTAAAGAAAACATGAAAAATGGGTAAATAAGAATTTACCCAAAATTTACTTATGCGTAAAGTGTTTGTAATCAATCGTTTACGTTCTTATTCTCCTTAAGCGTGGAGGGCTGCATTTATGAATATTGCTGCAGCTTTTCGTCGAGTTCTTTGGATTTTCCTTCCATCCCAAATAGTTTTTTCATCATATTATTGCGTATCTTAGTAATTGATGATGGTGATAGACCTAAAGCATTTGCTACTTCTTTTGGAGTAAGGTGTAGTCGAATGAGAATACAAACCTTAAATTCATGGTCGTTTAATTCTAGTTTTTTTGACGAGATGAACTTGTAAAAATTAGGTAATATATCGATAACCATCACATCTACTTGATGCCACATCTCATCGCTGAACACAACCCCTCTTCCTGCATACTTCCTTAAATCGCCATATTCTTGGGATTTTATCAACAGAGATTCGGCAGACTCCTTTTGTTTACCTAATTTCTCCTTATATAGATAAATTTCAGAGTTTAACCTATTAACTTCTTTTTCTTTGTTCGAAATTAAATGCTCATATTCAGATTTATGTGCGCGTAATTTTATAATATCTGCTTGAATTTTTGCTAAATCAGAGATGCTTTGTTCGTATTTTGAAAGGGCAACTTTGCGCTTTCTCCTTTCTCGTCGAATTACTGCAATGGTGATTATAATTATCAATAGTGTTATGGCGCTTATAATTTGAGCTTTAATGTGTTCGCTTTTGGCTTTTTCTTTTTCTTGATGAGCTATCTCCTGGTTATGTGAATAGTCATAGAGAGTTTTCATTTGCTCTACTTCATTTGTTGCCATTCGGGCATAAACCGAGTCGTTCATCTCATAGCTATAAAGGGCATATTTAGCAGCGGAATCTCCAATGTGTTTCTGTTGAAAAAGTTGGGCCAGTCCTCTAGAGGCTGCATTCTGATTATTAAAGTCTTTACCGGTTCTCAGCTCTTTCCTGAAATAATACTCTGCAGAATCGTATTGTTGAGATGCAAGAAAATATTGGCCTTTGGAATAATAATAAATTTCACGTCCTTTCTCTATGTTGCCTTTGTTGTCGAAATAACCCGACTGGACTTCATAAATGTTCATATATTTTTTAGCTTTCTCTTTCTGTCCCGATTCTATTAGATTTCTTATGATGGAGCCGAGAAAGGCTGCTGCTAACTGGTGATGACCATTCTTTTCAAGTAGAGAGACGACATTCTCGCATACAATAACAGCCGTGTCTTTTTTTAATAACCTTTCGTAAGTATATACTTGTCCACCCATTTCTAATAGAGTGTTAAGCGTGTCTTTTCCTTTCCAACCATATTTGATAGCTTTTTCTCCGCTCTCCAACGACCTCTCCATTAAGTTTTGCTGATAAAAAATATTACTCATCTGTCCATAGATGCGGCTGAGTTGGCGATAATCACAATCATCGGATGTTGTATCTGCTTTTTCTGATGCTATTTGGAAACATCTTAATGCCATTGGAGCTTCGTGAGTGTCGTAGTATGTCCTCCCAAGGAGGTAATAGGCCAGCATTTGTTCGTTGGCTGTGCCGTTCTCCTTAAAGTAATCGGCTAGTTCCTGGGCTTCTTTTGTTGATCGGAATGTGGAGTCAAGCTTATTATATGTGTTTATGCGATGCAATTGGTATTGCATCTTGAAATGTTTGCTGAATTCTTCTTCGTGCATGCCAAGGCTATCCAATATCGAAAGAGCGGAATCTGGATAATCATTTGTTATTGTCTTAGCTCTGTCTAATGCATCGACATACTTCTTTTGTTCGGAGCAGGCTGCTAGCAGAGTTACACCTATTATAATATATAGCAGTTTCTTCATTATTCAGTAGATTCATAATTTCGGGCGGAACCTGCCTTGTTGAAAAGGGGAGGGTTCCGCCCGAATATAGAGGGGATTGCGATAGTTTACGCGTCGATGTTAGCGTAGGTGGCGTTCTTCTCGATGAACTCACGGCGTGGTTCTACGTCGTCGCCCATCAGCATTGAGAAGATCTCGTCGGCCTCGGCGGCATTCTCGATGGTTACCTGCTTGAGCAAGCGGTTCTCGGGATTCATAGTGGTCTCCCAAAGCTGCTCTGGGTTCATCTCACCAAGACCTTTGTAGCGCTGGGTGTGCAGAGCCTTGTCGTCGCCGTTACCAGCCACGTACTTATCGATGAATGCCTGGCGCTGCTGCTCAGTGTAGCAGTACTCTGAGGTCTTCTTATAAGTACACTTGTAGAGTGGTGGGGTAGCGATGTAGAGATGACCGCCCTGGATAACCTGTGGCATGAAGCGATAGAAGAGTGTCATGATCAGTGTGTCGATGTGAGAACCATCGACGTCGGCGTCGGTCATGATGATAATCTTATCGTAACGCAGCTTGTCGATATTGGCGTCCTTAGAGTCTTCGCCGTCAACGCCGAAGCGTACACCGATACTCTGAATGATGTTCATCACCGACTCGGCCTCGAACACACGGTGCCACTGTACCTTCTCTACATTCAGAATCTTACCACGCAGAGGCAGGATGGCCTGGAAGTGACGGTCGCGACCCTGCTTGGCTGAACCACCGGCCGAGTCACCCTCGACGAGGAATATCTCACACTCCTTGGGATCCTTATTAGAGCAGTCGGCCAGTTTACCAGGCAGACCGCCACCAGTCATAGGATTCTTGCGCTGTACACTCTCACGGGCCTTGCGGGCTGCAATACGTGCTGTAGCGGCCAGAATAACCTTCTCGCAGATGGTGTGAGCCTCTTTGGGGTTCTCCTCCAGGTAGTTGGTCATTGCCTCGCCTACGGCCTTCTGTACGGCACCGTTCACCTCGCTGTTACCCAGCTTGGTCTTGGTCTGACCCTCGAACTGAGGCTCGGCTACCTTTACAGAGATGATAGCGGTGAGACCCTCGCGGAAATCGTCCTGAGCAACCTCAATCTTGGCCTTCTCAATCTGCTTGCGCAGCTGATCGTCCTCGTCGGCATACTTCTTGAGTGTACGGGCCAGGGCGATGCGGAAACCAGTGAGGTGGGTACCACCCTCGATGGTGTTGATATTATTAACGTAAGAGTGGATATTCTCTGAGTAATCGCTGTTATAGAGCAGGGCTACCTCGATGGGCACACCATCCTTCTCTGTCTTCAGACAGATAGGATCGCCGATGATTGAGGTGCGGTGACGATCGACGTAGCGAACGAACTCCTTCAGACCTTCCTTGGCGTGGAATACCTCGGGCTGACGGAGATTGCCCTCCTCATCAGGGCGGAGGTCGGTAAGTGTGATGGTGATACCGGCATTCAGATAAGCCAACTCACGCATACGCTTAGCGATGATATCATACTTGTATTCTGTAGTAGTAAAGATGCTGCCGTCGGGCCAGAACTGCTGGCGGGTACCTGTCTTGTCGGTATCGCCTACAATCTTAACGTCGTAGAGGGGCTTTCCCTTCTCATATTCCTGCTGGTAGATATGACCATTGCGGAATACCTGCGACAGCATGTGGGTAGAGAGTGCGTTTACACAGCTTACACCTACACCGTGCAGACCGCCTGACACCTTATAGGAACCCTTGTCGAACTTACCACCTGCGTGGAGCACGGTCATTACAACCTCGAGCGCACTCTTGTGCATCTTCTCGTGCTCATCTACAGGGATACCACGACCATTGTCCTGTACTGTAATAGAATTATCTTCGTTGATAGTTACTTCGATGTGAGTACAATAACCAGCCATCGCCTCGTCGATAGAGTTGTCGACGGTTTCGTTTACCAGATGGTGGAGACCCTTCTCGCTGATGTCGCCAATGTACATAGCAGGACGCTTACGTACGGCTTCCAGACCCTCGAGTACCTGAATGTTACTCGCGGAGTAGTTTTGTTCTTGGTTCAGTTGTTCTTCTGTCATTTTGTTATTAATTGCACTAATTGGTTGCAAAGGTACGAAAAAAAGTTCAGATAAACGTAGTTTATCTGCTAAAAATCCAAAAAAATAAAGCCGCAACCCTATCGGGCCACGGCTTTGTTTTATCAATGGGTGGAAAAATTATCCCAGCTGATTAACGTGCAGTGCAAGGCTTGACTTCAGGTTAGCGGCCTTGTTCTTGTGGATGATGTTGGTCTTAGCCAGCTTATCCAGCATCTTCTGTACTTTTGGATACAGAGCTACAGCCTCTTCCTTGTTTGTTGTAGCACGGAGCTTGCGAACTGCGTTACGCATTGTCTTTGCGTAGTAGTGGTTGTGAAGTGCTCTTTTCTTCTCCTGACGGATTCTCTTCACTGATGACTTGTGATTTGCCATGTTTTTTTGAAATTTAAATTGTTAATTATAAAGCTTATGGGTCTTACGTCGTAATGGCTGCCCTGGGCGGGCTCTTGCGAACCCTCTACCACCTTATCCCAACTTTTAGTTTGGTAGCACATGGCTGTGCAGATGGAAGATTTAAATTTTGTAGTCCCTAGGAGAGTCGAACTCCTCTTTAGAGAATGAAAATCTCTCGTCCTAACCGATAGACGAAGGGACCGTTCATGAAATGCGGGTGCAAAAGTACTACTATTTTTCCATTCTACCAAATTTTTTTAGTAAAAAATAACATATTAATGAATAAAATGTGTATCTTTGCACCATTATGTTGACGAAAACTCAGGCTATTGTGCTGCATTCGCTCAAATATGGCGAGTCAAGACTGATTGTCGATATGTTTACCAGAGCGTTTGGTAGGCAGTCGTTTATCGTCAGTATACCCAAGACATCAAAAAGTAAGATAAAAAAGCAGTTTTTCCAACCGCTTACCTTGTTGGAGATAGAGACTGATATTCGCCCCAAGCTGCAACTGCAAAAGCTTGCCGATGTACGAATGCTCACGCCGTTTGCATCGATTCCGTTTGAGCCTGATAAGTTGGCCATATCGCTTTTTGTGGCTGAGTTCCTGTATTACGCTTTGCGCTCGGAACAGCGTAATGAGTTGCTTTACGATTATCTGGAGTATAGTATCATGTGGCTTGACGGTCAGCAGACAAGCTATGCTAATTTCCATCTGGTATTTCTGTTGAGGCTGACGCGATTCTTAGGTTTTTACCCAAACCTGGATGACTTTGAGGAGGGGGATTACTTTGACTTGCGTGAGAGTGAGTTTATGAGGAATACCCCTGTGCATCGTGATTTCCTGCAGCCTGAGGAGGCTCAGAAGGTACAACTGATGATGCGAATGGACTTTCCTACGATGCATCTGTTCCGTATGTCGCACCATGACAGGAACCGACTGCTTGAGATATCCATCAAATATTATCGACTTCATCTGCCAGATTTCCCAGAGATGAAGTCGATAGAAGTATTGCAAGCCTTATATCAATAAGGTAAGCGGATTTACATAAACTTAATGGTTCCCTGTATGGGCTCTTGTGAATCCTGAACGGGTTCCTCAATCGTAATCACCTCGTTGCTTGCCTGAGAGTTGATGCTGTCGAGGATCTCGCGTGTACGCTTGTAAGTTGGAGTCTGCTCTACAGCTGAGATGACATCGTCGTTGTCAAGGTCTTCTGGACGGAATAGGTAGATGTTTGGACGACGCTTGTAGCGCTTGGTGGCTCCCTCGCCGCCGTAGTAGCGGTTGCGACGATCCTGGCGCTCGGCTGCTTTCTCCTGTTCTGCAGCAATGCGGTTGATGTCTTCCTGGCTGTGCTTCTTGAGGTGACCGTTCATACCATCTACATTCTCAATGCCGAAGCCGGTAGCCAGAATGGTAACCTTAACTTTCTTGCCGAGTTCGATATCGGTGGCAAGACCCCACTTGATTTCGAAATCGTTGCCGAACTTAGCCATGAAGTCGTTAACATCATTCATTTCTTCCATCATCAGCGATGACTGACCGTCCTTAGAGCCTGCAAATGAGATGGAGAGCAGAATCTTCTTAGAGTTGAAGATATCGTTATCGTTAAGCAGAGGAGAGTTGAGCGCATCCTCAATGGCCTTCTTAACACGTCCTTCGCCTTCACCATAACCTGTTGACATGATGGCTACACCACCATCCTTGAGTACAGTCTTAACATCATTGAAGTCGAGGTTGATGAGTCCGTGAACGGTGATAATCTCTGCAATAGATTTTGCAGCTACGCTGAGCGTGTCGTCTGCTTTGCCGAAAGCATCGAGTACAGAGAGCTCAGGATATATCTCGCGAAGGCGCTCGTTGTTGATGACAAGCAGAGCGTCGACATGCTTTGACATCTCTTCTACGCCATCAAGAGCCTGGTCGATTTTGCGATCACCTTCGAAACGGAATGGGATGGTAACAATACCAACAGTAAGAATTCCCAACTCCTTTGAAACACGAGCGATGACTGGTGCAGCACCTGTTCCGGTACCACCACCCATACCTGCGGTGATGAATGCCATGCGGGTACCGTCGTTAAGCATGGTGCGGATATCTTCAATACTCTCTTCTGCTGCCTGACGGGCCTTCTCGGGCTTGTTACCAGCACCAAGTCCTTCCTTACCCAACTGGAGATGTACGGGTACTGGCGAATCGTTAAGTGCTTGGTTGTCGGTGTTGCAAAGCACGAAGGTTACATCGTGAATGCCCTCACGGTACATGTGGTTTACAGCATTACCGCCACCACCACCAACACCAATAACTTTGATGATGCTGTGCTCCTTCTCCGGTGATCCGAAGTCAAGGATATCCATATTCATATTGTTCTCCATAATCATCTACTTTTTTAATCTTCTTCTTCAACAATCGTCTTACCAAACTTCTTAATGCCTCTGATAGCTTTGTTCCAGATACTGTTCTCCTTGCGGATACGTGCCTCTTCCTCTTTCTTCAATCGTTCCTCTTCCTGACGAGCGCGCTCTTCCTCTTCTTGCAAGCGGCGACGTTCCTCCTCAGCCTTCTGTTTCTCAGCTTCGGTACGGATAACACCTGCAGGGATATCAGTAGCTTGGCGTGCAGGACGCTGGTCGTTAGTGGGATGAGATGCAGGCTTGAACTCTGGGAACAGATTGCCGTTGGGGTCGTAAGCATCTCCTGCACAATTGATATCGCCTTTGGCTAACAGACCTAAAACGGTATTCATCATGCTATTACGCGACTTTATTTCTTCATTACTTGTGTTTATTGTTTGTGTTACAAATTTGGCGATGCGAATCTTATCTACATGAGTGTGATTGATAAATGCCTTCTCAATATTCTTCATGTTTGAGCCACCGCCGGTAAGGATAATACCGCCCAGCAGCTTGTCGTAGTATTCTGAAGGAATCTGATACCAGACATTCTCAATAATCTCTTCAAGTCGTCCTTCGACGATCTCGATAAATTTGCGGCTCTCTACCTGGCGCTCTGGGTCGATAGAGTATTTCAGTTCGTTGTCAATCTCGTTATTCTCGGTGTAGGCAGAACCGTATTTAAGCTTCATACGCTCAGCGTCACTCTCTTCCATCTGGAGTGATGCTATATCTTTGGTGATATTGTTGCTGCCAAGAGGAATAACAGCAAGATGGCGAAGGATATTCTTAGAGTAAACAGATACTGTTGTGGTATCGTAACCGATATCGACAAGTGCACAGCCCGAACGCTTTTCTACCTCGGTAAGTACACTGTCGGCAAGTGCAAGTGGGGCCAGATACATCTCGGCAACACTAATGCCGGCTGTTTCAAAGCACTTGTTCAGGTTTCGGTAGAAAGCCTTGCGCTCTAAGATATTCAGGAAGTGGCCCTCAAGATGGGTGGCCTGAATACCTACGGGGTCCAGCTGGAACTGGGTTCCTACCTTGTATTCCTGTACGGCAGCATCTAGAATTTCCTGGTCTGGATAGGTCATGTTACGATTGGCATCCATCAGTTCAATCACCATTTCCTGAGTGATGATGGTTTCGCCGGGAAGATCTTTTGTCACCACATTCTTTACGCTGCGGATAGACTGTCCACCAACGCCAACATAAACCTGTGTAATCTGTGTCTTGAGCTGATTCTCCAGTTTTTTTATGATACTGGTAAGGCATTGTGCGGTTTTGTCGATATTGTAAACCACACCCTTGCGGATGAAAGAAGAAGACTCCTCCTTGACCATAGCAAGCACGTTGATGCTACCGTCGAGATTCTTCTGTCCCGCGATTCCGGTTACTTTGGATGAACCGAGTTCAATTGCTACAATAAAATCCTTTGCTGCCATCTTTTATTATATTATTTATCTGTTATTTCTTTTACATATAATCTGGTTGCTGAACTCAACATTGATATAATTGTATTTGTTCCAACCGGCCTTGTTCAGTCCGTAGATGTAGAACTTGCGAAGGCGTTCAAGTTTGTTCTCGATATTGTTTGGACTGCCTAAGAAAACGATATGATCGCCAACACGTGGTACCATCTCAAGGGTTTGATTAGGAAGAACATTGAGCTGTACTGTCTGGTTGCGCCAGAAGCTGTTGCTTACAATCTCATTGGCCACCTTTGACAAGGCGTTCTGGGCATATCTCTTTGTGATGTTGCCTGTTGCTACCAGAATATCTGTGGCATAACCTGATTCGGGCATGATGTTGCCATGATTGTCGAGATAGTAGTTATCGCCATTGGCTGCCATAATTCTTACTACAGGTATTCGCTGCTTGATCATGATGCAAACGTGTCCGCTAAGCGTCTTGTAACACTCTGCCTTCTCAACAAACGGACTCTTCAGAAGCGTCTCTTCGATCTTTCGTGAAGAGATAGCGTTCATAGGCTGTGAGAGTGGGTAGAGCTTATGCTGTGAGAGTAACTTCTTAACTTCGCCTGGGTTGAGGAAACCCTCCATCGATTCCTCCTCAATGTCTATCTTAACCTCGGTGCATTCCTTGGCCATAGCCTCGTCAGGATTATTGAATGCTGTGACGGCTAGTACCAAGTAGATGCCAACGAGAACGTTGCAGGCTACCATGAGGATCTGTTTCCAGTTGAAGTTAATGGTCATCTGTTATTATTTGCTGTTTAAAATCTTGGTAATCTGAGGAACCTGGTTGTCGAGGTCGCCGGCTCCGAGAACGATAAGTACCTCGAAGTCGTGATTCTTGACATAGTCGAGGACATCAGCCTTCTGTATCATTTCCTTCTTAACACCAGGCTTCAGGTTGTCGTAAATGAGCTTGGATGTAACTCCCTCGATGGGTAATTCACGAGCGGGATAAATCTCGGTGAGTATAACCTCGTCAAGCTGACTCAGAGCATCGGCGAAATCTTTGTAGAAATCGCGTGTACGGGTGTAGAGATGAGGCTGGAAAATAGCAGTGATGTGCTTGTCCTTATACAACTCACGTATGCTCTTGGCACTCTGGTAAATCTCCTTTGGATGGTGGGCATAGTCGCTAAGGAATACCATCTTGCTGTTCTTGATTTTGAAATCAAAGCGACGGTCGACGCCTCCGTAGGTCTGCATGCCGTATTTCAGTTCTTCGGCAGTACAACCGTTGAGTTGGGCCATTGCCATAGCAGCAATACCATTCTCGATATTGATAGGAATAGGCTGACCAAGTTGAACGCCCTTGATGCTCTCGATAGGAGAGATGAAATCGAAGGTGATTTCACCATTCTCTATGACGATGTTCTCTGCATGAAAATCGCCTTCGTTCAGGCTATAGTCATAACGGCGTACCCCTGGTTGCAGATTCTCTTTCATCTCAAGGTCGCGATGAATGATAAGGGCACCGCCAGGCTGGACAAGCTCTGTGTAATGGCGGAAACTCTCAAGATAGGCTTCCTTGGTGCCGTAGATATCCAGATGATCGGGGTCGGTAGAGGTAATGACGGTCATCCAAGGACGAAGCCAATGGAAAGAACGATCGAACTCGTCGGCCTCGATGACGACGTAATCTGAATCAGACAGGATATAGTTGGTGCCATAGTTCTTAGAGATTCCTCCGAGGAACGCATTACAGTCGAGATGACTCTGGTGCATGATATGTGCACACATGGTTGATGTTGTGGTCTTTCCGTGTGTTCCTGCCACACAGAGACCTTTGTGACTTTGAGTCAGTGTGCCGAGAACCTGAGCGCGCTTCTGAATCTCGAAACCGTTCTCACGGAAGAACTTAAGCTCCTGATGCTCTGCAGGTATGGCTGGTGTGTAGATGACCAGACATGACTCTTTCTTCTTGCACTCGTGTGGAATCTCATCAACATTCTCTTCATAATGAATAAGCATTCCCTCGGTTTCGAGTCTCTTTGTAAGGTCGGATGGGGTCTTGTCGTAACCAGCTACAACAAGTCCCTTTTTTATAAAGTATCGGGCGATGGCACTCATACCAATGCCACCTGCTCCTACGAAATATACTGCTTTGATATCTTTTAATTCCATAATAGTTATTTCTTTTCTGCCAGTTTGATAACTTCTTTTGCAATGATGTCGGCTGAATCGGGTAGGGCGAGTTTTAAGACATTCTCGCTCAGCGACTTCAGTTTCTGCTCGTCGGCAACGGTCTTGATAGCAAGCTCAAGCAGGGTTGCTGGAGCATCGGCATCCTTTACATATATTGCTGCATCGCGGTTGGCTAAGGCCAATGCATTCTTGGTTTGATGATCCTCGGCCACATTTGGACTTGGTACAAGGATAACTGGTTTGCCTATAAGACAGAACTCTGATATACTGCTGGCTCCTGCACGGCTGATAACCAGATCGGCAGCCTTGTAGGCAGCTCCCATATCGGTGATAAAGTCTGTAACCTTGAGGTTCGGGATGTTCTGGCCTTTCAGTCTCTCGGCAATCTCTGCGCTATAGTATTTGCCTGTCTGCCAGATGAATTGAGCATCAGAAGCCTTGATCAGATCGAGGTGCTGAAGTACACTCTCGTTGATTGTCCTGGCTCCAAGACTACCGCCTACCAACAGAACAGTCTTCTTTGACGGGTCAAGACCGAAAGTCTTAATGGCTTCTTCTTGTGATATCTTGGTGTCGAGCAAAGCCTGACGTACGGGATTTCCTGTAAGGATAATCTTGTCGGCAGGGAAGAATCGCTCCATGTCATTGTATGCTACACAGATTTTTTCTGCCTTTTTGGCAAGAAGTTTGTTGGTAACGCCTGCATAGGAGTTCTGCTCTTGAATCAGGCAGGGAATACCCATAGCTGCAGCCGTGTTTAGGGTTGGTCCGCTGGCATATCCGCCAACTCCTACTGCTACTTGTGGCTTAAAGTCCTTAATAATTGACTTAGCCATGCGCTGACTTTTCCATATTTTAAAAAGAACCTTGATGTTTTTCAGCAGGTTCTTGCGATCGAATCCGCAGATAGGCAACCCTTTTATCTCATAACCTGCAGCAGGAACACGCTGCATCTCCATGCGTCCGAGTGCTCCAACAAACAGAATCTTTGCATCGGGACGTAGTGCTTTCAAGGCGTTTGCTATAGAGATGGCTGGGAAAATATGTCCCCCAGTACCTCCTCCGCTAATGATGACTCTAAGTTCTTCCATATCTTTTTTCAATTGTTGCGTGCAAAATTACAAATTAAATTTCTTTTTCTGCTATTTTTGGTTGCCTTTTTTTCGCAGAGCGGCTAACACTTAATATAACACCGATGTAGGCACAGTTGATGATGGTAGATGTACCGCCTTTACTGATGAGTGGAAGTGGTTGACCTGTTACGGGAGCAATGCCTACTGCAACCAGCATGTTGAATGCAGCTTGTATCACAAGTAACAATGCCAGTCCCATAGCCAGGAATGCAGGGAAGTTATTCTCGCACCTGCTTGCAATTCTTGCTGTTCTGTAGAGTAATACGATGTAAAGCAGCACAACAAACGAGGCTCCTATAATACCTAATTCTTCGATGACAATCGCAAAGATGAAGTCGGAGAATGCCTGCGACAGGAAATCGCGCTCTACAGACTGACCAGGTCCTTTACCGATGATGTTACTTGATACGATAGCGATATTGGCATGAGCCACCTGTGCATCTTTGTCGAGGTCATACTGGTCTGGGGTAATGACCTCTTTGTTCGAGAATTTCTTGATGCGTGACTTCCAGGTGTCGGCACGGTGAAGAATCTTCTCCAGTTTACTTTTCTCTTTTGGAGCTGATACTTGCTCTGTCTTGGCTTTGTCTACAACGACATTATTATCGTTTCCCACAGCCATGATGAGCAGTAATCCTACCAATCCCAGACCAACCACTACTCCCATCAGTTTTCCTAACTGTATAAGTGGAACGCGTCCGATAAACATCATCAGGAAAACAACCGAACATAGCAATGCAGCCGTAGAGAGATTCTCCACCATAATCAGCAAGGCTATGGGCGAAACGATGCAGAGAATATATTTGAATGCCTTCTTGTCGGCCCCATTCTCTCTCTGCATGGCGCTCAGTATCTGCGCTGTCGCCAATACAACTGTACCTTTGGCAATTTCGGATGGCTGGAAGGTGAGTCCGAAGAAGTTAATCCATCGGCTTGCATCGCCTGTCTTCTCTCCGGTAGCTAATACCCATAGCAATAGGATAACAGTGATAATGAGCAAGAACGGCGTCATCAGTTTAAAGTATCGGCATGGGATGTTAAGTGTTACTACCGCTACTACAGCACCAAGAATAATGGTTACTGTATGGAAAACGATAGGTCCCAAGTAGTTCTGACTCTTGTATGTCAGGTTGCTCGAAGCAGAGAATACTTCGACGATACTGATCATACAGAGGAAGAAGAATACCATCCAGATGACCTTGTCTCCTTTAAAGATGTTTCCTATTTTCTTGTTCATTTTTCTTTTTCTAGTATTTCTAGTATGGCTAGTATTTCTAGCATGGCTAGTTGGCTTGGATATCTAGCCTTTTAGAGGCTTCTTGCTAGGGCTTTAAACTGTTCACCGCGATCTTCCATATTCTTAAAGAGATCGAACGAGGCGCAGCAAGGGCTCAGCAGAACTGTTTCGCCAGGCTGTGCCATTTCGTAGCAAGCCTCCATGCACTCTTTCATGGAGTGGGTGTCACGAACAGGAATACCCAGGCTGTCGAAGTTGTCGTGCAGTTTCTGGTTATCGGCACCAAGGTATACTAAGCCAGAACACTTCTCTTTTACCAGAGGCTTGATGGGGTCGTAATCGTTACCCTTATCCTTTCCGCCAATAATCAGTACTACCTTGGTCTTCATGGCCTCAAGGGCATACCAGCAGGCGTCAACGTTTGTAGCCTTTGAATCGTTGATATACTGTACGCCGCGAACGGTGCATACTTTCTCCAAACGATGTTCAACTCCAGGGAAGTCGCTAAGACTCTTGCGAATCTCCTCTTTCTTAATACCTGCTATGTCAGCAGCGATACCGGCTGCCAGTGAGTTGTAGATGTTGTGCTTACCAGTAAGGCTAAGACTTTCCTGTTCCATGTTGAATGGCTCGGGCTTTTCAATCTTATATTGACCTTCCTCGATATAACCTATCACACCTTTCTCCTTTAGTTCTGAGAAAGGATACTGGATTGACTTGATATCGTATCTTTCAAGTTCGCGCTTGATGATAGGATCGTCAGCCCAATAGATGAAAGCATCTTTTGGGGTTTGGTTCTGGATGATACGCATCTTGGCATCAACATAGTTCTGCATCTCGAAATTGTAGCGATCCAGATGGTCGGGTGTGATGTTAAGCAAGATGGCGATATCAGCGCGGAAATCGTACATGTTGTCGAGCTGGAACGAACTTAACTCAATGATATAGTATTCGTGTGGATCTTCTGCCACCTGAAGTGCCAGGGAGTTTCCGATGTTACCAGCCAGTCCTGCATCGTATCCTGCCTCTTTAAAGATGTGATAGATAAGAGAGGTAGTGGTTGTTTTACCATTAGAGCCTGTGATACATATCATCTTAGAGTTTGTGTAACGACCTGCAAACTCAATCTCGCTGATAATGTGGATGCCTTTGGCGATGATTTTCTGTATCATGGGAGCGGTATCGGGAATACCGGGACTCTTGATAATCTCATCTGCATTCAGAATCTTCTCTTCTGTGTGCTGACCTTCTTCCCATTCAATCTGATGGTTGTCCAACTGTTTCTTGTACTTGTCGGCAATCTTCGACATGTCTGAAACAAACACATCGAAACCTTCTTTCTTGGCGAGAACAGCAGCTCCTGCGCCACTTTCTCCTGCTCCTAATATTACTATTCTTTTCATATCTATTTATCGCATCTTTAACGTGATGAGTGTAAGTGCTGCCAGAATAATCGAGGTAATCCAGAATCGGATGGTGATCTTCGACTCGTGGAAAGGACGATGAGGCCAGCTTTTCAGTATGTATTTACTTGTAGCATCGAGTTGTGAATCGAGCTTACGGAAGTTGTCGTGGATAGGTGTGGCACGGAACACACGAACTCTGAGGCCCTTGCGCTTCTGTATTTTGAACCATTGTGTCTGTATGATAACACTCAGGCTTTCAACGAAGAATATGCCGCAAAGGATGGGCAGAAGCAGCTCTTTGTGTATGATAACTGCTGCCACACCGATGATACCGCCAATGGTGAGCGAGCCTGTGTCGCCCATGAATACCTGGGCGGGATAAGCATTATACCAGAGGAATCCAATCATGGCTCCTATAAATGCACACAGGAATACTACCAGTTCCTCTGAATGGGGAATGTACATGATGTCGAAATACGAAGCATATCCTATATGCGACGATACATAGGCTAATATACCTAATGCAACTCCTACAATAGCTGAGTTTCCTGCGCACATGCCGTCCATGCCATCGTTAAGATTGGCGCCGTTTGATACTGCTGTTACGGCAAAGATGGTAATGAAGACAAACAATACCCAACCTGCTGCAACCTTATTCTTTCCTAAGAACGACATGACGTTAGAGTAATTCAGGTTGTGGTTCTTGATGAAAGGAATGGTTGTCTGCAAAGACTTGACTGCCTCTTTTTTGTGTTTTACAACCACTTCCTGGTTCTGTTGTGCAACGTTAATATTCTCTCTGACTACTACATCAGGACTTAACCAGAGTGTTAGGCCAACGATGAAGCCAATACTTACCTGACCTACAATCTTGTATTTGCCTTCATCAGAATAAGATACGTGTTACGAATACGTCCGAAAAGCAGTACCGGAACAAGTATGCTGACAATGATGATGATACCACCCATGGTGGGCACACCTTTCTTCTCGACTCCGAATGGATCGATGCTTGGGTCGCGTTCTGTCTCGAAGATGCTTCTGCGTTTCATCCATTTGATAAACCTCTCACCAAACCATGCTGAGATAAGTAATGAAAGGATAAGTGTGAGCAGAGAGCGGAACGAGATGTAAGCCCACATGTGTGACCCTGGTATATCGTACTGGTCGAGGAATCTGAACAGATAGTATAACATAAGCTATGGTATTATGAATTAAAAATTTCCTTTACAACTTCTTTATCGTCGAAGTGATGCTTCACTCCCTTTATCTCCTGATAGTCTTCGTGGCCCTTTCCTGCAATAAGAATCACATCGCCTTTCTGGGCCAGCATGCATGCTGTGCGTATAGCCTCGCGACGGTCAACGATGCTTACCACCTTCTTCATCTGTTTCTGGTCAAGACCAGCCAGCATGTCGTTGATGATGTCCTGAGGCTCCTCGAATCGTGGGTTGTCGGAAGTGATGATTACCTTGTCGCTCTGCTTAACTGCTTCCTGGGCCATGAGTGGGCGCTTGCCTTTATCGCGATTACCACCTGCACCACAAACGGTGATGACTTTTCCCTTGCCGTTGAGCACCTCGTGGATGGCATTTAGAACATTCTCAAGTGCATCGGGGGTGTGGGCATAGTCGACAATGGCTGTATAGCCTTCTGGCGAGTGGATGGGCTCCAAACGTCCGTTCACACTCTTCAGTGTGCTGAGAATCAACAGGATATCCTCTGGCTTCTTGCCCAGCATGACTGCTGCACCGTAAACAGCTAACAGATTGCTGACATTGAATTTTCCGATGAACTGTACGCCAACCTCCTTGCCATTGATGTCGAGATACATTCCCTCAAAATGGCACTCTATGATTTTGGCCTTAAAATCGGCCATTGTACGGGTAGAGTAGGTCTTAACCTGTGCTTTGCAGTTCTGTACCATAATCTGTCCGTTCTTGTCGTCGGCGTTGGTAATGGCGAATGCATCTTTGTCGAGACCATCGAAGAACGCCTTCTTTGCATCGCGGTAGTTCTCGAATGTCTTATGGTAGTCCAGATGGTCGCGGGTGAGGTTGGTGAACAAACCACCAGCAAACTTCAAACCTCCGATACGTTTCTGTGCGATGGCGTGACTTGAGCACTCCATAAAGGCATATTCGCAACCAGCATCAACCATCTGTGCTAACAGACGATTCAGCTCGATGGGGTCGGGGGTTGTGTGGTCGGCTGGGATGGCCTCGTCTTCGATATAGTTACATACGGTTGACAGCAGACCGCACTTATGTCCGAACTTGCGGAACATATTATATAATAAGGTGGCGATGGTGGTCTTGCCGTTGGTGCCTGTTACACCTACCAGTTTCAACTTTCTCGAAGGGTCGCCATAGAATAGGGTAGCTACCTTACCAACAGCATCTTCTGTTGATGCTACCTGGATGTATGTTACTCCAGGAACCTGCTGCTCTGGCACGTTTTCGCACAATACAGCTGCAGCTCCAAGTTCAATTGCTTTTGGGATGTACTTGTGTCCATCAGTCTGAGTGCCAGGAATGGCAACGAAGAGGTGCCCCTTCTCAATTCTGCGTGAGTCGATGTTGACACCCGTAATCTCCACTTCTACATCACCAATGATGTTAAGTGTCTCAACATTCTTGAGCAATTCGTTTAATCTCATATCTCTATACCTTATTATATATATTAATCTAATGTAAGTTCACACACCATTCCCTGTTTGATAGCAGTGCCGGCGTGGATACTTTGTGACTTTACTTTTCCTCTACCCTTAACTCGAGCCTTGATGTGCCGACTTTCTAACAGATAAACGGCATCTTTCGCACCCATTCCCGTAACATCCGGTACGGTGTGCTTGCTGCTCTCGCGATAGTTGGTACTGCTATTTGACGAAGCCTTGGTCTTAAGACTTGCAAGAACATAGTTCGCAGCAGAATTATCACCTCTCTTTACATCAGGAGTCATTATCGATGACGCATCGCGTGCAGCATCTACGCTACGTTTCAAGTTCTGAGCCATTACACCTTCTGCTATATGGTGGAATACAACACCACTCATACCACCACCTGAAGCGGGAAGACCTGACTTCTTCAGACAAACGATACAGGTGTATCGAGGATTGTCAGCAGGGAAGAAACCTGCAAAACTGAGCCAGTAGCGTGTAATGCCAGAGTGATAGCTTCCGTATTGGTCGGCAACCTGAGCGGTACCTGTTTTTCCTGCAACCTTGAACGACTTTGAACCAGCTTTCTTACCCAATCCCTGACTTACCACATGCTCCAGAATGGTCTGCATGGTCTTGATGGCCTCTGGCTTGGCAATACGATCTTTCAGAACTACGGGCTCGAACTCTCTGATCACCTCGCCGTTCTTTACCAACTGCTTGATGAAGCGTGGCTGCATCATCTTGCCGTCATTGGCAATGGCATTATAGAAAGCTACTGTATTGATAGGTGCAATCTGGGTTTCGTAACCTATACTCATCCAGGGGAGTGTTGTCTTACTCCAGTATTTTGCTCTATCAGTTGTCTTAGTGTCAGGCATGCGGATCAAAGGCGTGTGGTAACCCACCAATGGGAGCTTCAGGTCTTCGTGTATACCGATACGGTAAAGACCCTCCACATATTTCTTTGGGTTATGCCCATAGAACTTATCAATCAAGTAGCTCACGCCAATGTTTGAGCTGACCTCGAGTGCTCGAGCCACATTGATAGTTCCATATCCGCCACGACGCCAGTTATGATCCTTCATAGGACGGCCGTGCATCTCCATAACTCCACATCCTGTTGGAATTGTCATCGTGGTATCGATGACTCCGTCGTCAAGTGCAACAAGGAACGAGGCAACCTTGAATACCGATCCTGGTTCGCAACGGTAGCTGATGGCGTTGTTCACCATCTCGTAGTAGTTGCCGTCTTGACCTCGTGTCATATTTACGATGGCTTTTACATCGCCAGTCTTTACTTCCATCAGGATGGCAACACCCATCTCGCCGTTGATTTCCTTCAGTTCGTCAACAAGGGCGCGCTCAGCCAAGTCCTGCATGCCAACATCGATGGTTGTCACTACATCAACACCATCTTCTGGCGACAGAACAGGAATGTCGAGATACTTACTAAGAATCTTGCGACGGTGCATCAAACCATTCTTACCTCGAAGCAGTGTGTCGAGCGATAGTTCCAAACCGTTCTTCGCACTATCCTTGGCGCCAAACATCTCTCCGATGGTGCGTCGAGCCAATGTTCCGAAAGGTCGGCGGCGAGAGTTATATGTCTCCCAGTGGAAGCCTCCTTTGTAGGTGCGCTCTTTGAAAATCGGGAGATTGTGAACCTCGCAGAATGTATTGTAGTCTACACGCTTTGGCCAGATATCCCAATGGCGTGCACCAACGGTTCCGTTTTTCTGTACTTTATGTTTGCCCTCTAACAGGTTGGCTTTGAACTCTGCTGCTGATCTTTGTGGGAAAATTTGGTTCAGCTCGTAGCAGATGGTGTCGATGTTGGCCTCCCAGATAGAGTCGCGCTTATGTTTTCCTATAGAGTCTTCTGCACCAGCCTGGAAGTCCATATAAAGTTTGTATTCAGGAATACTGCTTGCCATCAGCTGACCGTCGCAACTCAGAATGTTTCCGCGATTAGGCTTCACAACAACGCTGTCGCGCTTCAGGCGAGAGGCTACTTGAGTCCAATAATCCTTCTTGGCAGTCATGATATACATGGCTTTGCCTACAACGGCAAAACCAATAAGAGTTAGTACTACTGCGATGGCGAAGTAGCGTGGCATGACCTTATCGTTATTGAACTTACTCATCTCTTTTTCTTATTCTGGTACATTAACTATATATGGTGGCTGGTCTGAAATATGGAGCAGACTGTCGTTATTCTGCTTCAATGCATCCAGCACATGACTCTCGCGACACATTTCTGTAAGGGTGCTTGAACTTGAAAGTGCCTTGTATTTTGCATCAAGCAATTCCTTCTCCAGCTTGTCGATGGCTATCAGGTCTTGCTGACACTGATATCTTGAGGCTACGTATATGATGGTAAAGAAAACCATGAGCACAACCAGCCAAATCTGTTTGCGCACCATCTCTGCAGTAAGGAAATCGCCACCAAGAATAGTCCTGAGATTCAAAGATGATGTTGGACGAGTATCCTCTTCCTTCACTTTCTCCTTAATCTTCTGGATGGTCTTCTTGGCCTGCTCTTTCATCTCAGAGGCTTCTTCCTTCAGGCTTACTTTCTCCTGAACAGCGGGTTCTTCCTCGATGATTTCCTGCATTTCCAGCTCGATGTCTTCTTTATTCTCCATCTGTTCTCTCTCTTATTATATCTTTTCTGCAATTCTCAACTTGGCACTTCTGCTTCGTGGGTTTTGCTGCTGTTCCTCGTCGCTTGGCACTATTACCTTATTATTCACTAAGCGGAATGGCGCCTCAATACGTCCAAAGAAGTCTTGTTTTACCTTACCTTCCACATTGCCTGCCTTCATCATGTTCTTAACGATGCGGTCTTCGAGTGAATGATAGGTTATAACAGAGAGTCGTCCGCCTTCGCAGAGTGTGTCCATTGCGCCGTTCAGCATCTCTTTTAAGGCATCCATCTCGTGGTTTACCTCTATTCTCAAGGCCTGGAACATCTTGGCCATCTCTTTCTTCTCTCTTTCTCGCTGGAAGAGTTTCTCTGTTACATTCATCAAATCGCCAGTTGTCTCGATTTTCTTTTCGTTGCGAGTCTTAGCGATGGTGGCTGCTATCTTTCTGGCATTTTTCAGCTCTCCATATATATAGAATATGTCTGCCAGCTGCTCTTCGTCGTAGTTGTTAAGAATCTCAGCTGCAGTAGTTCCAGCGCGTTTGTTCATTCGCATGTCTAACGGAGCGTCGAAACGGAATGAGAATCCGCGTGTTTCGTCATCAAAATGATGGCTCGACACGCCAAGGTCAGCGAGCAATCCGTCGATATGATCTACGCCATAATAGCGCATCCAGTTCTTCAGATATCTGAAGTTGCTTCTTACAAAGGTGAAACGATCGTCGTTTACGATGTTCTTTTCTGCGTCAGGGTCTTGGTCGAAACTATATAAATGGCCCTTTTTACCGAGTCTGCGCAGAATCTCTTTGCTGTGTCCGCCACCTCCGAATGTGACGTCAACATAGATTCCATCGGGCTTGATGGCAAGTCCGTCTATGCTCTCGTTGAGAAGCACTGGTACGTGATATGTTTCGGCAGTAATAATCATTGATTGTCGCTGACGTTCATGATGTTCTCAAATTCGATTCCGAATTCTTCTTCGCTCTTCAATGTTTCGTTAAGTTTCTCTGGTGACCATATCTCGATGGTATTGTCCATTCCAATAAACTGGAGCTCCTGCTCAATCCCAGCCACTTTCATCAGTCGCTTTGAGATGAGGAATCGCCCGTTACCATCAAGTGTCACTACTTCCGCCTCGGATACGAACTGGCGGAATATCTGCTGGTGCGTCTGCTTCCATGGGCGGAGCTGTGATTTCAAAAGGTCGAGTCGCTCGTTCCAAACGCTTTCAGGATATAGAACCAGACAGTTCTGGAAGACGTCCTTTCTCAGTACCAGTCCTTCCTCGCCAGATGCCTGTAGCACCTTGCGGAAAACGGCTGGCAAAAAGGCTCTTCCCTTAGCGTCTGCCTTAGCTTCTATATTACCTATAAATCGCATACGTACCTATTTAATAATAAATTTGGCGCAAAGATACTCATTTTTCCCCACTTTACACCACAATTCCCCACTTTTTTTTGAATTTAACCTTTTTTTGTTGATTAAAACCCTCATTCTGTCCTAAATACATTTAAAAACAAAGTTTTTTCTTCAATTTTTGCTCATTTTTCAAAGAAATGTGCTATTTTTGCATCGCGTTAGTGCAAGAGAGAAATGACAACAGTAACAGAGCAAACGATCGACATTGATCAGATCCTCAAAGGGAAGATGGGCACAAAGGCTAAGTTTGTGCCTCGTCCATTGGTTGGTTGGCTTAAGAAAATAGCCCATCAGGACCAGGTAAATGCATTCCTTTGGGAGAGTCGCGATAAGGTTGGCGTAGAGTGGTTGGAGGAATGTGTAAAATACCTCGATATGACTCTGAACGTCGTTGGAAAGGAGAATCTTCCTGATCCTAACGATGGCAAACTATATACTTTTGTGAGCAATCACCCATTGGGCGGTGAAGACGGAGTGGCTCTTGGAGCTATTATTGGCAGATTCTATGATGGGCGTTTCCGTTATCTGGTAAACGATCTGCTGATGAATCTTCCTGGTCTTGCGCCATTGTGTATTCCAATCAACAAGACGGGCAATCAGAGCCGTAACTTCCCTGCAATGGTTGAGGCTGGGTTCAAGAGTGATCATCACATGCTGATGTTCCCTGCTGGAATCTGCTCTCGCAAGAAGAACGGCGTTATCCAGGATATTCCTTGGAAGAAAACCTTCATTTCGAAGAGTGTGGAATATCAGCGAGATGTGGTGCCTATCCACTTCAGTGGTGAAAACAGCAAGTTCTTCTATCGCTTGGCTAACTTTAGCGACAAGCATCTGCCATTTAATCTGGCGATGCTGTTTCTTGTCGATGAAATGTACAAAAACGTGCACAAAAGCTTTGAAGTAAAGATAGGAAAGCCTATTCCCTGGCAAACGTTCGACAAGTCGAAAACACCGATGGAATGGGCCGAATTTGTAAGAGAACAAGTCTATAAACTATAAACAACTAAGAAAGAGAGAGAATGGAACAGGAAATTATCCAGCCTATAGCCAAAGAGATTCTCAAGAGTGAACTAACTCCTGATCGTCAGCTCCGTATGACTAACAAGAGTCATAATGAGATATATGTAATCACAGCCCATAATGCTCCTAATGTGATGAAGGAGATAGGTCGACTTCGTGAGATAGCATTCCGCGAAGCTGGTGGAGGTACAGGAAAGGATATGGATATCGATGAATTCGATACTTGTGACAATTGTTACAAGCAGCTTATCGTATGGAATCCGGAGGCTGAGGAGATTATTGGTGGCTATAGATATCTGCTGGGTACTGATTGGGATTACGATGAAAAGGGACAGCCTATTCTGGCAACAAGCCATATGTTCCATTTCTCAGATAGATTCATTAAGGAATATGCTCCTTGGACCATCGAACTAGGACGCTCGTTTGTCTCTCTTCCTTATCAGAGTTCTCGTATGGGTGCCAAGAGCTTGTTTGCTTTGGATAATCTTTGGGATGGACTTGGTGCACTTACAGTGATTAAGCCAAACGTTAAGTATTTCTTTGGCAAGATGACTATGTATCCTTCGTATATCCGCAAAGGCCGCGATATGATTCTTTATTTCCTGAAGAAGCATTTTGATGACAAAGAGAAGCTGATTATACCGATGAAACCGTTGGAAATGGATACCGATCCTAAGGAGTTTGAGCATCTTTTTGCAGGCGAGTCTTTCAAAGAAGATTATAAGGTACTTAATGGCGAAATACGCAAGCTGGGTTATAACATTCCTCCATTGGTTAATGCCTATATGAGTCTTTCGCCAACCATGAAGTTGTTTGGTACTGCCATCAACTACGGCTTTGGCGATGTGGAAGAAACAGGTATCCTGATTGCTGTGGATGAGATTCTCGAAGAGAAACGTGTGCGCCACATCGACTCGTTTATCAAGGAACATCCTGAGGCTCTGAAGATTACCAGCGGAGCAAACAAAGTTATCTATAAAGAAAAGTAAGTTAAAAGATTTAACCTAAAGATAACATACCTTTTTATATTATATAAGAAATTCATCGTACCTTTGCAAACGGATATAATAATACAAAGGCGATGAAGAAGGCAATGATGTATCTACTTTTGGCATTGGGCATCACACTCGTTGTGATGTTCATTGGTGGTGCTATGGTAGGATTAATTGCCGGTTTTATCGATGGTTTTAGCGGAAATCAGGTAGGAACCACCACTTCGATGAGCGTGATGGTTTATGCAGGATCAGCTTCTTTGATATTGTTATGTATCATTCTGAACTGGGTGTTCATCAAGCTTGGTTTTGCAAGTTATACCATAGGCCGTGCGCCAAAGAAGGCTCGTTGGAAGGTGTATGCTTGTATGATTCCAGTTTTTGCCAGTCTGGCCATTCTGAGTAATGCAATGCCAGAGGGAGAATTCGATTTCGGCAATTCTCTAAAGGACTCTTATGCCTGGATGAGGTCTCACTTCATTTTCTCAATTGTTATTTTAACAATTGTCGAGGCTACAGGCAACCTTATTATTTATGGTGCTGTGCTTCGCGAGATTCTAGACTGGAAGCATCGTCCATTTGTAGTGATTCCTGTATATGCCGCTATTATGGGACTTTTCTCGGTAATAGTAACTCCATCGCCATTTGTAGCTATTGGTTTCCTTGTTGCATGGGTTGAGGCTTGGATTTATGAGTATTCTCGAAGTGTTATACCTATTATTATAGGCGATATCGTTTACTGGATAGTTACACTTGGTATGATAGGAACATCTTGGGGATGGTTAGCTTTCCTTCCTTTTATTGTGACTTTACCTGTTTTGCTCTACGCCATCAAGGCCCTGGAACCAACCAAACCTATCGATTAATATAAGCACGTGGTGCTTTTTTATCATTTTCCTTATTGTTTATTGCAAAAATTGTCGTATCTTTGCAGGCAGTTATGCATACTGGCAAATATAAATATGTATCAATCATCAGCGCAGTAGCTGTATTGTTACTGCTGGCCATTTATATGTGGATGACATATCGCTCTGTGACAAAAGATATTGCAGAGCGTGCTGGTAATCAGCTTACTTGGGCTATGTTCTACGAGAGTTATACGCGAGCCGACCATGTTACCAAAGGCGATACGCTCAGTCTGCCTGCTGCTCGAAACAACCTCTCGTTAGCATCGTCGGTTGAGGGCATGAACGATGCTTTGAGTACAAAGTATCATTCTGAGATATCTCTGGATACAGTTGCTATCTTTGTTGACTCGCTTCTGACAGTAGCTGAGATTAATCGCGATGTAACCATACTTGAGGTTGATGAATTGGGGCAGGTTTTGAGGCGGAACAACGATAGAAACACATCTTTTTCGCTCTTGACTCATCCTGTGAGCATTCGTAGAGACCAATCCAAGGCCATACAGATAGCACTTAACAATCCCTATCCGGAGTTAGCCCAAAAGCTGAGCCCGCTCTTCCTGATTAGTGCAATAATCTTAGGTTTCTTCGCCATCATCATTGTCCAACTGCTTAGATTCATTACAGAACAAGAGCAAATGGCAGAACTACGTAACGACTTCTCGTATGCGATGGTTCACGACATGAAATCGCCGCTTTCATCGATTATTATGGGCGCTCACTTCCTCCATAGCGGAAAGGTTGACGACAAGCCACAGATAAAAGAAAAGTACTACACGATTATTGAAGATGAGGCAGAACACTTGCTGGCTCTCGTCAACAAACTTCTCACCATATCGAAGTTGGAAAACAAAAAGCTGATTCTGAACAAGTGGGATATCTGTCTTGAGCCAATAATTAACGATTTAATCGATAAAACTAAGGCCAAAACCACTAAGCCACTTGAGATAGTAACAGACCTCAAGGTGAAAAATGTTCTGGCTGACGAACAATACCTTACTGAGGCTATTGCCAATCTTCTTGATAATGCCATAAAATACTCAAAGGATGATATAAAAATCAAGATTTCAACGATAGATACAGACAAGAATGTGCTCCTGAAGGTACGCGACAATGGTATAGGAATCACTAAAGAAGAACAGCAGATTATCTTTGACAAGTTCGGACGTGCTGCTATCCACGAGAAGAATCGTAAAGGTGGCGTATCAGGATTTGGCCTAGGCCTTAACTATGTCGACCAAGTGATGCAGGCACATGGTGGAAAAGTGACTGTGTCAAGTGAGAAAGACAAATTTTCAGAATTTACACTTTATATCCCTAAAAACGTATGATAAAGTTATTGCTAGTTGAAGACGACGAATCGCTCGCATATATCGAGAAGACTGGTCTGGAAGACATTATTGGCGGCTATGAGGTTTCAACAGCCAAGAATGGTAAGGAAGGGGTGAAAGCTTGGGAAGAGATTCATCCTGATGTTATCATATCTGACATCGATATGCCTGTGATGAATGGTTTTGAGATGGTGGAACGTATTCGCGAGACTGATGGCGACGTCATCATTATCTTTACATCAGCGCTTACATCACCCAACGATGTTAAGGCTGGCTATCGCTTAGGCATCAATAACTATGTAAAGAAACCATTTGTTCCAGAAGAGCTTGATGCTCATATACAGGCACTTATGAAGATGCGTGGTGGAGCCAAGACACAGAACGAGACCAACCATTATAAGCTTGGCAAATATACACTGGATGCCAGTCATGCCACACTACGAAATGATGATACTGGCGATTCTCAAACCATCACTCAGCGAGAAGCGCAGATACTACAACTTCTTGCTGAAAACAAGAATAATGTGGTTCGAAGGGAGGCCATATTAAGTAGATTCTGGAATACTGAAGATGATTACTTTGCAAGTCGTTCGCTCGATGTATTCATCAATAAACTTCGCAAAGTGTTAGCAGATGAACCAAAGATTACTTTAAAAACTGTGCGAGGCATAGGTCTTCAGCTCTTAGTAGAAGCATAATAGCACTTTACAAAAACCATAATAACAAAAAACAGAAATGACTCGTAAAATTTTATTTGTGGCAGCTTTCATGGCTGCAAGCCTTTGTCAGGCTGAAGAGGTGAAAGTGAAATCACCAAGTGGAAATCTTGAAGTTGTAGTAAACGACGAAGGCGGAAAGGCCACCTATCAGGTATTGCTGGATGGCAAGCAGATGGTGACAAAATCAAATCTTGGACTTAATACCAGCATTGGCGATTTTACTAACGGACTTAAGATTCTTGGCAGTAAGACTGAGGCTGTTGAGAAGCAGTATGATATCCGTAATATCAAGACTTCTCACGTTGATTATAAAGCCAATAAACTTGTTCTCACTCTTGAGAATCAGAAGAAACTCCAGATGACCATCACTTTCATGGTGTCGGATAATGATGTGGCTTTTAAGTATGGTATTGAAAAGGGCCCTCGCGGCACACAGCGCACGCTGGTATTTGGTGAGGCTACCAGCTTTAACTTCCCTGATGGAACAACCACGTTTATTACCCCACAGATTCATCCAGGAACAGGTTGGGCTAACACCAAACCAAGTTATGAGGAAGGCTACAGCGTAGATGGCCAGATGAACGAAAAATCGCATTATGGTTGTGGTTATACCTTCCCATTGATGTTCCATCTGCCTGATGGATGGGCATTGGTGAGCGAGACTGGTACTACTGGCACCTATTGTGGTACACATGTGTCTGATTATCAGCCAGGTGTGGGCTATACCATCGCCTTCCCTGACAAGAGCGAGAATGGCGGATTTGGTTCTGAGTTTGTAGCCATGTCGTTACCTGCTGAGACTCCTTGGCGTACTATTACTGTGGGTAGAACCTTGAAGCCTCTCGTGGAGACCACCATTAGCTACGATGTGGTAGATCCTCTTTACGAGCCTGCTTACGATTATAAGGCTGGTCGCTATACATGGAGCTGGCTCATCTGGCAGGATGGCGCTACTAACTATGACGATCAGGTAAAACTTATCGACTTGGCTTCTACAATGGGTTATGAGTATTGTCTTGTTGATGCCTTGTGGGATACTCAGATAGGTCGCGATCGCATGGCGGAACTCTCAAAATATGCTCAGAGCAAAGGCGTATCGCTGATGCTTTGGTACAACTCTAATGGTGCTTGGAACGACGCACCCCAGGGCCCTCGTAACTGCCTGAACTCATCGCTTGCACGCAATCGCGAGTTCGCTTGGCTGCAAAAGATAGGTGTGAAGGGTATCAAGGTAGATTTCTTTGGTGGCGACAAGCAGGAAACTCTGCGCCTCTATGAGGATATTATGGCTGATGCCAACCGCTATGATATTCAGGTTATCTTCCATGGTTGTACGCTGCCTCGCGGTTGGGAGCGTATGTTCCCCAACTACGTAGCATCTGAGGCAGTACTTGCCAGCGAGAACGTGTTCTTTGGCGAGGGAGCTGCTATCCACGAGCCATTCGACTTGTGTCTGCATCCATTCTGTCGTAACGCTGTTGCCTCGATGGACTGGGGTGGTGTTATTATGAATAAGTATATGAGTCGCGACAACAAGAGTCGTCATTCTCGTAAGACTACTGATATCTTTGAGATGGCTTCTGGTATTACTAACCAGACCTCTATCCAGTGTGTGGCTATGTATCCTAACAATCTTGAGGAGTTGCCACAGTTCGAGCTCGACTTCCTGCGCCAGTTTCCTGCTACTTGGGATGAGACACGTTTCATCGATGGCTACCCAGGTAAGTATGTGGTTCTGGCTCGCCGTCATGGAGCTGATTGGTATATTGCTGGTTTGAATGCTCAGAAAGAGGCCATAAAGCTGAACCTTCAGTTGCCCATGTTTGCAGGAAAGACTGCTACTCTTTATGTAGACAATCAGAAAGGCGAACCAACCAAGACCACTGTGAAGGTCGAAAAGAAGGGCGTCGCCAAGGTTGTTATCCAGCCAAACGGAGGATTGATTATTAAATAAACAACATAAAACAACAGACAATGAAAAAACTACTAACTACTATGATGCTGGCTGTGGGCTCTGTGCTCACAGCTTCAGCAGATGATCTGGCTTTGCCCTTGATACAGAACATCAATGCATACGAGAGCTGTTCGCTGAATGGCGAGTGGAACTATATCGTTGATGTGCAGGAAGAAGGTTACTACGATTATCGCATGAACCCAACACCATGGGGATTCTTTCAGAATGCCAAACCTCAGAAACCTGAAGACTTGATAGAGTACGACTTCGATAAGTCGCCAACCATGCAGATTCCTTCTGACTGGAATACGCAGGATGAGCGCTTGTTCTTCTACGAAGGAACAGTGTGGTTCAAGAAGAGTTTCCAGGCTAAGCCCTCAAATGATTATCGCACCTTATTATATTTTGGTGCTGTAAACTACGATAGTCATGTTTGGGTAAATGGCAAGAAGGCAGGTCATCATGTGGGCGGTTTTACCCCTTTCAATTACGATATCAGCAGTCTGCTTAAGGATGGCGAGAATGTGGTCATAGTAAAGGTTGACAACAAACGCCATGCTGAAGACGTGCCCACTCTGATATTTGATTGGTGGAACTATGGCGGCATCACTCGCGATGTCAAGTTGGTTAAGGTGCCACATGTTTATCTTGAGGATTACGATCTGCATCTTCTGAGAAAAGGGGGAAGTGAAAAGTGGAAAGAGATTACTTTTTCTGCGAAATTGAATACCAAGGAGGCTGGTCATAAGGTAGCTGTCAATATCCCTGAGCTGAAACTGGAAAAACAGCTTATTACTGATGGCGAGGGCCGAGTAAACGCTACGCTTAAGATTGCTGCAAAGAAACTGCAGCTTTGGAATCCAGAGAATCCAAAGCTCTATCAGGTTCGCCTTTCGCTCGATGCTTCAACCTTTACTGACGAGATAGGCTTCCGTACTATCGAAACTCGCGACAAGCAGATTCTGCTTAATGGCAAACCCATCTTCCTGAAGGGAATCTCTATACACGAAGAGAAACCAAATGGTGGAGGCCGCGCTTATTCGGTAGAGGATGCTCGCACCCTGCTTGGCTGGGCTAAGGAGCTGGGATGCAACTATGTCCGTCTGGCTCACTATCCTCATAATGAGAATATGGTACGCGAGGCAGAACGTATGGGATTGATGGTGTGGTCGGAGATTCCTTGCTATTGGACTATTGCTTGGACCAATCCCAAGACATTCGAAAATGCTAAGCAGCAACTTTCTGATATGATTGCTCGCGACCACAATCGTGCCAATGTCGTCATCTGGAGTATTGCCAACGAGACACCTCATTCTGCTGAGCGTGATAACTTCCTTGGACGTTTGGCCAAACATGCTCGCACGCTGGATGATACGCGCCTTATCTCTATGGCCATGGAGGTAACAGGAGCTGCTAATTACGTCAATCGTCTGAATGACAATATGAATCAGTATGTTGATGTGGTAAGCTTTAATCAGTATATTGGCTGGTATCGCGATGTTAACGATGCGTCGAAGATGAAGTGGGAGATACCTTACAACAAGCCAGTCATCATTAGCGAGTTTGGTGGTGGAGCTAAGTATGGTTATCATGGCCCCAAGAACCAGCGATGGACAGAGGAGTTCCAAGAGAATCTCTATATCGAGAATACTGCTATGCTCGACAAGATTGAAGGTCTGGCTGGAACCACACCTTGGATTCTGAAGGACTTCCGCTCACCTCGTCGTGTGTTACCTGATGTTCAGGATTACTACAATCGCAAAGGATTGTTCAGCGATAAGGGTGAGAAGAAGAAAGCCTTCTATGTGCTGAAAAAGTGGTATGAAAGCAAGTAAAATAAATAATGTATACAATCCAATGAAGAAAAATCTAAAAACTATTGGCAGTTGGGCTATGATGAGTTTTACTGCTCTAGTGGTTAGTTGTAACACTCAAACAACAAGCATGGAACAACAAATTGACGAACTCTACCAGAAGATGCCCCAAGAGGAGCGCATCGCACAGTTGAAGAGTATGTATATGGACGAACTCTTCGATGAACAGGGAAAACTCGACACAGCAAAGTGTCGCGAACTCATTCCCTATGGTATCGGACACTTCTCGCAGTTCTGCATGCAGCAGCCTCGCGAACCGCATGTGCTTCGCGATCGTGCTATCGCCATTCAGGACTGGTTGATGCACAATACTCCCAATGGTATCCCGGCTCTCTTGCACGAAGAGGTGCTTTCTGGAATCAATACTTTGGGATCTACTATCTATCCTCAGCAGATAGGTCAGGCAGGATCGTTCAACCCAGAGTTGGCTGAACTTAAAACCCGCCAGACAAGTACCCAACTGCGCAAGATGGGAGGTGTTTTGGCTCTTTCGCCTATGGTCGATGTCTGCCGTACACCAAGTTTCAATCGACTTGAGGAGTCGTATGGTGAGGATGGCTATCTCTCTGCAGTAATGGGAACAGCTTTTGTCAAGGGCCTTCAGCAGGGTGATATGAAGAAAGGTGTAGGTGCCTGCTCAAAGCATTATCTTGGCTATGGTGGCGGACTTACAGGTAGCGTAGCCGTTATGCCTGGTTATCACGATGTTCATGGCATCAGATGTGTGGCTAATAGCGAGATTCTGCAGGATATTCTGCGTGGATATGTTGGTTTCGATGGAATGGTGGTTAGCGATTATACTGCCATCGATCAGATACCAAACCTTGAGAAAGTGGTTGAAAAGGCTGCTGCAGCCATCAATGCTGGTAATGATGTCGACTTCCCTCATGGTGCCAATTATCAATTCCTTCAGGAGGCTATCAACAAAGGGCTGGTTAAGCCTGAGGTGCTGGAGCGTGCTGTTAAGAATGTGCTTCGTGTGAAATTCCGTGCAGGACTCTTTGACAAGGATGCCTATCTGTATTCTAAAGAGGATATCAAACTCGATACCCCAGAGGAGCGCCAGACTGCCTATGATATTGCCAGTCAGTCGATAGTTCTGCTCGAGAACAATGGTGTGCTGCCTCTTAAGGATGCTAAGAAAGTGCTGCTTACTGGTCCTAACGCTAACTCCATTTGGGCTATGTGTGGCGATTATACCTATCCCGCCATGTCGTATTTCTGGAAGAGAGTTGACTATAAGTCAGAGAATCCCCACATTGTGAAGCTGCTTGAGGCCATGACCGCTCGCAAACCTGAGGGCATGAACGTTTTGTATTCTCGTGGTTGTGATTGGACTGAGGAGATTGAGACGAAGTTCAGCGAACTTGGCGATGCACGCGCTTGGGAATACGAACTGCTGCATCGTAAGGTTGATGCTGGCGAGAAGGCTGATAAGGCAGAGGCCTTGCGTATGGCTAAGGACTGCGATGTGATTGTAGCTGCTGTAGGCGAGAATGTGATGCTTTGTGGCGAGAATCGCGATCGTCAGGGACTTCGCTTGCCAGGAAAGCAGGAGGAATATGTTCAGGAACTCATCAATACAGGTAAGCCTGTAGTGTTGGTGATGTTTGGTGGTCGTGCGCAGGTCGTATCTGGTATTGCTGAAAAATGCGCTGCTGTCATCCAGGCTTGGTATCCAGGCGAGGAGGGTGGTAATGCTGTAGCTGATATCCTTTATGGAAAGGTATCTCCATCAGCCAAGCTTTCTGTAAGCTATCCTAACGTAGAGATTAACGAGCCTATTTGCTACAACTATTCCGCTGAAAAGGATCCACGTGTTCAGTGGCCATTCGGTTATGGATTGAGCTACACCACTTTTGAGTACTCTAATCTTGAGGTAACTCCTGAGGTTACTACTAAGGATGAGAGTTTCAATATAACCTTCGATGTAAAGAATACAGGTAAGATGACTGCTGATGAGGTAGCTCAGGTTTATCTGTCGCCGGCTGATGATAATAAGAATATCCGCCCAATACAGTTGCAAGGCTTTGCTCGCGTATCTCTAAAACCAGGCGAGAGCAAGAAGGTTAGCGTGAAGATGTATACCGAGCAGCTGGGATTCTACACAAACAACGGTCAGCGCCAGTGGAACATCAAGGCCGGACAGTTTATTATTAAGATAGGTGCATCGTCGCAGGATATCAAGCTGCAGCAGACGATAAAACTGAGTGGCGAAGCTGTTAAAATGCCATTGAGAAAGTACTATTTTTCAGAGGCAAAACAGATTTAACCTAAAGATAACATTGCGATAACTCAACGCTCGTGCAACTTTTCGTACCTTTGCATCGTCAAATAGATAAAATAACAATTAAAATATAAAAGGTATGGAAGCAATCATCACAGCAGCAACGGTACTCACAATGTACTTCAACGCCGTAAATAGCAACGAGGCTAACTACATGTACAATGCTGACATGGAGGATGGCGTAGTGAACAAGATTGAGGTCTACGAGCAGAACGCTGAGCATACTATGACTCAGAAAAAGGAATATCGCTACGAGTATGATGAGCAGGGAAGACTCTCTAACAAGGAGATGCTGAGCTGGGATGAGGCCACCAAGCAGTGGCAGAAGAGCAGCCGCCTTACTTATAAGTACTATAAGAACGGTTACAACGTAGAGGTTAGCTCTTGGAATGCTGAAAAGCAGGCTTACGATCTGCCCTCAGAGGTTACACTCTACCGCTCTCAGGCTCCAAACCTTACAACGGTTAAGACATACAAGATGAATGAGACACACGATAATATGTATCTCGCCTCGCGTATGGTTATTATGGAGCCTCTAGATGGCAATCTCCTCGCTGTTAAGTAGAATTCTCTCTCTTTAAATTATAAAAACCCTTAAATGGGGATTGGAATCCGCAGTTGGTTTTGCACTAATTGCGGATTTTTATGTAACTTTGCACCCGTTAATATACAAAAACAATGGAATTAATTAAAGGAAAAGAGTTTGGGGGAGAGCGTCCCCTTTTTGCGACTCACGATCTTCGACTGGAAGACATCGTGATTGTCGATGGCGAATCTGGCATTAAGCAGTGCCAGCGTATGGAGTGTTATGACAGTAAGTTTTATGGAAAGTATCCTTGGTGGCATGTTGACGGAGCGCGTATTGAGCGTTGCTACTTTGCCCCAGGTTCACGTTCTGCCATTTGGTATACTAACGACCTTGTGATGAGGGATTGTACCATCGATGGCCCAAAGTTCTTCCGTGAGATGAAGAATGTAGAACTTGAGAATGTGGTTATTAACGATGCTGATGAGACCTTCTGGAAAATTGATGGTTTGAAACTTAAGAATGTTAAGCTTCACGAGGGTACTTATCCCTTTATGTTCAGTAAGAATATCTATGTAGATGGATTGGAAAGTGATGCTAAATACGTTTTCCAGTATTGCAAGAATGTAGAGATTCACCATGCTAACATCCTTACTAAGGACTCATTCTGGGAGTGTGAGAATGTCACCATCTACGATTCTACGCTCGATGGAGAGTATCTGGCTTGGCACTCAAAGAATGTGCGACTGGTTAACTGCCATCTGGCTGGTGAACAGCTGCTCTGCTATGCCAAGAACTTAGTACTTGAGAACTGTACCTTCGATGCAGCATGCGATCGTGTGTTTGAGTACGCAGAGGTTGAGGCTGACATCAAGGGGCATATTGAGAACATCAAGAACCCTACTTCTGGTCACATTATTGCCGATTCCATCGGTAGTATCACCATCGATGAAAACGTGCGTGAACCAAATAATTGTAAGATAGAGGTTAGAGGTTAGTAGTTAGAGGATAGAGATATGAAGTACGATTTCGATGAATTAGTTGAGAGGCGTGGTACTGGCTGCGTTAAATGGGACGAATGCCCTAATGATGAAGTCATCCCACTCTGGGTGGCAGACATGGACTTTAAGGCAGCTCCTGCCATACAGGAGGCTGTGCGTAAACGTGCCGAACATGGTGTGTTTGGTTATGCGGTTGTAGAAGATGACTACTACGACGCTGTCATCTCGTGGTTCCAGCGTCGCCACAACTGGACTATTCATCGCGATGAGATTCTCTATACTACCGGCGTGGTTCCAGCCATGTCGGTAGCTATTAAAGCTCTGACAATGCCTGGAGAGAAAGTACTGATTCTATCGCCTGATTATAATTGTTTCTTCTCGTCAGTTAAGAACAATGGCTGCGAAGT
>ONAK01000065.1 GCA_900315765.1 uncultured Prevotella sp. | reverse complement strand
GGCCACTGAGGGCCACTCGGTAGCCATCCCTGGACTGGGCACCATGCGATTCGGATTGCGCTCGAAGGCGGTAGATAAGGTTGAGGACGTGAAGGCTGGCCTCATCAGCACCCGCCGCATCATCTTCACCCCATCGGTGGCACTGAAGGACGAGCTGAAGAACACCGCCATCCAGATTACCTGTATCGACCGCAACGGTAAGGAGGTGAAACGCGTTACCAGCGGCGACATCGGCGACATCGAGGATCCCGAGAACGAGCAGCCAAGCACTGGCGGCGGTACTGGCCATGGCAACCCTGGCGAGGGAGATTAAGCGATTGGGGCGCAAGCCCCTTCGCTTCCCCTTCCCCTGCCACCCTGTCATTCCGAGCGTAGTCGAGGAATCTTTGCGGCTTTAGCCGCTTGCGCCCAAAGGCGCATTTTATGAGATGTCTCCACGCGCTTTGCTTGGTCGACATGACAAAGGGAGGAGGGAATGCTCGAGATGACAGGGAGGGAGAAATGATTAGTCGAAACATCTCAAAAAAAGTATCAACCTAAAAAAATTACCAACCATGACAAAGAAAGAAACTGTAAAATTCATCGTTCAGATGATTGCGTCAATCGCAACCGCGATTGTTACAGCCCTCGGAGCTACAAGCTGCGTGGGGGCGTGAAAATAAAAAATTCCCGTTAATTCCTTGTGAGTTAACGGGATTTTTTTGTATTTTATTTGGTATTATATTCGTTTTTTACTATCTTTGCACCTATGATTAACCAGCAATTATTGAATCCGAAGAGCATCGTCGTCATCGGCGGCTCTAACAACGTGCATAAGCCCGGAGGCTCTATCGTGCGTAATATTAAGAATGGTGGTTTCGGTGGCGACCTGCACATCGTGAACCCCAAAGAGGACGAGGTGCAGGGAATAAAAGCCTATCACGACGTGAAGGATATACCACCGACGGAACTGGCGGTGCTGGTAGTGGCCGCCAAGTTCTGTCCCGACTATGTGGACTATCTCTGCGCCGAGAAGGGAACAAAGGCCTTTGTGATTATCTCGGCCGGATTCGGCGAGGAGACAAAGGCGGGTGCACAACTGGAACAGCGCATACTCGACACCTGTAAGAAATACGGGGCGGCACTCATCGGACCGAACTGCATCGGACTGCTGAACCGCCATCACCACAGCGTGTTCACACTGCCCATACCTAACCTGAATCCACAGGGGGTTGACTTTGTATCGGGATCGGGCGCCACAGCGGTGTTCATCCTCGAGAGTGCCGTGATAAAAGGCTTGCAGTTTAACAGCGTGTGGAGCATCGGTAACGGTAAGCAGATAGGTATAGAGGATGTGCTGCAGTATATGGACGAGCACTTTGACGCCCAGACCGACTCGAAGGTGAAACTGCTGTATATCGAGAACATCGGCAACCCCGACAAGCTGCTGTTCCACGCCAGCAACCTGATACGAAAAGGCTGCCGCATAGCTGCCATCAAGGCGGGTTCGAGCGAGAGCGGAAGTCGCGCCGCATCGAGCCACACGGGGGCCATCGCATCGAGCGACTCGGCGGTAGAGGCGCTGTTCCGCAAGGCGGGCATCGTGCGCTGTTTCTCGCGCGAGGAGCTTACCACCGTGGGCTGCATTTTCACCCTGCCCGAGCTGAAGGGTAAGAACTTTGCGATTGTGACGCACGCTGGCGGTCCGGGCGTGATGCTGACCGACGCCCTATCGAAAGGCGGACTGAACGTGCCCAAGATAGAAGGTCCCGAGGCCGACGAGCTGAAAGCCCAGCTCTTCCCTGGCTCATCGGTGGCTAACCCCATCGACTTTCTGGCCACAGGTACGGCCGAGCAACTGGGCACGGTGATTGACTACTGCGAGAACAAGTTCGACAATATCGACGCCATCGCCGTAATCTACGGCACGCCTGGACTCACCCAGCTCTACGAGGCCTACGACGTGCTCGACAAGAAGATTCGCGAGTGCAAGAAGCCGATATTCCCCGTGCTGCCCAGCTTGCACACGGCGGGGCCCGAGGTGGCAGAATTCCTGAGTAAGGGCCACGTGAACTTCAGCGACGAGGTGACGCTGGCCACCGCACTCAGTCAGATTATGCGCACGCCCAAGCCCGCACCACCCGAGATACAACTCTACGGCATCGACCTTTCGCGCCTGCATCAGGTCATCAGCGGCATCTACGACAACGGCTACGTATCGCCACAAACGGTGCGCGAAATACTATCGTGTGCCGGTATACCACTGGTACCCGAGATGGTAAGCACCTCGAAAGAGGAGTTGACGGCCTTTGCTCAGCAGGTGGGATTCCCCGTGGTGGCCAAGGTGGTAGGCCCCATCCACAAGAGCGACGTGGGCGGCGTAACGCTGAACATACGCACCCCGGAACATCTGGCGATGGAGTTCGACCGCATGATGCAGATAAAAGACGCCACAGGTGTGATGGTGCAGAAGATGATGAAGGGCACCGAGCTGTTCATCGGCGCCAAATACGAAACCCGCTTCGGTCACGTGATACTATGCGGACTGGGCGGCATCTTCGTTGAGGTGCTGAAAGATGTATCGAGCGGATTGGCGCCATTGAGTTACGACGAGGCGTACTCGATGATTCACTCGTTGCGGGGCTATAAGATACTGAAAGGTACGCGCGGACAGAAGGGCATCAACGAGCAGAAGTTTGCCGAGATTATCGTGCGCCTCTCTACCCTACTCCGCTTCGCCACGCAGATCAAGGAGATGGACATCAACCCTCTCCTGGCCGACGAGAACAACGTAGTAGCCGTAGACGCAAGAATACTGATAGAGAAGTAAAATTAAAAAGTAAATCAAAAAGTAAATCAAACACAGAGATACAGAGGAACAGAGATTAAATAATCGCTTTGTCATGTCGAGCGTACACCCCACCCCCTTGTCATGTCGAGCGTACACCCCACCCCCTTGTCATGTCGAGCGTAGTCGAGACATCTCTGCGGCTTTGCCGCTTGCGCCCTAAGGGCGCATTCATGAGATTTCTTGGACGAGCCAAGCGAGCAGAGCTCGAGCGCTCCACGCGCTATCGCTTGGTCGAGATGACAAAGGAGGGGAAGAAGAATCGCTTGGTCGAGATGACAAGGAAGGGAGAATCGCTTCAAGGTGGAAAAAGGAAGAGAAAGAGAAAAAAAAACTCTGTATCTCTGTATCTCTGTGTTTTAAACAAGAAAAAACAGAATGAAAACAGCAATAGTTGGTGGAGGGGCGGCGGGATTCTTTCTGGCGATAAACCTGAAAGAGATGTGCCCTGAGATGCAAGTAACAATCTTCGAGAAATCGAAGAAAGTACTTGCTAAGGTTGAGGTATCGGGCGGCGGCAGGTGCAACTGCACCAACTCGTTTGAGGCGGTGACCGACCTCTCGCAGGTGTACCCACGCGGCCACCGACTACTGAAACGACTCTTTAAGACCTTCGACTATCGCGATGCCTACGCATGGTTTGAAGCCCACGGCGTGAAACTGACAACACAGGAGGACAACTGCGTGTTCCCCATGTCGCAGGATTCGCACACCATCATCAACCTGTTCTTGGCCGAAGCCAAACGCCACGGCATCGACATCCGCACCCAGCATAAAATCGAGAGTCTCGACGAACTGAAAGACTACGATTTCAAGGTGATAACCACCGGCGGCGGCACTGCATCGATGGCGGGCGTTCCCGTTACTTCGCCCGTGCCATCGCTATTCACCTTCAGCATCGAGGACGAAGCACTACGCGCCCTGATGGGCACGGTGATAGAAGATGCAACAGCATCGATACCAGGCACCAAACTAAAAAGCAACGGACCGCTACTCATCACCCACTGGGGCATGAGCGGACCAGCCATACTCAAACTCTCGAGTTATGCCGCTCGCGACCTGTACGAGCACAACTACCAGATGCCGCTAGCCGTGAACTGGACATCGCAGAAAGAACCCGAGATACAGCAGGATCCGCAGAAGCAGATAGCCACCATCAGGCCCTTTGGATTGCCCAGCCGTTTGTGGGATTATCTGGTGCAGAAAACCCTTGGCGAGCGCGCCCAGAACCGTTGGCAGAACCTGAACCCAAAAGAACTGAACCGACTTACCAACGCCCTCTGCAACGACCAATACCAGATAGCCGGTAGGGCGGCTTTCAAAGATGAGTTTGTGACGTGTGGCGGCATCGACCTTTCAGGCATAAACCCCAACACCCTGGAAGCAAAAACACTCCCCCAGCTTTATTTCGCTGGAGAAGTGCTCGACATCGATGGCATCACAGGCGGATTTAATTTCCAAGCCGCCTGGACCACCGCTTATGTAGTTTCCATGGCTATTACTCAACAAGTGCGTTGTAGTCAGTCTCCTTCTGAGGGATGACCCAAGTCCAGGCGTTAGTCTCTTCAGGAAGGATGGTGATATCGAACACATCCTCCATAAAGCTACCACCCTGTGTGCGGTTCTTACGAACGATGGGCTGTCCCCAACGCTTGTAGTCGAACCAGTCGTTACCCTCGGCAAAGAGGTCGAAACGACGATAGAGCTTAATCTCGGTCATCAAGTCGTCGCCGGTCTTGGTGCTCTTGGTGTAAGCCTCGTCGTACTGACTAACAGCCTCAAACAGCAGCTGCTGTGCCTCAGCCTCCTTGTTCAGGTGCATGTCGGCCTCGGCCTCGGTATACAGCATCTCAGCGGCACGGATAATGGGGAACGAGCCACCACCGGGATAGAAACCTACCAGGAACTTAGTCTGCATATAAGCATAGACGAGCGAGGTAAGCTTGCCGCTCTGGTCGAAATACAAGCGATCCTTGTACTCAGCCTTTGCGCGGTTGTAGAGCATACCAGTGCTACGGCCAGCTGCATTACACTCGGCATACTCCTCTTCGGTTGGTACCAGATAGAGCGAGCGGCGCACGTCGCTGGCAGGAATCTGATCGATGAGCTCCTTGCTGATGGCTACAGGATAAGTGCGGCAGTTGTTGGTACTTGAGTTAGCACCGATATAAGCAAAGAAGCTATAGTAAGAGATGTTCTGCTGTTCATCCTCATACACACCCCATATCCACTCGTTGTTAGGTGTGTGGAAACCGTCCTGATACTGCTCAACCGTCATCAGCTTGTGGCCCTCGCGAGCCAGAGCTGCATACTTGGCAGCATTCTGCCAATCCTCGCGGTTGAGGGCTGCCTTGGCATAAACGGCATAGGCCACATCGAGACCGGGCTGAAAGAACTCCTCGCGCTTGCGGTCGCTCTGCTGATAGAGGGCGATGGCCTCGTCGAGGTCGTTGTAAATCTGCTGATAGGTCTCGGCCTGAGTAGCGATGGCCTGTTCGCCCAGACTCTCGTCAACACGCAGCACGATACCATCGGTGTTACCCTGATGGTCGCTCCAGCGATTGGTGTAGAGCTGTGCCAGACGGAAGAACGAGTAAGCACGGAAAGTAAGGGCCTGAGCCTTGATGAACTTCTTATCGTTCTCCTCACCCTCGGCTGCATCGATATTGTTGATGATGGCATTGGCATTGCTCACCAACTTGTAATAATAGAACCAAGGATAAACGGTATAATCGGAAGTTGGACGCAGGTGGTAGGTTGAGTTCCACACACCCTGCCAACCAGAGTTATTGCTCTTCTGGGCATCGTTGCCAGTAAAGGTGCCATACCAGTTCAGGATGGTGCCCTCGCCATTGCAGCCCTGCTTGCTCATATACTGAGTAGTCATGGCCTTACAGATACCATTGAGTGCCATCTCGGCATTCTGGGTGTTGCTGAGCACGGTAGGAGTACCCATCTCCGACTCGGGAGCGGTATCCAGGAAATCCTTGCTACAAGCGCTGAGTGCCAGCGTTGCGATTCCTATATATATATACTTCTTCATAAAACTATTCACTATTAACTATTCACTATTCACTATTCACTATTCACTATTCACTCTTCACTATTCACTATTCACTATTCACTATTCACTCTTCACTATTCACTCTTAAAACTTAATGTTCACTCCTGCAGAGAAGATGCGTGGTGTGACGAAGGTAGCACTCTGAGTGCCAGCAAAGTTCTGCTGTGGGTTCATACCCTTGCGCGATGTCAGCGTGAAGAGGTTCTCGCAGGTCAGTGTGAGCATCACGTTCTCGATACCAGCCTTGCGCACCAGTTCCTTAGGCAGCTGGTAGCTCAGGTTGATGTTCTTCAGGATGAGATAGCTGGCGCTGGTGAGCCAACGTGAAGAGGTAGCGTTGAGGTCGGCCTCAAGACCACTCACGATGACAGGAGCGTCGCTCAGCATGGGCACACCGTTGCGGTCGATAGCATCGGTAGCAGTAGCCTGCTCGGCGGTCCAGCCCTTCAGCACGTCCTTGTGCAGGGCGGTTGGGGTGCTCTGTGAGTTCATCAGCAGCTGATAGTTGCTGTCCATCACCTTACCACCCAGCTGATAAGTGAACAGGGTGTAGAGCGAGAAGGCCTTGTAGCTCACGTTGAAGTTGAAGCTACCATAGGCGGTAGGCATGGCCGAACCGTGGAACTCGCGCTTGCCGTAGGTGGTGAGATAGCTGTAAGGAGTGCCATCAATCACAACCACAGCGTTCTTCTGCGAACCAGTAATCTCTGTACCGGCAGGGTTACCATAGGTAGTGCCGCCATCGGTAAAGAAGTACTCATCGTCATTGAACTTATAGAGTGAGAGTCCGTTCTTGGTGTTCACGCCCTCCCAGGTGTAGGTATAGAACTGATAGCGGTCCATACCCTCAACAATCTTCTTGGTACCATCGATGATACCATCGCGATTCTGCTCGGGCAGCTTCACCACCTTGTTTTTCTCGAAGGTGATGCTGGCACCTACGTTCACGCTCCAGTTCTTCGACTTGTAAACGTCCATATCGCCCGAAATCTCGACACCGTGGTTTGAGATGGTACCCAGATTCATGGTGGTTACCGACTGAGGTATGGTGGTATCAGTAGCACCTGCAGAGAGTGGGTTGTAGACGTTGAAGATAAGGTCCTTATTGCGGCGGTCGAAGTACTCGACATTGAAGTTGAGCTTGTTGAAGAGGCGACCCTCGATGGCAACGCCCCATGACTGACCTGTCTCCCACTTCAGATCCTCGTTGGGCAACTGAGAGATATAGTAAGCGCCCTTGCCGGCATGAACATCCTGCTGATAGAGGGCCATATAGCCATAGAGACCAGAACCCGAGTCGTTACCTACCTCTCCATAGTCGGCACGCAACTTCAGGAAGTTCACCCAGTCATACTGCTTCATAAACTTCTCGTTAGAGATGACCCAGCTGGCACCTGTGCTCCAGAAGTTACCCCAACGGGCATTCTTGGCAAAGCGCGACGAACCATCGCGACGGAACGAGAACTCGATGTTGTAACGGCTGTCGTAGCCATAGCGAACACGACCCAGATATGACTCGAGGGCGTAGTTGTCGTTGTAGTCGTAGAGCTGAGCAAACTGGGTAAAGTTGAGCAGATTGGTGAGATCGGGCACAATCTCAGAATCCTTACCCGAAGCCATGTAGTTGCGGGTGAGCTTGTAGCTCTCGTGACCCAGCAGGGCGTCAACAGAATGTACACCAAACTCCTGGCGCCAATGCAGCTGCTGCTGGAAGGTGTAGTTCTTCTGGCGTACATCAGTACGGCGCAAACGGCCGTTGTTGGCCTTACCATCGCCAATCACAGCCGAGTAGTACTTGTTCTCTGAGTCGTTGCTCAGATTCAGACTACCCTTCAGCGAGAGTGTGAAGTTGTAAGGCAGAATGATATTGGCGTAGGCAATACTGTTAACGGTATTGCGGATAATCTTATCGGTATTCAACTGGTTCTCCCAGATGATGTGACGATCGGGATACTGATTGCGGGTGTGAACCACCTGACCATCGGTATCGATATACGAACCGCCATCGTACATCAGGTTGCCCATACCGTCGAGATAGTACTCACCTGTAGTCAGGTTGTGGGCATGAACAGGATAGATAGGCGAAATCTTACGACAGAAGTTGAATGGGTTGGTATTGGCGTTACCAGTACCGTAGCCGGCATTGAAGTTCTGATGAGTAGCGTTCAGACTAACACCCACCTTGAGCCAATCAGCTGGCTGGATGTTACCCGACAGACGAGCCGACAGACGGTCGAAACCAGAGGTCTTCAGGTAGCCCTGCTCGTCGAGATAGCCTAATGAAACCAGATAGTCTGACTTCTCGGTAGCGCCGTTGGCGTTGAAGTTGTACTCCTGACGATAGCCGTGACCAATGGCCTGCTTGTACCAGTCGAGGTCCTCGCCATAGGTACCTTTTATGCGGGCATCGCTCACCAGCTTGCCGTCGGCAGTAAAGAGTGCCTCGTCGGCCTTGTCGAAGATATTCAGCTGAAGTCGGTCGGCAATCAGGTGCTTCGAGGCGTATGCGCCAGCTGTGGCAGCATCGTCGCCGGCAGCCATGCGATTGTTCTTCATATTGAGCCACTGAGCCTCCATCCACTCGCGGGCGCCCAGACGGTCGTACTCGGCAATACCGCGTGAATAAGTACCCTGCTTCACATCGAAGGTGATGTTCATCTTGCCCTGCTTACCCTTCTTGGTGGTAATCAGGATGACACCGTTAGAGGCGCGGTTACCATACAGAGCAGCCGAAGCAGCGTCCTTCAGTACCGACATCGACTCGATGTCCTGTGGGTTCAGGTCGCTGATGCTACCGCTATAGGGCACGCCATCAAGGATATAGAGTGGTGACGAAGAACCATTGACGGTTCCCACGCCACGAATACGAATCTGTGGGTCTTCACCAGGTGCGCCAACGGTGCTGTTCACCTGTACACCTGTAACACTACCTTCGAGAGCCGAAGCAACCGAAGATGTAGGGCGCAACTCGATGGCCTCGCTCTTCACCTCCTGAATGGAACCGGTGAGCGAAGTCTTCTTCTGTGTACCATAAGCCACAACCACTACTTCGTCTAGAGTATGCACATCGTTTCTTAACTGGATGCGCAGCGTTTTTGTGCTAACTGCTACCTCAAGAGGCTCCATGCCTACATAGGTAATACGCAGTGTCTTCATGCCCTCAGGAACGTCGAGGGTGAAGTTTCCATCATAATCGGTAATGGTACCAATGCCAGCATTTCCAACTACCTGGATTGTAGCTCCGATAATTGGCTCGTTATCCTCATAACTAACCACGGTACCAGTAACCTTTGTTTGTGCCAGCGATATTCCCACACTAAGGAATAGCCCAGCCAACATCATACTGAGTTTTTTCATTGAAAACTTAAAAAAATTAATAATATATTAGTAATTACTTAAATACTTAAACAAACTAAATTCTTCTACTTTTCCTGAAATAAATTTACCATTCCTCACGAAACGGGGTGCAAAAGTACTAATATATTTTGATACTACCAAAGAAAAATTAATAAATATTTAATTAATATGCTAAAAAAATGACCGACCCCAAGAAAGAGCCAGCCATTTTTGCTAGAATATATTACATGAAGAAAATTATTCCTCGCCAGATGCGGTTGTGTTATTCTTGAAGGCGCCGTTGTACTGAGTCTCACGCTCTGGGATAACCCATGTCCACTGGTTGCCATCGTTAGGTCCAACAGTGGTTACATAAGCCTTCAGGAAGCTACCACCGTCTTCCCAAGTCTTACGCACGATGGTGTCGCCCCAGCGCTTGCAGTCGAACCAGTCGTAACCCTCGCCCCAGAGGTCGAAGCGGCGATAGAGCTTGATTTCGGCCAGCAGGTCGTCGCCGGTCTTGGTGCTCTTCTGCAGCTCTGGGTCGCGCTCCTTGTTGGCATCGAAGAGCAGCTGCTGAGCCTCGGCATACTTGCCCAGATGGCAATCGGCCTCAGCCTCGATATAATACATCTCGGCCGCACGGAACAATGGGAACGAGCCACCATTAGCATACTGGCACATCAACTTAAACTGCATATATGCATACACCAATGACTTCGATGCCATACGATCGCCATACTCGTTACGGGCACGAGTATAGAGTTGTGCATTGACCGTCTTGCCATCCTTCTTAACTGTAGAAGCGCGTCCGGCAGCATTACACTCGGCCAGTTCCTCATCACTTGGCACCAGATACAGCCAACGACGAATGTCGCTTTCAGGAATCTGGTCAATGAGCTGCTTACTGATAGCGTTTGGATAGTTACGATAGGCATTAGTATCAGCATTTGATCCCTGATATGCAAAGAATGCATAGAAATAGATTGTCTGCTCAGCACCCTCGTAAACGCCCCAAATCCACTCATCGTTACAGGTATTGAATCCACTCTTATACTCTTTGTTACTCATAAGCGTATAGTTAGCCTTAGCCAACGCAGCATACTTAGCTGCATTCTGCCAGTCCTGACGGGTGGCTGCTACGCGTGCATATATTGCATAAGCTACATCCAAATTGGGCTTATAAAACTCTGGAACATCTACCAACTTGTTATAACCACGATCTTTGCCACTCTTCTGATACAAAGCCACAGCCTCGTCAAGGTCTGCATAAATCTGCCTATATGTATCAGCAAGTGTTGCAAGTCCCTGATCTCCGGTACTTTGGTCTACACGCAGGACAATACCATCAGTGTTGCCCTCTTCGTCACTCCAACGGTGGCAGTAAATCTGCGACAACATGAAGAATGAGTAAGCACGGAATGTAAGAGCCTGAGCCTTTACAAAAGCTTTATCTTCCTCGGTACCGCTTGCATTGTCTATGTTGCAGATAATGCTGTTAGCGTTACTGACTTGCTTATAGTAATAATACCATGCAAAGTAATCGTAGATAGACGACTTCATCAAGTGGTATGTTTGATTGAAAATATCTACATATCCAGCATAATTACACTTCTGAAAGTCTGCTCCAGGATAGTTGCCGTACCATGTTTTGATACTACCTTCGCCATTCCATCCCTGACTACCGCAATACTGGGTGCTCATGGCCTTGCACATGCCATTGATTACCAGCTCAGCATTTTCGGCACTCTCTATCATCACCGATGTATCTTCTGCATTCTGTGGAGTAGTATCAAGATAATCGCTATTACAAGCTGTGAGGCCCAGGGCAGCCACGCTCAATATATATATATACTTCTTCATAATTATTTCTTTATTTCATTTTCACCTTTTTACTTTTTCCCTTTTACCTTTAAAACCTTACGTTCAGTCCTACAGAAAATACTCGTGGTGTTACCAGATAGTTGTACTGTGCACCATTGTACGACATCTGTGGAACCATACCCTGACGAGCTGTCTTGGTAAACAGGTTCTCGCAAGCCAGTGTCAATGTTACGCCCTCAAGGTCAGCCTTGCGCACCCACTCCTTAGGCAGCTGGTAGCTCAGGTTGATGTTCTTCAGGATGAGATAGCTGGCGCTGGTGAGCCAACGTGAAGATGTTGAATTTAGAGATGCTGTAACATCGCTATTAATCTTTGGCGAGCTACATACCATTGGTGTACCATTACGGTCGATAGAATTCTCTGTAGTTCTCCGGTCATACGTCCAAGAATTCAATACATCAGCGTGCAGATTTGAAGGTGAAGTACCTACCGACATCAAGTCTGAATAGTTATAGTCGAGCACCTTTCCACCCAGCGAATAGGTGAAGAGAGTTGACAGTGACAGATTCTTCCAACTTACGTTGATATTGAAACTTCCGTATGCCTTAGGAATAGCAGAGCCGTGGAACTCCTTCTTTGCATAAGATGTTGAGTAGGTATAAGGAATACCATTGATAACAACTACACCATCGAGTTTATTACCAGTCAGCTCAGAGCCGTTTGTGGCGTCACCATATACGTTGCCGTCGGCATCCTTGAAGAAGTACTCCTCGTCATTGAACTTATAGAGAGACATACCATTGGCAGTATTTACGCCTTCCCAAGTGTAGAGCCACCACTGGTAGCGATCCTTACCCTCAACAATCTTCTTGGTTCCGTCGAGGATACCATCTTTATTCTCTTCGGGAAGCTTGACAACTTCATTCTTCAGCAGGGTGATGTTTGCACCGATGTTTACTTTCCAATCCTTATTCTTGAATACGTCCATATCGGCTGAGATCTCAAGACCCTTATTGGCGATAGTTCCGATATTCTGTGTTACCACTGCCGAAGCAGAACTTGTGGTTGTACCTCCTGCCGACAGAGGCAGATTCACGTCGAACAGCAGGTCCTTGTTGCGTTTATCGAAGTACTCGATGCTGAAGTTCAGCTTCTTGAATAGGCGAGCATCGATGGCAACACCCCATGACTGACCTGTTTCCCACTTCAAATCATAATTAGCAAGTTGAGAAATCCAATATGCGCCCTCCTTAGCCTCCTTGGTAGAAGAAAAGAGAGACATCCAACCATACAGACCAGAACCAGCATCGTTACCTACCTCACCATAGTCTGCACGCAACTTCAGGTAATCAACCCAGTCGTACTGCTTCATAAACTTCTCATTAGAGATAACCCAGTTGGCACCTACGCTCCAGAAGTTACCCCAGCGGGCTGACTTATGGAAACGTGAACTACCATCGCGACGGAAGCTTGCCTCAAAGTTATAGCGGTTGTCGTAGCCGTAGCGCGCACGGGCCAGATATGACTCTGTGCGGTAGTTGTTTTCGTAGTCGTACCAGTCGGTGATATCCGTGTAGTTACGCAGTGTACTCTTGCCCTCAAACACCTCATTGGTCTTTCTACCATACATATAATTATAATTATTGTAATAGTTCTCATGACCAATCAGGGCGTCGATAGAGTGTACACCATACTCGTGGTTCCAGTGCAGCTGCTGCTGGAAGGTGTAGTTCTTGTACTGATATTCATCACGTCCTGCACGTCCATTGTTACTCTGTCCATCACCAATCTGAGAACTATCGAATGAACGATTAACAGACGAACGTAGATTTATGTTACCTTTCAGTATAAAAGTGAAGTTGTAAGGAAGATAAATGTCAGCATATACAATACCATTCAAAGTGTTACGTGTAGTTTTGTCGATATTTGCTTGATTCTCCCAGATCACATGGCGGTTGGCCAGTTGGTTACGCGTCACGATAGTCTGACCGTTCTCATCTAAATACGAACCTCCATCCCACTGCAAGTTTCCATTGGCATCATACAAATAGTTTCCAGTATTAATATCGTGCAGGTGTACTGGATAGATTGGAGAAATGTAGCGACTGAAATAGAATGGATTGGCAATTGATGTATCGCCATCTGAATACGACTGTTTTTTGTTCTGGTGTGTACCAGCCACATTCAATCCCATCTTCACCCACTTCTTAGGCTGTACGTTCAAGGCAACGCGGGCTGAGAGGCGGTCGAAACCGGAGCTCTTCATATAGCCGTTCTCATCAAGATAACCCAGAGACAGCAGATAGTCAGCCTTATCGCTAGCGCCATTTGCGCTAATGTTGTATTCTTGGCGATAGCCCGAACGCAATGTCTGGTCGAACCAATCGAGATCTTCGCCATAAGTACCTTTTATAGCAGCATCGCTTACCACATGACCATTAGCATCAAACAGAGCCTCATTATCCTTATTGAATATATTGAGGTACAGACGGTTGTCAAACAAATCCTTAGCAGCACTTAACTTGGCCTCATCATCGGTTGCACCTGCCATACGATTGATGTTGCGCTGATTCTGCCATTCCATCTCCATAAATTGGCGAGCATTAAGAGTATTATACTCCTTAATACCACGGCTGTAGGTACCCTGCTTAATGTCGAGCGTTACGTTCAGCTTGCCCTGCTTACCCTTCTTGGTGGTAATCAGGATGACACCGTTTGAGGCGCGGTTACCATACAGGGCGGCCGAAGCAGCATCCTTCAATACCGACATACTCTCGATATCGGCAGGGTTCAGGTCGCTGATGTTGCCACCGAATGGTACACCGTCTAATATATAAAGAGGATTAGAGTCACCATTTACTGTTCCTATACCACGAATACGTATTGAAGGGTCATTACCAGGCTGTCCGTAAGTGCTGTTCACCTGCACACCGGTAACGGTTCCTTCCAGAGCCGATGCTACTGATGATGTAGGGCGCAACTCGATGGCCTCGCTCTTCACCTCCTGGATAGAACCGGTAAGCGAAGTCTTCTTCTGTGTACCGTATGCCACAACCACTACCTCGTCGAGTGTGTGCACATCGTTACGAAGCTGAATGCGCAATGGTTTTGCACTTACAGCCACATCAAGCGGTTCCATACCAATGTAGGTAATACGCAAGGTCTTTCGACCTTCGGGGACCATTAATTCAAACTTTCCGTCGTAGTCTGTGATGGTACCAACACCTTGCTCTCCTACAATCTGGATAGTAGCACCGATAATCGGCTCGTTCTCCTCGTAGGTCACAACTGTACCAGTCACCTTCGTTTGTGCCAGTGCCAATCCAATAAACATGAACAGGCCGGCTAAGGTCAAACTGATTCTTTTCATGTAATTTCTAAGTTTTAATTAAGTATAAAAAGTTATTATTTAATTATATCCAGTCCATTTTCCTCCAATCGGGTCGCAAAATTACGATTAATATTTCAAAAAACAAATAAAAATTATCAAAAAGTAATGCTTTCATGCTCTTTTTTAACCTTTTGATAACATAAGCCTTGTTTGGTATCAATCTTTTTATTATCTTTGCAGGCACATTTTTATTATAATTATTAAGAACAATCTTTTAAAATAACATAACAATGGAACAGCAGAAACGTTACGGTCATTTCGACGACCAGAACCGCGAGTACGTCATTACCGACCCGCAGACACCATGGCCTTGGATCAACTACCTGGGCAACGAGGATTTCTTCTCATTAATCTCTAATACCGCTGGTGGCTATTCTTTCTATAAGGATGCCAAGTTCCGCCGCATCACCCGCTATCGCTACAATAATGTACCTATGGACAACGGCGGGCGCTATTTTTATATCAAAGACGGCGATACCGTTTGGAATCCAGGATGGAAGCCTTGCAAGACTCCACTCGATTTCTACGAGTGCCGCCACGGCATGAGCTACACCCGCATCACTGGTCGTAAGAATGGCGTAGAGGCCAGCGTGCTGTTCTTTGTACCACTCAAGAAATGGGCCGAGGTGCAGAAACTCACACTCAAGAACGATTCGAAGGAGACCAAGACACTCAAGCTCTTCTCGTTCGAGGAGTGGTGCCTCTGGAATGCCGCTACCGATATGGAGAACTTCCAGCGTAACTTCTCTACAGGCGAGGTGGAGATAGAGGGTTCGACGATTTATCACAAGACCGAGTATCGCGAGCGCCGCAACCACTATGCGTTCTATCACGTGAATACTGAGATTCAGGGCTTCGACACCGACCGCGAGACCTTCGTAGGCCTCTACAACGAGTTTGCCGATCCTCAGGTGGTGATGGAGGGCAAGCCCCGCAACAGCCACGCACACGGCTGGAGCCCCATCGCCTCTCACTACATCGAGGTAACCCTCGCCCCAGGCGAGAGCAAGGATTTTGTGTTCCTCCTCGGATATATCGAAAACGAGCAGGACAAGAAATTCTCAGCTCCTCAAGTCATCAACAAGGATAAGGCTCACGCCCTCATCGCCGAACTCGACACCACCGAGAAGGTCGACAAGGCTTTTGCCGAGCTCAACGCCTACTGGGATGCCCTGCTTAATATATATAATGTACGCACGGGAAACGACAAGCTCGACCGCATGGTCAACATCTGGAACCAGTATCAGTGCATGGTAACCTTCAACTTCTCGCGTTCGGCATCGTTCTTCGAGAGCGGCATCGGCCGCGGCATGGGCTTCCGCGACAGTAACCAGGACCTTGTGGGCTTTGTCCACCAGATACCATCACGCGCCCGTCAGCGCATCATCGATATCGCCTCGACACAGTTCCCCGACGGCGGCTGCTACCACCAGTATCAGCCACTCACCAAGCGCGGCAACAACGACATCGGTGGCGGATTCAACGACGACCCCTGCTGGCTCATCTTCGGTACCGTGGCATATATCAAGGAAACGGGCGACTTCTCTATTCTCGACGAGATGGTGCCATTCGACAATCAGCCCGGTTCTGAGGTAACACTCTTCGAGCACCTCAAGATTTCTATGGACCACGTCATCAACAACCTCGGTCCCCACATGCTGCCACTCATCGGCCGTGCCGACTGGAACGACTGCCTCAACCTCAACTGCTTCTCATGGGACCCCAACGAGAGTTTCCAGACCACCGAGAACGTCAGCGAGGGCACCAAGGCCGAGAGCCTCATGATAGCCGGTCTGTTCGTAGTAACAGCCAAGGATTATGTTGCCCTGTGCCAGAAGCTGGGTAAGAGCCAGGAGGCCGAGCGCATGCAGAAGGCTATCGACGCGATGATCGAAGCCGTTAAGAAGCACGGTTGGGACGGCGAGTGGTATCTCCGCGCCTACGATTTCTACGGCCGCAAGATAGGTAGTAACGAGTGCGAAGAGGCTAAGATATTCATCGAGAGTCAGGGCTGGTGTACCATGGCCGAGATCGGCGCCGAGGAAGGCATGGTAGCCAAGAGTCTCGACAGCTGTAAGAAATATCTCGAGTGCGAGCACGGTATGGTACTCAACAATCCCGCTTTCACCAAGTACATCTACGAGTATGGCGAGATCTCCAGCTATCCCGAGGGCTACAAGGAGAATGCAGGTATCTTCTGCCACAACAATCCTTGGGTCATCATCGGCGAGTGTATCGCAGGTCGCGGTAACGACGCCTGGAGCCACTACGCCAAGATTCTGCCTTCGTATGTAGAAGAGAAATATCAGACGCTGCACAAGGTTGAGCCTTACGTAAACTGCCAGATGGTGGCTGGTAAGGACGCCTACAAGCCCGGCGAGGGTAAGAACTCATGGCTCACCGGTACTGCCGCCTGGATGTGGTACACCGTCTCAGAGTTCATCCTCGGTATCAAGCCCGACTACGATGGCATCCGCATCGACCCATGTCTGCCCGACACCGCTAGCGACTACACCGTTCAGCGTAAGTTCCGCGATGCCCAGTACGAGATTACCATCCATCCTAACGGCTCGCAGAAGGGTGTTAAGAGCATCACCCTCGATGGCCAGCAGATTGATGGCACGGTAATCCCCTACTCTCCCGGCAAGCACACCGTCGAAGTCAACATGTAAAAAATAAAGCCCCCGCCCCCTCGGCGGGGCTTTATTTTACCACACCTCCCCATTTGTCATTCCGAGCGCACCACCCCCGTTTGTCATTCCGAGCGTTCCACCCCCGTTTGTCATTCCGAGCGAAGTCGAGGAATCTCTGCGGCCTGCCGCTTGCGCCTAAGGGCGCATTCATGAGATCTCTCCACGCGCTTACGCTTGGTCGAGATGACAAGTAGAAAGAGTGTGTTGTCGAGATGACAAGTAGGAAAAGAGTGTGTTATACCATTACGCGTTGATAAACGCGACCTTGCGGCGATTGTCCTTCGGCCGTACGGCGAAGTGTAGCCAGATGGCGCCGTGGCGATTTTTCTCGATGAGCAGTTCATCAAACTCCTGCTTTGTTTCATCAGCATAATCCATCAGGATAACTGCATAGCGCAGCAGTTGCTCCATATTCTCCACCCGGATATCCACCGCGCAGCCCGTCAAGTGGTTACTATTGGCAGCCCCACCAATCGGCCGATTCAACTGCGGCGATCGATAACCGGAGTTAATCCTTATCGGCTCTTCACCCCCGTTTGTCATTCCGAGCGAAGTCGAGGAATCTCCTTTAACAACGACATACTTGTCGTTGTATCGCTGGCGCAGTTTCTCCAGCCACACGCACAATCGCTTTAGGTTTGCAATCGCCCCCGCTCTTCGTGAACTCCCCGAGCGTAAAGTTAGGCGATAAGTGAGAGCCATCGAGCTTGTTCGAATGGCCGAGCGCAGCCTCACTCGGCGAAGCCAAGTGCTCGGAGAGTTTTGCATTACTATTCAACTGTACTATTTCCATAATGTTATGTTGTTATGTTGTTATGTCATCTCATTACCTTACCTGTTTTCTTAAACACGGCTTTAGAATTACCGTTTTCCGCGTAACCTCCAACTCTTTCTACAAGGCCATCCTTAACCAAACGATTAACCCTTACGCGTGCAGCTGCGGGATTTGTAAGTGAGAAGCAAGTCATCACATCTTCAATCACAAACTCATCTGGCAGTCTGTAAAACGCCTCGACTGTTTTGTTGTTTCGGTGTGAATTGAAAGAGATTTCGCGCTGCTGATCGTCGAAATACTTTTCGGCCATGCCGAGGAAGTAATGACGCTGACAAGCGTACTGCATGTTAACGATTAGCTCTGCTAACTTCCAGTCTATATCGTCAGTCTCAAACTCACCATGCCAATATTCACCATCCTGCTTCATGTCGCCCCAGTGGCGCATCACGATAAATGGAGCAGAGAAATTGATGGCGTGATAGGCACAACGCTTAAGTAGCATTTCTTCTGCTTTAGAGTTATTCTCCTCAGCATCTGCCATACGGCGTGCAGTCCAGTCAAAAAGCTCGTCTACAATCTTACCGAAGGGCAATATCCCTTTGGTTTTATCAAGTTTCTTGGCCCATTCTGAAATGCGATTGTCGCTCTCACGGTCTACGGTGCTTTCGCGTGTCAGCATCTGGAAGTTAGTGGCGGGCAGAGGGATACAGGTCAAACGAGTTGGCAGACCAGAACCAAAGTTCCTATCGTTCACCTTATTCTTCAAGGCCAACGGCGTGCCTGTATAGACGTAGTTCCAAGTAACAATGAAGTTCTCTATCACAGAGTCCATATTGCTATAGAACTGACCGTCTTCCTCATTGTGGAAGGCTTTAAGCTCTAGCGTCTGCTTGTCAATCCAACTTCCACCTTTCTGTATAGACAGGGTGTTGTCCAACTCGGTGTCGAAGGTCAGCATGTGCAGCTGCATTGGCTCACCATCTACCTCTTCCACAGCATTCACCATATCCTGAATAAACTGGGCATTTGAAGTACGCGCTGGGTGGATACGTATCGTTACCTTAGGTTTCTTAGGCTTCTCCTTGTTGGCGCCCTTAGTTTTCATCTGCTCACGGTAGGCATTTATGGCATCCTTACCTACCCTGTCTGCAGCCAGGATTGGCGCAGTTAGCAGTTTATAAAGGCGGGTGGCAAAACTCTTACCGCTTGCAGGATCACCAATAATGAGTGCTGAGCTATTCAGGCGGCGCAACTCTTCCGGGCGGTGGTAGAAACTATATCTGCAGCGTGTCATCAGCGTCATAGAGAAAGCTCCGCTAACCACTAATGCTGCTGGATATTGATTACGCTTAAGACCCTTGCAGGCATCCTGCAGCAGAGGGAAAAAAGGAAACAACGCTTCAATCTGAGCACCCCAATCCCAAAGCCATTGGTCAATCTCGCTGGCCGTAGGCGCTTCGGCTTTCTTCGGGTTAAGTATTGAGAGCACCTCTTGCATGCCTTTCGACAAGCCTTTTGGCGGTTCCTTACAGGCTGACTCTACAATGCGCTCAACCTCCAAATTATCAAGACCCAAGCGAGGTAGTACGCTATAAACCAACTGCTTATTATTATCGCAAATAGCACGTAGGCTAACTGCCAGTTGATAC
>ONAK01000021.1 GCA_900315765.1 uncultured Prevotella sp. | reverse complement strand
GCCGTGAGGCAGTGGGCAGGCTCTTTTTAGGTTGTTCCTACAAGGCCTGTCAATCCTGCCCTTTAAAGGGCTAATTGATGTTCGACAAAGATAGATTTCACAATCAATTAGCCCTTAATTTGGGTTGTCAGCGCATAGTCAATGATAAGTGTATCAATATTGCGATTGATGATAAGCAGTAACTTGATGATGTGATGATATCCATTACTATTGATGGCTTTTCATTCCCGATATGCTATAAGGCATCTGAAGGACTTAGCCAGAATGATATGGATAGCTTTGCCAAAGATGGTTATGAAGATATAAAAGTGATTGCAGATGCTGTGCATCAAGCGTATAATGAAAGTACAAAAGAACAATTCTTTTGTTATAACAAATAATGAGTGAGGCAAGAATAGAAATAAAAAGTGTCGCTGAACGCGAAGACTTGCAAGGGTGGGAAGACCATATGCTTGAAAAAGCGAAGTGCTGTAATCAGTATTGTGATGGTCTTTGTAGTGAAAACGAGATTCGTGCAGTCCGTGTAGTAAAGGAAGAGAAACCGGACATTACTTATCTGACTACACTATGTGAACACTGTATCAAATATACCAGAAGTTATGGTATTCTTGTCAAAGAAGAATATTTGATGGTGGAAACACAACAATAGTAATAACAAAACAATATTTTTTTAATAATATCATTATGTTAAATGGAAAAAATGTTCTTATTACCGGTGGAACAGGTTCGTTCGGTAAGAAGTTTGTGGAGGTAATTCTTCGTGACTACCCCAATGTGAAGAAAATCATTATCTACTCACGTGATGAGTTAAAACAGTATGAATTGAAGTTGAAGTATCCTGCAGCAAAGTATCCGATGCTTCGCTATTTCATTGGTGATGTTCGTGATTTGGAACGCCTGACTCGTGCTTGTGAGGGTGTGGATGTTATCATTCATGCAGCAGCCATTAAGCAGGTTGACACTGCTGAGTACAACCCTGAGGAATGCATCAAGACCAATGTTCACGGTGCACAGAATGTGATTAAGGCTGCTCTTGCATGTCGCGTTCATGATATTGTAGCATTGAGTACAGATAAGGCTTGTGCACCTATCAATCTCTATGGTGCCACAAAGCTTACCAGCGACAAGCTGTTCACCGCTGCCAACAATATCAAGGGTTCTAAGGACATTCGTTTCTCTGTAGTTCGCTATGGCAATGTGATGGGTTCTCGTGGCTCAGTGATTCCGTTCTTCACTCGTCTGCGTGACGAAGGTGCTAAAGAATTGCCTATTACCGATATGCGCATGACTCGCTTCAACATTTCTCTTGAAGCTGGTGTTGCCATGGTGATGTATGCCATTGGTCATCATCTTGGTGGTGAAATCTTTATCCCGAAGATTCCTTCTTATAAGATTTGCGATGTGGCAACAGCTATTGCTCCTAACTTGAAGCAGGTTGAGGTTGGTATTCGTCCAGGTGAGAAACTGCACGAGGAAATGATTACTGTTACCGATGCTTTGGATACAATTGACCTTGGTAAGTATTATGTAATACTACCTTCGGTATCGTTCCAGCATACACGCGAGGAGTTTATCAAGCATCACAACGCAGTACCTGTTCCCGATGGTTTCCACTATAGTTCTGATAATAATACAGACTGGGAGACACCTGAGACTATGCGAGAGAAGATTAAGCAGTTTGTTGACCCCAACTTTGTAGTAAAATAAGCTTTGTTTATGATTACCAAACCAATTCCTTACGGCCATCAGAGTATCACTCAGGAAGATGTTGATGCCGTAATTGCAGCCTTGAAGTCAGACTATATGACTCAAGGCCCCCTGATTGGCGAGTTCGAGAAGAACTTTGCCAGTTACCTTGGCTGTAAATATGCATGTATGGTGAGCAACGGTACCGCTGCTCTCCATCTGTGCGCCATGGCACTTGATATAAAGCCTGGTGATAAGATTATCACAACGCCTATCACCTTTGTGGCTTCTGCTAACGGCTTCCGTTACCAGGGTGCAGAGGTGGTATTCTGTGACATAGACCCCAAGACCTTCTTGATGGACTTGGATAAGCTGGATCAGATTCTCAAGGCTTCACCTAAAGGCACTTATAAGGCTGTAGTACCCGTTGACTTTGCTGGTTATCCTATTGATGAGGAGAAATTGCGCAAGTTGGCTGATGAATATCAGTTTGCCATTGTGGTAGATGCTTGTCATGCTCCTGGCGGTAGCTTCATTGACAGTATGGGAGAGAAGCAGATGATTGGTAACTGCAAATATGCTGACCTTACAGTATTCTCATTCCATCCAGTGAAACATATCGCTACAGGCGAGGGTGGTGCAGTAACCACCAACCGCAAAGACCTGTATGATAAGGTAACTCTCTTCCGTACTCATGGTATCACCAAAGATCCTGCTCTTTTGAAGAAGAACGATGGCGGCTGGTATTATGAAATGCAGGAATTGGGTTACAACTACCGTATCACCGAGATGCAGGCAGCACTTGGTATCAGCCAGTTGAAACGTCTGGATTGGAGCATTGAGCGTCGTAATGAGATTGCCAAGAAATATGATGAGGCTTTCAAAGGTACGGCCGTTAAGACTCCATTCCGTGCAGAAGGATTGGTTCATGCTTTCCATCTTTATATCATTCAGGTTGACCCTGCTAAACGTAAAGGATTGTATGACTTCTTGAGAGCAAACAATGTGTTCTCACAGGTACTATATATCCCAGCCCACACCATGCCTTATTATAAGAGCTTGGGTTGGAAAGAAGGTGATATGCCAGTTGCTGAGGATTATTACTCCAAGTGTCTGGCTTTGCCAATGTTCCCGACCCTAACCGATGAGGAACAGGATTGGATTATTGCGAAGGTAAAAGAATTCATGAGTAAGTAAGATGGATAAAGGCCAAGTAATGTATGATCTTGCGAAGCAGCTGTTCCCAATATGCAGAAGTATTACTGGGAATGGCTTTCGTGAGTCATTGAAAATCCTTAAGGAAATTGTACCTGATATTCAAACACATGAAGTTCCATCTGGTACAGAGGTGTTTGATTGGACAGTCCCTCAAGAATGGAATATATATGATGCATATATAGAAACGTTGGAAGGCAAGAGAGTAATAGATTTCAAAGAATGCAATCTGCATATTCTTGGCTATTCAACTCCCATTGACAAGGTAATCGGTCGTGAGGAATTGTTAGAACATGTCTATACACAGCCAGAACAACCTGACTGGATTCCGTATGTTACCTCATACTACAAGGAACGTTGGGGATTCTGTATGAGCGAGAACCAAAAGCAGGCGATGAAAGACGAGCAGTATCATGTTGTTATCAAGAGTACGCTTGCACCAGGTAGTTTGACATACGGCGATTTGGTTATTCCTGGAGAGACGGAAGAAGAGATATTGTTTTCAACTTATCTCTGCCATCCATCCATGGCGAATAATGAGCTTTCCGGGCCAGTTGTTCAAACTGAGCTTATAAAGTATGTAAAATCACTAAAGAACAGACGCTATTCATATCGCTTTGTTTTTATTCCGGAGACGATAGGCTCTATTACATATTGTTCACGAAATCTTGATGTCCTCAAGCAGAATACAAGGGCGGGCTTTGTCTTAAGTTGTGTTGGCGATGATTTGGATTATTCAATTATCGAATCTCGTTATGCAGACACCTTGGCAGACCGCGTGCTGAAAAATGTTCTGAAGTATCACTATCCAGAGTATAAAATCTACTCATTTTTGAAGAGGGGTTCAGACGAACGTGAGTATTGTGCACCGGGAATAGATCTTCCCGTATGTGGAGTTTGTCGGACTAAATATGGCGTTTATCCTGAGTACCATACTTCTGCTGATAACATGGACTTTATTTCGCCTGAAGGTCTTAATGGTGCATATCAGTTAATGGTCAAGGTTATCAATGCACTTGAGTATAATTATCATTATAAGGTGTTATGCAAGGGAGAACCGCAGCTTGGTAAGAGAGGGCTTTACCCGACAATCAGTCAGAAAGGCTCGTATGATTCCGTGCTGGCTATGAAGGATCTGTTGGCATACTCTGATGGCAGGAATGACCTAATTGGGATTAGTGAAATTATCAACCAACCTGTAGATGTGCTCATTCCGATCATTAATAAGATGATGGATAATAATCTTTTAGAAGCGTTGGAACAATGAAGAATCTTTGTATTATACCGGCGCGAGGGGGCAGTAAACGAATTCCTCGTAAGAATATAAAAGACTTTTTGGGGAAACCAATCATTGCGTATTCTATAGAGGCAGCATTAAAGTCTGGCATGTATGATGAGGTGATGGTTTCTACAGACGATGAAGAAATCGCTTCTGTAGCAAAACAATTTGGTGCAAAAGTACCTTTCTACAGGAGTCCTGAGACTTCTAATGATTTTGCTGTCACCGCAGATGTTATCAGAGAGGTCTTGGCTTGTTACGCAGAGCTTGGTAAGAGATTTGACACAGTCACTTGTCTTTATAGTACTGCCCCCTTTGTAAGTGCAGAGAGACTAAAAGAATCTTTTGCCATGCTGAATGATGATATTCACTCAGTGTTTACATGTGTCGCTTTTTCATTTCCTATACAGAGGGCATTGCATATTGTGGAAGGTAAGATAGAAATGCTTCATTCAGAGTATATGTTCACCAGAACTCAGGATTTGGAACCGACCTATCATGATGCAGGGCAATTCTATACTTTCACTGTTGATTTCTTCACAAAGACCCAGAGTCTTTGGGGAAAGAACACTGCAGGCTTAGTCTTGTCAGAATTAGAGGTTCAGGATCTTGACACGATGACAGACTGGCAGTTAGCAGAAATGAAGTACGAACTCTTGCATAAGTAAAGAATATGCCCAAATACATTTGTCTACAGCAACAGGAGCAACACTTAGATGATTACTCCATCGTACCGCTTCGTTATGAGGACAGGTTCTCCATTATGAAGTGGCGTAACGAGCAAATCTATCACTTGCGTCAGGCTCGTCCCCTTACAGATGATGACCAGCAACGTTATTTTGATAATGTTGTTTCTAAACTGTATGACAACCCCAAGCCCGATCAGATACTTTTTTCCTACTTGGAAAAGGGTGTCTGTATAGGGTATGGTGGTTTGGTTCATATCAACTGGATTGACCGTAATGGAGAAATCTCATTCATTATGGACACACAGTTAGAAAAAGAGCACTTTGCTGAGCATTGGAGCAACTATCTCACTATGCTCAAAGCAGTTGCCTTTGATGATTTGGGTCTGCATAAGATTTATACTTATGCCTTTGACCTCCGCCCACACCTCTATACAATGTTGGAGGCTAATGGATACAAGCGAGAGGCTACATTGAAGGAACATTGCCTGTTTAACGGAGAATACAAAGATGTGGTGCTTCACTCTTTGTGGAACGACCGTTATGAGGTAATCAATTACGTGGATTGCACCAAAGAGCAGAACCTAGATATACTTGCTTTAAGGAATCGTGATGATGTTCGTTCATGGATGGTGAATCCAGAAGTGATTTCTGAAGAGAATCATTTTAAATTTGTCGAGAGTTTGAAAGGCAATCCTAACAGACTCTATTATGTCATTTACAAGAATGGAGTGTTGATGGGCACCTATAACCTCACCAATGAAGGTGATGGGGTTTGGGAACGAGGTATTATAGCTAACCCCTCCACCCAAGGTACAGGACAAACTGAAAAATGGGAACGGCAGATATTGAGCAGTTTGCCCTCAGATGTTAAAGCCGTTTCAGCCAAGGTGAAACAGGATAATTTGAGATCTATCAAGTATCACGAAAAACTTGGCTATAAAGAACAAAGCAGAGACAACGAGTACATTTATTATATACTGAGATTACATGAATAAGACATTTATAGTAGCGGAACTTTCAGCCAACCACGGCCATAAACTGGATGTGGCTCTTGAATCCGTAAGAGCAGCTAAAGAGGCTGGTGCAGATGCTGTTAAAATACAAACCTATACGGCAGATACAATCACTTTGAATTGTGATGCTGATGATTTCAAGGTGAAGGGAACCTTGTGGGACGGCCGTACATTGTATGACTTGTACCAAGAGGCTTATACCCCTTGGGAATGGCATCAGGCCATCTTTGATGAGGCAAAGAAGTGTGGTTTGATTTGTTTCTCTACACCGTTTGACAAGACGGCCGTTGATTTCCTTGAAGATCTTGGCAATCCTATCATGAAAATTGCCAGCTTTGAAATTACTGACATTCCGCTAATTGAGTATGCTGCCAAGAAGGGTAAGCCTATGGTAATTTCTACCGGTATTGCAATGCCAGAGGATATTGAGCTGGCCGTCCAAACCTGCCGCAAAGCCGGTAACTTTGATGTTACCTTGTTGAAATGTACTTCATCCTATCCTGCACCTATTGAGGATGCGAACTTGATGACCATGGTGGATATGAAGCAGCGCTATGGTGTTAAGGTGGGTTTGAGTGACCATACCATGGGTTATGATGTGGCAGTGGCTGCTGTTGCTTTGGGTGCTACACTAGTAGAGAAGCATTTCATCCTTGACCGTTCTATTGGTGGCCCTGATGCTGCATTCTCTATGGAAATAGGAGAGTTCGCTGCAATGGTAAAGTCTATCCGTAATGTAGAGAAGGCAATAGGAGATGTTGTTTATCCGAAAGACCCTACCAAGATAAAAGGCAGGGAGTTTAGCCGTTCTTTATATGTTGCAAAAGATATCAAAGCGGGAGAGAAGTTCACTGAAGAGAATGTTCGTAGTGTTCGACCAGGTTTTGGGGCACATCCCAAAAACCTGTCAGAAGTGATTGGTCGAAAAGCAACAAGAAATCTTGAAAAAGGAGAAAGATTTAACCTTGACATGGTGGAATAATATAATAATGTTAAGAAATGGAAGATTACATAAGACTAAAAGACATCCCATCGAAATGGGGATTGAAAAAGGGAGATAGAGTTTTTATTTCATCCGATATAACAAAACTTGGTGAGGTTTGTTTCCAACATGGTGACAAATTCAAGCCGAATGATTTGTTGGATGGAATAATTGAGGCGATTGGTCCAACAGGAACAATACTCCTTCCCACTTATAACTGGGGATTCTGTCATGGAGAGACTTTTGATTATAACAAGACGAAGGGAAAAACTGGAAGTCTTGGAATTGTTGCATTAAAACGAGAGGACTTTAAACGTACACAACATCCTATCTATTCGTTTGCCGTATGGGGGAAAGACCAAGAATACTTGTGTGGTCTTCAGAATAAATCGTCTTTTGGTGAAGACTCTCCTTTCGGATATATGAACCGTTGTCATGTAACGAATATTATCATTGATGTGCCACTTGGACATAGCTTTACATATTTGCACTATCTTGAACAGATTAATGAGAATGAATTGGATATACACTATCGTTATCATAAGGATTTTACTTCTTTGTATAGGGACAAAGATGGCAATGAAGAGATGCGAACTTATTCCATGTTTGTAAGGTATCTTGATTTAGAAGAGGTACCGCCACGCGAAAAAGAACTAAGGAAAAGATTGCTGGATTCGGGTACGATGACTTGTATTGATGTCAATGGCATAGAGTTCAAGAAAGTGGATATGTCGGCTAGTATACCAGCCCTTATCGAGCATATAAAGACAGGCCCTTATTATGGAAAGATGTACAATCTGAAATCTTGATATTAGCGTTTATAAATTTATTTAATCATTTGCAAAATTAATATTAAAAATTATGGAAATCAAAGATTTTATTAAGAATTTGGCAGATCAGTTTGATGATGTGGAACTTGAGGAGTTTGCTCCTGAGACCAAGTTCAAGGAGTTTGACGAGTATTCATCACTTACCGCCCTTTCAATTATCGCCATGGTCGATGACGAATATGGTGTGACATTGAAGGGGGATGACCTCCGTCAGGTTTCTACAGTTCAGGAATTGTTTGACATTGCAAAAGCTAAGGCATAATGTATTGTTCATTCAAAAACCTGAAAATAGCAGGCTTTGCTGCGGGTGTGCCAAAAGCAGTCACCCGTAGCGAAGATGCTATTCACTCTGCAGACTATGATGCAGCTTCCTTTATAGAGACTACGGGCATCAAAGAACGTCGTATCTCCAACGACTTCACTACTTCCGACCTTTGTTGTGCTGCAGCAGAGCGACTGATCGCAGACCTAGGTTGGGAGAAGTCAGATATTGATATACTTGTTTTTGTCTCACAGAATGCCGATTATATTCTTCCTGCTACGGCTTGTATCCTTCAGGATCGTTTGGGACTGAAGAAGGAATGTTATGCTGAGGATATAGCACTTGGCTGTTCTGGTTGGGTTTACGGACTGAGTACCATAGCTGGTTTGATGTCAGGAGGTGAATCCAAGAAAGCGCTGCTGCTTGCAGGCGATGCCAAACGTCGTGCCGAATATGAGCTTGACACATTGATGGGTTTTGCTGGCACAGCGACAGCCATTGAGTATGAAGAAGGTGCTAAAGGCTTTAAGTTCCACATGGGCACAGATGGCAGCGGTCACCAGTCAATCATCATTCCTGATGGCGGTGCCCGTAATATGACAACCGAGAAGTCCTTTGAATTGGAGAGTATTAATGGCAACATGATTAATCGTCTTACCCCTCGCATGGATGGTATGGACGTGTTCGCTTTTGCTATCACTGTACCCCCGAAGTCAATTAAGTCTCTTGGAGAGAAGTACGGCTTCGACTATCAGGATGCCGACTATTTCGTGTTCCATCAGGGTAATGTCATCATGCTCAACAAGATTATTAAGAAGTTGAAGGTGGATAAAGAAAAGATGCCGCTTTCTTTGCCTTATTTCGGCAACACTTCTTCTGCGTCTATTCCAATTACCATTGCAACCCAGTTAAAGGGAAAGGTAGAGGACAAACCAACTAAGTTCATCGGCTGTGGTTTTGGCGTCGGTCTTTCATGGGGTACTGTTGCATTTGAGACAGAGAAACTAGTAATATCAGATTTAGTTGAATTATAATTTATGACGATAGAGAATCCATATAGCCTTGAAGGTAAGACTGTTCTTGTGACAGGTGCAGGTTCTGGTATAGGTAGGGCTACTTCTATTGAATGCTCAAAACTTGGGGCTACAATGGTACTTGTAGATATCAATCCAGATACAGTTAAGGAAACACAAGGAATGTTGGCCAATCAGGAATTGTCGCATCAGTCTTTTGTTTGTGACTTGACAAGTGATGAGGCTCTTGATGAATTAGTTGCCAATGTACCTGAGTTGACGGGTCTCGTTAATAATGCGGGCATCAATAAATTGCTCCCTCCGAACTTTATCAATCGAACGGACATTGAAAGGATATTCAATATCAACACTTTTGCACCGATTTTCCTGACTCAGAAGTTGCTGAAGAAGAAAAAACTGAAGCAGGGTGCTTCCATAGTGTTTACGTCAGCATTGAATGGCGTATATTCCTCGTCACCAGCCAACAGCATGTATTCTGCATCAAAGGGTGCAATTAATGGCTTTATGAAGAATTTGGCTCTTGATCTCGCTAGCAAGAAGATTCGCTGTAATAGTGTCAATCCTGGCATGATTGAGACTGACATACTCAGTCATGGTGCTGTTTCTGCAGAACAGATTGAGGAAAACAAGAAGAAATTTCCATTGGGCCGTTGGGGTAAACCTGTTGAAATTGCCAGAGGAATAGTATTCCTATTATCCGACGCTTCATCATGGACAACAGGCACAACGCTTGTCATTGATGGAGGTGTGTTATTAGCAAGGTAAGTTTATATATGTACAATCCATTTTCAATTTCAGGAAAGACCATCCTGATTACGGGTGCAGGCGGTGGTATTGGTCGTGCCACTGCTGTTGAATGTGCCAAGATGGGAGCCAGTATTATGCTGACAGATATCAATGAGGCTTCCCTTAATGAAACACTTGCTTTGCTTGATACGAGCGCGGGGCAAGAACACAAGTTGTTTGTTGCAGACCTGACAGATGAAGACAAACAGGCAGAACTGGTTAAAAATCTTCCAGAACTGGATGGGTTAGTGAGTAATGCCGGCATCAGCAAGGTGCTGCCTATCCAGTTCCTGAACACTCAGGACATGGACAAGATTATGAGCATCAATGCCTTCGCTCCGATGTATCTGACTCAGAAACTCTATAAGAAAAAGAAGATCAAGAAGGGCGGTTCCATTGTCTTCACGGTTTCCATCAGTGGCGTTTGTATGGTTTCCATGGGTGGTGTGATGTATGCTGTTTCCAAGAATGCATTGGATGCTTTTATGCGTACGGCAGCTTTAGAGTTTGCTTCTCGTAACATTCGGGTTAATAGCGTGAATCCGAGTCGTGTGAATACACCCCTTATCAAGGCTAATACCTCTTATTCTGAGGAGGATCTTGCAAAAGACATGCAGACCTACCCATTGAGGCGTTATGCTGAACCAGAGGAGATTGCTTATGCTATTATTTACTTGCTCTCTGATGCATCTGCATACGTAACAGGACACTCTTTGATTATTGACGGAGGCAAAACATTAGCATAAATATGAATGTAATCATCACTGGCAGCAATCGTGGAATTGGCAAGGCTATGGTTGAAGCCTTTGCTACAGCAGGCTATAATGTATGGGCATGTGCTAGAAAATCAACGCCTGAACACGAGGCATGGCTCAAAGAAACTGCAGAAAAGACGGACGTTTGGATTAAGCCCGTGTATTTCGAGCTGACGGATAAAGAGGCTATCAATGCTGGCATCCAGTCCATCATAGATGAAGGTCTGCCTATCGATGTGTTAGTTAACAACGCTGGAATATCTACAGTAGGTCTGTTAAGTATGAGCAAAGTAGAAGACATAGAAAACCTCTTTGCCGTAAATTACTTTGCTATGCTGCGTATCATCCAGAAGATTTCCAAACGGATGGCACGGCAAAAGAAAGGTGTAATTATTAACATGGGATCCAATGCAGGCATAGACCCTCAGCCAGGTAAGATAGCTTACGGCAGTAGTAAGGCCGCTGTGATGATGATGACAAAATGCCTTGCAAAGGAACTCGGGCCGATGGGAATTCGTGTAAATGCAATAGCTCCAGGTCCAGTAGAGACAGAAATGATTCACCAGTACAAAGATGATGTTTTGAAGAATCTGGCCTCTGAATCAGCATTAAGGCGACTAGGTACTACGGATGAGATAGCACAGGTAGCTTTATTCCTTGCCTCAGATCTGGCTTCATACATCAATGGCGAGATCATCAAAGTGGATGGAGGACGTTGATAAGTGAAAAGTGAATAGTGAAAAGTGAATAATTTGGTTCCGCCAGAACAAGAATTGAAAATTGATGAATAGAAAGATTCTTACTGAAGAAGAGATAAAGGCGATGTGTAAGCGCATGAGGCTTCATGCGATGGACATGGCTTTGGCTGCGGGCAACCGTGGTGCTCATGTAAGCGGCAGTTTGTCGTGTATGGAAATCTATGCCGTGCTTTATGGTGCTGTCTTGAATTATGATTTAGACAACCCCTTATGGAATGACCGTGACCGCTTTATTGCTGGTAAGGAACATGCTCGTTTGGCAGAATATCCAGCCCGTGCAGAGATGGGATTCTATCCTGTTGATGTATTGAACAGCTATGAGCAAAACGATGGTCTCTTAGTTGGTCATCAATTGAAAAAAGAGCTTGGTGTGGAGTATGGTTCCATGAGTTTAGGTATGGAGATGTCATTTGCCGTTGGTAAAGCACTCATTGCAAAACAGACTGAGCAGAAATATCACATCTATTGCCTGTTAGGTGATGCTGAATGTGAGGAAGGTCCTGTGTGGGAGGCTTTTATTGCCGCAGCCCATTATAAACTGGATAACCTGACGGTGATTATTGACCGTAACCGTATGTCAGTGGACGGTAATACTGAGGAGTTGATGGCGCAACGCGATATGCAGAAAAAGATGGAAGCCTTTGGCTTTGAATCAGTCAATGTGGATGGTCACGATATTCATCAACTGTTGGATGCTTTGAAGCACAAGCCTGAAGGGATGCCCTATGCAATCATTGCAGAGACCACCAAGGGCAAGGGTGTGTCATTTATCGAGAACAATAAATCCTGGCACCAGGCTATTATGGGTGAGAAACTTTATCATCAGGCTGTGGAGGAGCTTAGCAAATGAACATTAGTCCCGCATTAATCAAAGCCTACGCCCGAATGGGTCAAAAGGGCGCCGCTGCTGGAATTGGCATGATGGAACTGGCTAAGAACGACCCAGACATGCGTGTCGTTGTGGCAGACAGCGTGGCCATTGCCAGTTTGGATAGGTTTTATAATAGTTATCCTGAACGTGTCATCAATGCTGGTATCTCGGAGCAGAGTATGATTGGTATTGCGGCTGGACTATCATCCGAGGATGGAAGAGCAGTTTATGCTTGTACCTATGCTGCATTCGTATTGGTGAAAGCTATAGAGTTTGTACGTCACAATTTAGCCTATCATCAGTTTAATGTGAAGATCGTGGGCAATTCCGCAGGTTTTGCCATGGAAACCCTATCTATATCTCATTGGGCTACGGAAGACATCGCTATGGCCAGGGCATTACCCAACATGACTATCCTTTCTGCTGCTGATAGTCTGGAGGCCATTAAAATGGTGAAAGCTGCACATGACGTTAAAGGCCCTGTATATGTGCGCCTGTCTGGTCTGCTGAATTGTCCTATCGTATATGTCAACGACTTTGAGTATGAGATTGGCAAAGCCAATGAACTGAAAGAGGGAGAGGGCGTGACTATCATAGCAACTGGCATGATGGTACGTGAAGCTCTAGATGCTGCAGAGTTGCTTGCCGCAAAGGGTATTAATGCACGAGTTGTAGATATGCATACTATCAAACCGCTAGATACAGCATGTGTTGACAAAGCGATGGCAGATTCCAAATTGCTTGTTTCAGTTGAGGAACATAGTATTATTGGTGGTCTTGGTGGTGCTATTGCGGAATATCTGTCAGAAAAAGGAAATGCACCACGCTTAGTCAGAATAGGTGTTGGTGATTTTTACGGGAAATTAGGCGATTTGCGCTATTGTTGGGAACAGCATGGACTGACAGCATCGCAGATAGCAGAGAGAATAGAAAAGGAGTTAAACAAATAAATAGATAATAGTAATCAAAAAGGTATATAATTATGAGCAACATTGAAAAATTGAAGGAAGCTTTCGTAGAAGGTCTTGAAATCCCCATGGAGGAAGTTGAAGCAGCAACCATGGAAAGTGTAGATAAGTGGGATAGCATTGGCCAGATGAGCCTTGTAGCCATCATCGAGGATGCTTTCGGTATTGAATTCGAACCTGACGAGGTGATGCAGTTCACATCATTTGCTGCAGGTGTTGACATCTTGAAGAATCATAATATCGAGTTCTGATGCTGTTTGATATAGATAAGAAACCTGCATCATCGATGGCTGCCATAGATGATGCAGGTGGACAATTGACATACGGCGATTTGGTTGACCTTCGAGGTGAACTGTCTGCTGTTTTACCAGAGCGTGAGTTGGTGTTCTGTCTTTGTGAAAATAAGATAGGAGCACTGGCTGGTTTCTTGTCGCTATATGACTGCAAGGATGTTTGCTTGCTGCTCAGTGCGCATATTGATAAGGCATTGCTCAAAGTACTAGATGACACTTATGGCCCTTCCTATTACTGGATGCCGCAGTCAATGGTTGATGAGAGTGGTTATGAAAAGGTGTATGACTACAAAGGCTTTGTGCTCTGCAAGACAGGCAAGAAAGCACCAGCGATGCATCCTGAACTCTCTATGCTGATGACCACTTCTGGAACAACGGGTAGTCCCAAGTTGGTGCGTCATAAATATGGTAATATAGAAAGCAATGCCAAAAATGTAGCAAAGGTATTTGGATGGACTTCTGAAGAGAGGGGTATCATTGATCTGCCTATGCAATATACGATGGGATTGAACGTTATCAACAGTCATCTCTATGCAGGAGCAACAGTCTTGCTGATTGAAGCCAACCTGATGAGTCCCAAATACTGGAGCTTCATCAAGGAGCAGAAAGGATCAAACTTTACAGGTGTGCCTTTCAGTTATGAGATTCTTAACCGGCTCCGCTTCCAACGAATGGATTTGCCCAATCTTACTACTTTGGCTGAAGGCGGCGGAAAGTTGTCCGACACATTGTTCACTGCATTTGCTAACTACGCAGTAGAGAAGGGCAAGCGTTTCTTTGCGACGTTTGGAACCACAGAGACCTCCGCTCGTTTGGCTTTTCTGCCGCCAGAGCAGGCTGCAACGCATATTGGCAGTATAGGTCATGCTATCCCTGAAGGTAAGCTGATTCTAGTAGATGAGAATGGTCATGAGATTACCGAAGCCGATGTTGAAGGTGAACTTCGTTATGAAGGTCCGAATGTTACTATGGGTTATGGAACATGTGTGGAGGATCTGACCAAAGGTGATGAGTTCTGTGGCGTGTATGAAACAGGAGACTTGGCAAAGAGGGATGCTGATGGCTTCTTTTACATTGTTGGTCGCAAAAAACGCTTCTTAAAACTCTTTGGACTTCGTGTGAGTCTTGATCAGAGCGAGCGCATTATATCAGAGCATTTCGGTATTGAATGTGCCTGTACTGGTGACGACACAAAAATGAAAATATATATTACAAAACCTGAACAGAAAGAGGAGGTGAAGTCGCTTATCTCCAACAAAACTGGTCTCATCAGCAATTCTTTTGAAGTAATTATTGTTGATGCTATACCTCGTTTTGAGTCTGGTAAGATTAACTATAGAGAATTGAAATAATATGGCATTTCTGAAAATATATAATGTGAAGATTGCAGGCATTGCTGCCTGTGTTCCTCCCAAGAGAGTTGATAATATGGAGTCCGACTTGGTGGAGGACAAGCACGAGTTGGAGAAATACATTGAGACCACTGGTGTAAGATACAGATATGTGGCAGAAGACGGCATTTGTTCTTCAGACCTTTGCAAAGCTGCTGCTGATAAACTGATTGAAGAGATGGGAATTGATAAGTCAGAGATTGGTTGCCTGATTATGGTGACTCAGACTCCAGACTATATTTTCCCCGCAACCGCGTGTGTCTTACAAGATCGTTTGGGCCTGCCTACCGACTGTATGAGTTTTGATATAACGATGAGCTGCCCGGGTTGGATTTATGGGTTGTCCGTGATGTCTTCCATCATCAGTGCCGGTAAAGTAAAGAAAGGACTCCTACTTGTTGGAGAAACCTCAACTAAGGCGAAATCGCCATACGACCGTGTGAATCTTTTAGCTGGTGATGCTGGTACAGCCACTATTCTGGAATTTGACGAGAGTGCTAAGCCGTTAATGTTCAGTATGCATACAGATGGAAGTAATTATCGCTCATTGATTATCCCCGATGGTGGCTATAGAAATCCTGTTACTCCAGAATCCTTCATATATCATGAGTGTAAGGACGGTATATTGCGTAATCGCCTGAATGCTAATATGGAAGGCGAGGATATTCTTTCTTTTGCTATGCACACAGCTCCGAAATGCATTAAAGGATTATTAGAGCATTTTGAAATACCTAAGGAAGGAATTGACTATTTCCTCATTCATCAGGCTAACCAGATGATAAACAAACTGATCCAAAAACGCCTGAAAGTAGATGATGCTCACTGCCCTTATAATATTGCGGAGTTTGGAAACTCTTCATCTACTACTATTCCGCTGATGATTGTCAATAAGCTGAAGAATCAGTTAGGGGGCAAAAAAGTTGCAGCCTGTGGTTTTGGTACGGGATTAGCTTGGGGCGCACTTTGTTTTGAGCCAAGTGATGACATTGTAATAAGTGAAATAGAACACTATCAAGCCGAATAGGAAATCATTTTTATGGCAGAATTCAAACAGAATACAAAAGTGATGGCTAAAAACTCAGCCTTCATGTATATCAATATGGCAATCCGTATGCTTGTAGGATTGTACACAACGCGTGTCATTTTGCAGGCATTAGGTGCTCAAGATTTTGGTATCTACAATGTGGTGTTCGGATTTGTGTCTATGTTCGGATTCATCTCAGCGACAATGGCTTCTGCGTCAATGCGTTTCTTTGCATACGAAATTGGTAGAGACGATTTGAAAAAGGTAAACGAGTATTTTAATCTGACGATTTTATGTTATATCCTTTTAATTGTTACCTTATTTGTTGTCTTTGAAAGTATAGGACCGTGGTTTATTAACAATAAGTTGGTTATTCCTGATGAGAGGCTATACGCGGCTAATGTCGTGTTTCAGATAGCTCTTTTTTCTTTTTCCATACATATTTTTCAAGTTCCTTTTACCTCTATGACAGTTGCAAAGGAGAAAATGGTTACGTATGCCATAGTGGGTATGTTGGATGCTTTTTTGAAATTAGGCATAGTATTCGCATTGCTATATTGCCCTAGTGACAAGTTAATTTTATACGCTATCATGTTAGCTTTCATTGAGCTATGTAACTTGTTGTTTTATTTCTTTTTTTGTCGTGTCAATTTTAGATTAGAAACAAAAATTAGTATTTTTTTTAATAGAGGAATGTTCCGGGAAATAGTGTCATATTCGGGCTGGTCTCTATTTTGGACATTGTCAAATGTGGCAAGAAGTCAAGGTATAAACATTGTTCTGAACATGTTTTTTACCCCAGTGGTCAATGCAGCCCGTGGCGTAGCATACCAGATAAACAGTGCTGTCACCCAGTTTGTAACAAGTTTTTACAATGCTGTAAGACCTCAAATTACAAAATTATCAGCACAACAGAAATTAGATAGTATGAAAAACTTGGTATATAGTTCATCCATCATCAGTTTCTGTCTTATCATGCTAATTGCGGTTCCTGTTTTGGTAAAGGCACCGTATATATTATCACTGTGGTTAAAAGATGTTCCAGAATATACTGTGATTTTCACAAGATTAGTTATAGTTGTCGCTATGATTGATACACTTGGACACCCATTGACAACAGCAGTCTGCTCGACAGGTAAAATAAAATGGTTTCATTTGATAACAGGAACTCTCTTGATTTTGACATTGCCGATAGGTTACCTGTTATTGAGCCTTGGAATGGAGGCCAATGTCGTGTTCATTGTATCTATTATAATGTCTATTTGTGCTCAAATCTCTCGAATGGTGTTCGTCCATAGAATGTTTGGTTTTACGATTAAGGAATATAGTGCTAGAGTATTATTACGCTTAGGTGTGATATTCCTGCTGTCATACTCTATAACCGAAGTTACAGCCCGTATATTACCCGAAATATTCTTGGCTCTGATAGTTGTGTGTATTGTTTCTTGGCTTAGTTCTATAATTCCATGTTATTATATTGGTTTGAGCGAAGGTGAGAGAGAAATGACGAGGCAATTTGTTGTGAATTTATTCCGCAAAATGAATAAAAAAGATAAACACGAAAAATATGTCTAAGCAAGGATTGTTTTACCTCTATGCTTTTTCTATATTGTTGGTCATGTGTGCAACAAACAATTTGTTGTTTACATGGTTTCTTCCTAAAGGTTTAGTGTCAGCAATAGGTATAGTAGTTCCACTCTTATACATTTCAAATACGAAATGTGACTTACGTAAAACCAATTTGATATTGTGTTTTATATGGGGAATAATATGTTTATACCAAGTTGTAAATAGAGGTATATCTTCTGTTGCATCGTTATCTTCCAGATTAGGAATGTTTATGTGTGTTGCATCTGTGATAGTTATTCCGATGTCCCAGAAGAAGGAACTCCTTAGATATATTACAAAAGGAATTGCCATCATAGTAGCCATATCACTACCACCATGGATCCTCCATTTGCTTGGTGTACCCTTGCCTCATTCTAAGGTGTTTCTGATGGACGACGGAGTACATTGGGTTACTAATTACTATTTTTTCTTGACAGGAGATGAGTATAATGTTATGAAGTTTCCCCGATTCAGAGGAATGTTTGTTGAAGGAGGACAATGTGCACCAGTATGTGTATTCCTTTATTTCGCTAATATGGGGGTGAAGTTGGGGTGGCAGAAAGTTGTTTTTTTAACAGCGTTGATTTTGACTTTCTCATTAGCAGGATATGTATCATTTACTATATGTTATATCTTATATTCTGTAATGATAGCTAAAAGATATAAGCTTCTTAAAACAAGTTTGTTTTTTGTTTTCGTAATTAGTTCGTTTACGTATGTTTCTGTTAACGAAAAAAGTCCATTTAATGAATTGATTATCCAGCGTTTGGCTTATGATGATGAAAAAGGAATTGCAGGAAACAACCGTACAACTGAATATGCAGAGTTAAGATTTCTTATTTTAATGAATTCTTCTGACCGATATTTTGGACTTGGTAGAGAGTTAGCGCATAGTGAAGATAAATGGACAGACGATAGTTCGGGTATAAAAAAATTCATTCTGTGGAATGGACTAATTGGGACATTTCTAGTATTCCTATTTGTAATAATGCTTGTATGGTATAATCGCTGCCCATTGGCTGTTGTATTGGGATTATGTGCTATCATGAACTTTATCGTTCGTGACTTACTGTTGTCTCCAATGTGGATTACCATTGTTATACTTGGAATATTTGTCTTGTTTAATAGGTATATAAAAGAAGAAAATAAAACGACCTGTACGGTTGTAAAAAACAAAAAGCAGAATAGTTATTCATAAATTTAGTAAAATAAAAATGAACGTAATTTATAGTTGCTGTGTCGCAGATCCGTTTTTAGATGTTGCTGTGAATTTGCAAAAACAGTATGGACTAAATCCTGTATATTGGGTTGGTGATAAGTCTTCATCAAGAGAAGGTGATGATACGGAAAGTCTTGTAAAAAAATCATTTCCCAGTTGTGTCTTTCATAACTACTACGATGCCTGGCATGGCATTTTTCCTACTGAGATTGAGAATGCCGGTGCAGATACTTATGTTGACGTTGACTTCTTAAGGAAATTTTCATCAGAAGAATTACAATCATTCGCCATGATGAATCGGCTGGACTTTAACCGTCAAAGCTTCAATACGATGGAGAGGGAACGTTATTTTATCAGATTAGTAAAGTATTGGACAGCTTGCTTGGATAAATATAAACCTGTCTGTGTCATAGGTGCGAGGACCCCTCATAGGGTATTTGATTACGTTTTATATCTTCTTTGTCAATATCGGAATATACCTGTTACTTCATTTCAATATGCAGCATCTTTTAAGAGGAATCTGTGCATGACCGGTTTTTCTGATCCTGGCAAAATTAATTCCCTTATTGAGGATAGATACCGCTATTATTTGGAAAAAAAAGATATTGATATTAATGGGCTTCCAGAAGATGTGAGGTTAAACTTTGTCAAAACCAAGTCAAACTATACTGTTGCACGTCCGGATTATATGAAAAAGCATGATGTTCATGATAAGCAAGTCCATAATCCTTTATTCCTTATAAAGCAATTTTTCTCATCCAACCATTTCTTTGGGGAAAAAAGTATATTTGTAAATGGGGCAAAAAGGAATATTTATAAAAGTAGCAAACATGTTATAGAAAGTACACATTTTTCTGTTTTCGAATGGTATTCAGAAAGGATTGCTGCAAACAAGTACAAGAAAAGATTGCTTAAAATGTATCAGGAATTGGCAGCTCCTGTTGACACGTCAGTACCATATGTTGCATTCTATCTTCATTATCAACCAGAAGTAACAACCTCACCAATAGGTGATATATTTGTGAATCAGCAGCTTTGTATAGAGATGCTGCTGAAGTACACACCGGAAAACTATATGGTGTATGTAAAAGAGCATCCTACACAGTTTATGTATCATACATTAGGTCACACTTGCAGAATTGTTGATTTTTACAAGGATCTAAGCAGGTATTCACGAGTTCGTATAGTACCTCTCGAGATGGATTCGTTTGAACTTATGCAGAATGCAAAGGCAATTTCGACTGTTACTGGTACGGTAGGCTGGGAAGCTTTGTTACACAGGAAACCGGTGATTATGTTTGGACAGGTATGGTATGAGGCTATGAGGAACATCTTAAGAGTCACAGATGAGCAATCTGCATCAAAAATCAAGGATTTTATAGAAACTTATCAATATGACGAACATGCGATTTTGGCATATCTATATGCAATATCGGATGTAACAATCATGGCTTATCATTACGATGGGTTCAAAAAAAACTCAGGGATTACAAAAAATGAGTGTGTAGAGAATATCACTCAGGCATTATCGAAATTACTAGAAACAATAATAATAAACAATGATGTATTACACAATGAAAGAAACCCGAGAGTTTCTTGAAAGTATAGGGATGCCTGGTGGCGACCTGTATGATTTACCAACGTCAGAGAAGCGTTTTCCTGATGGTGGCCAGTATCGTTTTGAAGTTCCTGGTATTCAAGGTCCTGGTCCAATGAAAGCTTTGCTTGAAGCCTTGGATGAGTATGGTGTAAAAATTCACCGTGTAACCCAAACCAAGGGTATCATGTTTTTAACTGATGATGAAATCCGTCAAATGGTGGAATATGCCCAAAAGTGGGATGTTCAGTTGATTCTGGCCTGTGGTCCAAGAGCAACAACTGACACTTCTGCTTCAGTAAAGACTGAGGAAGGCCAGCGCATGGGTTACCGCTTGCGTGGTGAAGAGCAGATAGCTCGTGGTATTGAGGAAATTAAACGCGGTGTAAGACTCGGTGTACGTGGATTTATGGTTTATGACGAGGGGTTACTATGGGCTTTGAATGAAGCACGTAAGAAGGGGGTTATCCCCGCAGACTGCCACTTTAAGGTGAGTGCTCATAGTGGGCATGGCAATCCTTGCTCTGCACATGTGTTGGAGTTGTTAGGTGCTGACAGTATTAATCCAGTTCGTGATATTCAGGTACAGATGTTGGCAGGTATTCGTGCTGCTATAGATGTACCCATTGACTTGCACACAGAGAATCCAAAGTCTTCAGGTGGCTTTATCCGCCACTATGAGGTACCTGACTTTATCCGTGTGGCTGCACCTGTTTATCTGAAGACCGGTGGTAGCGTTGCAGCTAATCACAGCTATGATACTACAGAGAAAGAGGCAAGGCAGCGTGCTAAGCAAGTGCTGCTGGTTAAGAGAGTGATAGATGAATATTATCCAGATGCAATCGTTTCGCCTAAATAACAATGAGACATCATCAGTATAATCCTGATTACAATTTTGTTAAAGCACCAGTTGACTTTAACAAGTACACAGACCGCAGTCTGCTCCAATATTGTTTGGGGGCAACCATGTATATGCCTGGGACAAAGGACTTCGCTCAGGCCGTAATAGACAAGAAATATCCTGGCCTCACATCTATGGTGATGTGCTTTGAGGATGCATGTCCAGAACCAGATGTGCCAGCTGCAGAAAAGAATAGTATCCATGTGTTGGATACGTTGATGGAGGCAGAACAAAAGGGATTGCTTAAATACGAAGATATACCTTTGTTGTTCTTCCGTGTGCGTAACCCAGAGCAATTCCAGCATTTCAGCAGTATGTTGCGGAAAGAGCATATCCGCTATATTACAGGCTTTAATTTCCCGAAGTTCAATGGTGTTAATGGTGGGCAATATATGTACCATCTGATGGAACTGAATAATCGCTTTGGTGAAATAATCTATGGTATGCCTATTATTGAGGATGCCCGTGTCGCCTATAAGGAGACCAGATTGTTGGAACTGATGGCTATCAAGAATATTTGTGATTGCCACCGCGATTTGATTTTAAATGTACGTGTTGGCGGTACTGACTTTTCCAGTTGTTTTGGCGTGCGCCGTGGTATTAACTATACAATTTATGACGTCATGACTGTAAGTAACTGTCTGATGGATATTTTAAATGTTTTTACTCGCCATAATGACTACACAGTGTCAGGCCCTGTATGGGAATACTTCAAAGTTAACAAGAACATGAAGACTATGGCAGAATTGCCTAAAGTGGATTTACAGCAGACCTTGCTTAAACGCAAAGCAATTGTAAACGATGCTGTTGATGGCCTGATGAGAGAATTGGTGCTTGATCAAGCCAATGGCTTTATGGGTAAAACCTGCATTCATCCCTCTCATTTGAACTACATTAACGGTATGTTAGCTGTAACAAAGGATGAGTATGATGATGCCTATCAGATTATGCATACCGCAGGAGGAGTGGTAAAAGGTTCTAAGGGCATGAATGAAATTGGCCCGCACAAGGCATGGGCAGAGCGAATCATGATGCGTGCGGAAGCTTATGGTGTTATTGAAAATGAGGCTGAGTATCTTAATTTGTTTGGGGTATGATAAAAGAAATGACAACCCCTTTTGGCGAAGAGGATGTTAGTCAATTGAAGGTGGGGGATGTAATATCTATTACAGGCAATATTTTTTGCGGTAGAGATGCAGTACTCCCTCGTATCTGTAAGGAGTTAGAGACTGGCGCATGGGAAAAGCGTGGCATTGATTTGAAAGGCGGGGTGATATTCCATACCGCTGTTAGTCCTGCTGGTGTTGGTCCTACCTCCAGTAACAAATTGGAAATTGAGGGTAGCTTTAAGGTGCTTTCTTCAAAAGGTGGCATCAAGATGCATCTAGGCAAAGGTGCCATCAAGCCTGAGACGGTGAAGATGCTGGCAGAGAATAACGCTGTGTTCGCTATTATACCACCAGTAACTGCACTCTTGGAAAGCCAGACTTTGGAACGTGAGTGTGTCGCATGGTCAGAATTGGGCATGGAAGCACTGTATAGAATCAAGGTGAAGAACTATCAGGCAATCATTGCCGCTGCGAAAGGAGAGAGTATCTATGAGTAACGTAATTGATAAAGTTGCAGACTGCCTTGTACGAGCTGGTTCTACCTTCCGTGAAGATCAGAAGGAAGCTTATCGTAAGGCTATAGCGGAGGAGCATATCGCGAGTTCTTGCTGGGTAATGAAACAGGTGCTTGATAATGCACTTGTGGCAGAGAAAACCCATAGCCCACTATGTGATGATACTGGAATTCCTCATTTGTTTCTTGAAGTAGGGAAGAACCGAGCTGTGACAGGTGAATTGCTTGAAGAGATTAAGGATGGCGTTCGCCAAGGCTTAAGAAAACTTCCAGGACGTCCTATGGCCATCAAAGGTGATGACTATGCACGTATTGACCAGAGTGGAGGGCTGAATGAGGATAGCGGAGCGTTGGATGCATCTCCTATTTTAATTAAGCCCGTAGATGAAGATGTAATTCGTCTGACAGTTCTAATGCTTGGCGGTGGCCCTGCAATCCGTGGAATCACTCAACGTATTTTCCATAAACATAGCGTGGATGTGGTGATAGAAGAAATCGTTAATCGTGCCAAGCCAGCTGTAAGTCAGTTGGGCTGTTCACCTTGTACGTTGGCGATTGGTATTGGCCGTAGTCAGTTTGAAGCCACCAGTCTTATGATGGAGGCTATGGCTAAAGGTGACTTTGGCGTACAGAGCGACTTTGAGAAGCGTATCACTGAAAAAGTGAATAAAGCTAATGTTGGTCCACTCGGTTTGGGGGGTAAGCATAGTGTATTGGCTACGTTTGCAAAGATTGGCCCACAACGAGCCAGTGGTGTAAGAATTGTGGCTTTAAGACCTTGTTGCTGTTTTGAACCCAGAAGGGCTACTGTGTATTTGTAATATAAACATAAATAAGAATATAATGAAGAAGGCAATCATTAATTTTAGTTGTTTTATCAAGGAGCAACCATTTGTTCGTTCAATGCGTATACGCAGGGCAAGAAAGAAGATGCTTGATACAAGTAATTTGGATTCTATTATAAAATTGTACAGGGGTGATTTGAATCTTGATAAGTTAAACCGTTTGAAGAAAGACATGATTCAAACAGCAAAGCAATACCATTTTAGATTCGATGAATATCTGTGTTATAGATTTGATGAAAGAACTCAACCTGAAAGAGATGAGTTTGTTCCAAATGAAGAACGAGTAATCTTTTGTGAAAATGTCAACAAGGCGCGTAATTTAGCTTTGTTTGAAAATAAGGCAGAAACTGCTGAGATTTATAAGAAATACTATAAAAGAGATTTTTGTGCTGTTTACGGCAAAAAGGATTATGAAAAGTTATCGGAATTTGTTTCGAAGCATCCACGTTTTATAGTTAAACCGATAAATGAAAGTTGTGGTGACGGCGTGAAAATCATCGACTTACATGACTCAGTGGATAAATTCAAGGAACTCAATTCGTTGATTAATGACTATTGTCATGGGATTTTGAATGGCTTCATTGCCGAACAACTAATAGTACAGTCTAATGATTTAGGACAATTCCATCCTTCTTCAGTTAATACAATTCGTATAACAACATTGAAGATGGACGATGAAACAGTAATCATTCACCCGTTTTTGAAATTGGGAAGAGGAGGAAAGGTTGTAGATAATGGTGGTCAAGGAGGATTATTATGTCTGATAGAGCCAACAGAAGGTATAATAACAAACGTTGCAGATGAATATGGTGTTACCTATACCGTACATCCTGATTCTAAATTGCCAATTGTGGGATTTAAAATGCCACATTGGAACGAGGCTATTAGCCTTGCCAAAGAATTAGCAGAAATAACACCTGATAATAGATATACAGGTTGGGACTTTGCATTAACGGACGGAGGCTGGGTTATGGTTGAAGGAAATGCCAGGGGCCAGTTTATTGGTTGGCAACTGACTTCACAGATAGGATTTAAGAAAGAAGCAAACTCGTATTTGGAAAGGCTAAATATAGCACCATTGAAATGAGAAAGATTTTGCATACGGCAAGATATACCGGGGTGCCACTTGAATTGTTGATGTCTGCCTGTCCGCATGGCTTCTCTGTGAAAACATTGGATGAAGCAACGCATGAACAACTTATTAGGGAGGCAAGCATGGCCGACTACTTTTTAGTAAGTGGTAGGTTGCCTATTGATAGGACTGTACTTGAAAATGCTCCAAAATTGAGAATGATCCAACGTACCGGTGTAGGGACAGACATGCTTGATATTGATGCCATTAAACAACGTGGAATTCCTGTGTATGTAAATGCAGGAATAAATGCTCAAAGTGTTGCTGAGCATACCTTGACATTAATTTTGGCCTGCTTAAAACGACTACCACAAGTGAACCAACAGACTCGTCAGGGTGAATGGAAAAAACAACTGACGGGAGTTACAACCCGAGAACTTAAAGGCAAGATTGTTGCAATGGTTGGTATGGGCAATATAGGACGTTTGGTAGCTCAAATGCTGCAAGCGTTTGGAGCCAAGGTCGTCTATACTGATGTGGTTCGCCAACCTGCTGAAACAGAACAACGGCTAGGCTTAAACTATTATGATAGTTTTGAAACAATGTTGCCTGTAGCTGATATTTTAAGTTTCCACTGTCCTCTGACGCAGGAGAATACAGAGATGTTGAATTATGTTACGCTATCAAAATTGAAAGAGGGTGCTATTGTTGTGAATACGGCACGTGGAAAACTTATTAATCCTAATGATCTATATAAAGCGCTGAAAGACGGTCATCTTTCTGGTGCTGCATTAGACACTCATTATGAAGAGCCCTTCAAGAACGATTATTGTTTGAAAGAGTTGGATAATGTAATTCTAACCCCTCATATTGGAGGATTGACTTGTGAGGCATTTAGGAGTATGTTGCAAGGTGCCATGAATAATGTTTTAGCTTTTGAAGAAGGGCGTTTAGACGAAATAGAATCTAAAAGAATTTTATGAATATAACAGATACTTTTGTCAATTATCTGTATGAGGTAGCGAATAAAGCACTTCCCAATCATGTCATAGATCAGGCACGGCTCTGTGCAATAGACTATGTGGGCTGTGCTGCTGCTGGTGCTCGCCTAATGCAAGAAAATGTGCGCCAGTTTATTGCGGCAGTGACCAGACAGTGTGGTACAAGCACTATAATAGGTACTGACCAAGTGACAACACTGCATAACGCAGCCTTGATTAATGCGATGAACGCCCACGCCACAGAGCTAGACGATGGTCACCGAATGGGGATGATTCACCTAGGCGCATCTATTTTTTCGGCCTTACTTCCACTGGCAGAACTTGAAGACATTTCACAAGAAGATGTTCTTAAAGGTGCAGTACTTGGATACGAGGCAGCTGTGAGAACTGCTATGTCCATGCAGCCATCGCACAAGATACGTGGGTACCATACTAGTGGAACATGCGGGACGATAGGAACAGCTATAGCAGTGGCAACAGCCTTTCATTTTACGAGAAATGAAATGAAATCAGCCTTGTCGGCTGCTACCGGGGGGGCTGCGGGGTTACTCGAGTTACAGGAAAATGATTCAGAGTTGAAACCTTATAATCTTGCACATGCGTCTGTTGCCGGAATTACTGCGGCTTATGTAGCGCGAGCAGGTTATGCAGGGCCTGAAGATCCAATTGGAGGAAGACGTGGATTACTGTCTGTGTTGAGTAAGGATGCCTGTACAGATCCACTAACATGTTTCGAAGATGGACACTTTGAGATAGAACAGATATACCGCAAACCTTATGCTGCTTGCCGACACTGCCACCCAGCCATTGAAGCAGCTTTGGCAATTAAGCATGAATATTCATTGAAGGTGTTGGAAATTGATAAAATTGAAGTTGAAACTTATAAATTAGCAGTGGAAGGGCATGATCATATAATTATACCTGGAACTGCTTCGGCTAAACTAAGTTTGCCATTCAGCGTGGCATTGGCTTTGGTCAAAGATCATGTTGGACTTGAAGATTATAGTGATGAGGTGATCAACGACCCTTCAATACTTGACCTGTGTCAGCGGGTTTCAGTGAAAATAAGTGATATGCTAACTTCTTGGTCCCCCCAAAAGCGAGCTGCCATTATTCATATTACCACAATTGATGGAAGACAATTTAGCTCTGAGGTCGATTATCCCAAAGGTGAGCCCGAGAATCCAATGACCCGTTCGGATATCTTGGAAAAATACCATGAGTTGACGTCGGGATGTTTAATAAACAAATTTTACAAGCAATATGAACTATAAAGGAAAGAGAGTGCTAGTATTAGACGGATTTGGACGACAGCAAGCTAGCATCCTAAGACAGCTGCACGATTTGGGCTGCATTATCACCACGATTAACGACAGTAAGCTGGATGTGGGGTATGCCTCACGTTACCCTCACAAGAGGAAAGTGGTGCATGGTATACGAAACGATGAGGTTTTGTATAAGGAAGTCATAAAACGCGAATTGGCAACAGGAAACTATGACATTGTTTTTCCTATGATAGAAAAATCAACCAATATCCTTACTATTATGAAAGATAATGGAGAACTGGGAGATGTCAAAGCTATCGTTGCACCACGAGCAGCTTTTTTGAAAGCGTATGATAAAGAGGAAACCATGCGTATATGTCAGGAAATAAACGTACCATGTCCGCGGACAAAGATGGATGAAGAGTCACTTGACGAGTACCTGTCTAAAGTAATGTTCCCATTAGCTTGCAAACCCCGTAAAGGTAGTGGGTCGGCTGGTTTTAAAAAAGTCGAAAGTCGTGAGGAATTGGAGAAATACATAGCAGACGGCATCATCAAGGTGGAAGAGTACGTGATACAGGAATTTATACCCCATTCTGGTACACGTTATAGTTGCAGGGTTTTTCTTGATAAGAACCAACAGGTGATTTTTAACGTTGGGACTCAGATATTCAGATCTTTTCCTGTGGATGGGGGACCTGGCTGCTATAGCAGAACCATCAACCGTCCAGACGTGAAGGAGTATTCTGAACGGCTACTGAAAAAGCTGGGATGGGTTGGATTGGCACACGTTTGTTTCATGTATGACCCAAGAGACAATACTCCCAAGATTATTGAGATTAACGGTCGTATACCTTCTGGAATCAAGATTTGTGACTTGGTAGGTGTAAAGACGGTAAAGGCAATGTTTGATATGGTATATGATGTGCCGATGTCGCCTTATCCATCTGACTTTAGGGAAGGAGAGGCTTTACGCTATTTTCACACAGATATTGTTTGGCTCCTTAAATCGGCCGATAGGTTTAGAAGCAAACCGTCTTGGTTTGATTTCAGGCGTAATCACGATTATATATGGAGTTGGCGCGATCCTCTTCCATTTTTAACTTATACCATTGAACACCTGATGACTTACAGGGCAGACATGAAAAAAAGGGAACATTGAGCTAATGATAAAGAAACTAATTCTAGTACTTTCATTGTTCTGGGAATCTTGTATTTCAGCCCAGGATAGAGATTCTACCGTGTCACTGCTTATGCAGGCGCCGGACAAAGAGTTTGAAGCTATTAAGTGCAATAAAAGTTGGGAAAACAACTTGCACTATGCCACTATCCTAAATGTGGGTGATAAATATGTCATGTACTATAGGTCATATAGCAAAAAAATTCCTAATAGGTTAATTTATTGTTATGCCCAATCAAAGGATGGTATACATTGGACGAAGCCGAATTTGGGGAAATATGAATTTGATGGCAAAACGAGCAACAACATCATATCAGACAAGTTTAATGGGGCATCAGTCGAATATAAGGATGGCATATATTTTCTGCTTGCTGATAGAATCTATGATGAAGATGGTAATGAAAAAAGAGGATTGTACTTATTTGAGAGTAGAAATGGTATAGTTTTTGATCAAAAGGGCAACCCTGCTCCGATGCACTGTGATACACAGAACCAACTGATGTGGAATAAGTGGACGCATTCCTACTGGTGGTATCTGCGAAGTTGGTCACCTCCAGTAATCCCCAAATTTCATCCTCATCACGAAAGGGTGAGATTTAGGAATGTCTCTTTATTTAAGACAACAACTCCTGATATTTCTAAACTCTCCGTTAATTATTTGTCAAAGACAGTTTTAGGCTCCAAAATTACAACGTTGAAAAATGAGTTTCCGGTTATCATGAGAAACGTCAAAAGGGGAGATTATGACATCTATACACCGTGTGTCCATCAGTATCATAAGGATTTATATATTGCATATCCTACTTACTATTACCACATTGCGGACAAGGCTCATGGGGGTAAGAAAGACAATGATGGATACGGAAAGATAGCAATGTGGGTGAGCAATGACGGAGAGCATTTCCAAGAGATTGCGAGCGACTATATGACCAATGGTGAAAACTGGCTGGAGTTCTGTATTGGACATATTGAGACAGACGAGTATTTTATACATTATTACATAACTTTTGATAATTCTCATGCAGGACCTGCAAGGAAAAACTCAATAAGAGGTAGAATACATTACAAAAAGAGATGAATACTCTAGTGTCTCTTAATAGATGTTAATCGTATATAAATTCAAAAGAGAGTTGCGCGTCGGGCTTGTCATCCTGCTTCTACCCGAAAGGTTGGAACAGGTCTCGGATGCAGTCTGTGGTGAGTGCCGATTTGCAAAGGATACGCATGACCTCAAATATGGGTCTGTCAATCTTGAGATCATGTTCGATGATTGCAATGAGGCAGTATGTGATGATGGCGATATGTATCTGTATCCGTACCGCATTTTCAGACTCACCCCAGAATCGCTTGACTTGGAGATGCTGCTTGATCCATTTGAAGAACAGCTCCACCTGCCATCTGTATTTATAAAGAAGTGCGATTTCCCTCGCTTTGAGATAGAAGTTGTTCGTGTAGTAGACGAAGCTTCTGTGCAGCTCAGGAACATAATAGACGATACGCCTGATGACACCAGGATACTTTTCTTTGTTCGTATTCTTGGTGAAGCGGATAGTCTGATCCTTGAGCACGTTGTCCGTCCCGTCAAGGATGCTTTCGCCATCGACAATTTCGTACTCAGGCTTGCCCTTCTCCCTGATGATGAAGAAGGCTCCGAATACATGGATTCTATAGAGTCTAGCAAGTTCAAAGTAGCCCCTGTCAAAGATATAGCTGGCAAGAGGCTCGTATGTGAACCAGTCCATCGAGTTGACATCATGCACCTTGGCATTGGTGATTCGGTAGAACACGAGGATCTCTGTGACGATGTCAATCTGAGTATGGATTCGGATGCCAGACTTTGTACTTCTGAACTCGGCCCATTTGAATACTGCCATGCAGAGGTCAATGGTCGTAGAATCGATTGCGTAGAACCTGCCGTGCAACTCAAACTCTTTCGTGATGCGCTTGCTTTGAGCAATAGACACCATGTAGAAGGCAAACTTCTCAAAGATACGATGGTCTCTGAGAGAATTTGCCCTGGACAGTATCTGCCTGTTGACCGGCTGACTGCCAAAGCCGAGGTGTTTGGATTTTCTACCATGAGCAATCGTGAGATCTGTAAGTTCCCTGAGGCTCCCACAGCCCATCAGTTGGCCAAACATCAGAACCAGCATATGGTTCCAATGAGACATGGACCAGCTTGTGGTTCTGTCGTTGTACCTGGCGACGATACGTCTGAACTGCCTCTGAGGAAGGAACTCTATTATCTGTGCAAAAACAAACTTTCCAATATGCATATTTATTTGGGGGTGAAATCGTATGCAAAGATACGCATTTCAAAACTCGGACAGGGTACTGGAGAGTTAAAACGTTGTGCATGAGATACTTATTTTTGATTTTAAAATATTTTAAGAGACACTAGTGAGATGAATATACTTACATTTGATATAGAAGATTGGTACAACTGCGATTTTATTTCGGAAGATTTTGAGTGGGAAAAGTGGGAATATCGTGTAGATATAGCCCTGATACCTTTGCTCGATGAACTGGATAAACGAAAGTTGAAAGGCACTTTCTTCTGTTTGGGATGGCTTGCCGAAAAGCATCCAGATATTATTAAGGAAATAAATCGAAGAGGACATCAAATAGGCTGTCATTCATATCAGCACGAACTAGCGACTCGTTTCACGCCTGAGCAGTTTATTGAAGATACGATGAAGGCAAAGGACCTCATAGAGTCAGTGATAGGAAAGAGCATAGATAGTTTTAGAGCACCAGGTTTTTCCATCACAGAGGAGAACTCATGGACAGTCGATAAATTGGTGGAAATGGGATTCAAATATGATTGCACAGTATTTCCCGCACGCCATGACTATGGCGGTATGCCGAACTACGGAAAAGGAGAGCCTGCCATATTGCGAACCAAAGCAGGGAACATGATAAAGGAATTTCCCATCAATATCCATACTGTGATGGGAAAGCATATTGTGTTCACGGGGGGAGGTTTTTTCAGATTCTTCCCATATTTCATGATTAGGAGATGGGGCAGGATGTCTCGAGATTATATGATGACTTACTTTCACCCTAGGGACTTTGATGCAGGACAACCAATGGTAAAGGGGTTGCCTCTTAAGAGAAAATTTAAGTCTTATGTCGGCATCAAGGGGAACTTCAAGAAATGGAAAAAATTCCTCGATGACTTTGAATTTGTTAATCTTGAGGAAGCAGATAAGATAATAAATTGGAATAACGTAAAAATTGTTGATTTATAGCTGACGTGTCAAGGTTTTCAAAAAGGAATAAAATCAGACTTGCATTTGTAGTCAATGTTGATTGGTTCTTTATATCTCATCGGCTACCATAAAGAGGTACCTTTGCCTCCGTTTAAACTATTACAGTAATGGAGACAAAGGAATATTTCGAGAAAGTGATGCAGGATTTTAACCAGCATCGAAACGGACGCAGCCTCCGCAAGTACTGCCAGGATGAAGGCATCGATTACAAATGGCTGCAGGAATACTAGAGGACATATCCCAATGAGACAAAGCCAGTCCAGGAATCGAAACCAGAACCTCAGTCTTTCATTCCCTTGGTCATCGAAGAGGAGAAGACTCAACCCAAGTCAGTCTGGCAGGTATCTCACCTTCGGCTGGAGAGTCCCGACGGAGGATTCATTGACATTAACAGTAATAACCTAGCAGCTGTGACAAGCCTGCTTCAAAGCCTTTCTTCGCCATGCTAAACTTCAAGAGTAATATTACTTATTATCTGAGCTCGAGCGTGATCCATACACTTATGGTGATGCGTTCATATTCTATTCGAAGGATCTGAAGAAGGTAAAGATCCTGCACTATGACATAAACGGATTCGTGATATACACGAAGTGGTTTGACGACGGACGTTTTCTGAGTCCCTATTTCAAGGAAGCCCGCAGATGCCATAGGATAAGCCGTGAGCTGCTGATACTCCTTCTTTCAACATCAGTCCAGACACGTATCACCATAAATGACGAAAATGAACAAGAAACGTGAGTACACCCATGAGGACATGGAGGCACTTGGAAAGGAGATAGAAGTGCTGCGAATTCGTGCCCGCCAGGTAGATCAGGATATAAGAAACGGTGCTATCAGTCATGAGCAATGGGTGTCAGCAGCCCAAG
>ONAK01000020.1 GCA_900315765.1 uncultured Prevotella sp. | reverse complement strand
AAAGCATCGGTTTCACGACTAGCGGTGCCGTTACCTATTGAGATTGCTTCAATCTGATATTTGGATATCATGCGTTGAATTGCTAAGGCTGCTTCTGTACGCTTGTTTACAGGCGGGTGGGGGAATATGGCGTCGTGGTGTAGCAGGTTGCCTTGGGCATCGAGACATACGATCTTGCAGCCTGTACGGAATCCAGGGTCAACACCCATTACGCGTTTCTGACCTAATGGCGCTCCAAGCAACAGTTGACGTAGGTTCTCGGCAAACACACGGATAGCCTCTTCGTCGGCCTTTTGCTTGCTTAGTGCAGCAAACTCGGTCTCGATGGAAGGCTTAAGTAATCGTTTGTAGCCATCATCGATAGCTTCGCTTACCAATCTACCACATGGGGTGTTTCCATATACATAGTGTCGTTTCAATCGCTCGCAAGCTTCCTCGTCATCAGGTGAAATGCTGATGCGAAGAATCCCTTCTGCCTCGCCTCGGCGCATTGCCAGCAAACGGTGGCTTGAACAGCGCTTCAATGGTTCGCTCCAGTCGAAATAGTCACTATATTTTGCTGCCTCATCAGAATCGGCTTTGGCTTTTACTACTTTCGATGTGATGACAGCCTGGCGCTGGAAGGCATTTCGTAATTGCTGGCGTGTGCGCTCATCTTCGCTAACGGTTTCTGCAACGATATCTTGTGCACCCTTCAGGGCATCTTCAACTGTTTTTATATCGCCCTGAAGAAAACGCTCGGCAGCACGTTCTGGATCGTGTTCGCGCTGCATCATCAACAATAGTGCCAAAGGTTCTAATCCTTGCTCGCGAGCCACTTGGGCGCGAGTGCGACGCTTAGGCTTGTATGGCAAGTAGATGTCTTCTAACTCGGTGGCATCCCAGCACTTATCTATACGCTCCTGTAATTGGGGAGTCATTTTGTCAAGGTCGTTTATAGTCTTGATAACAGTTTCCTTGCGTTTCTGTATTTCGAGTAGCTTTTCGTATCGATCGCTGATAGCTGCTATCTGAACCTCATCCAAGCTGCCAGTGCGCTCTTTGCGATAGCGGGCTATGAACGGAATGGTACAGCCTTCTTCGAGTAGTGAGAGTGTTGCAGCTACATACTTCTCGCCAATGCCTAACGAAGTGGCAATAAGACAGGAAAAAACGTTCTTTTGCATAAATATAAGTAGTAATTACGTTAATTTGTGTGCAAAAATAGTAATAAATCACGAGAAATGTGTAATTTTGCACTCCGAAAATGAAAAGATAATGAGAAATAGGATAATTTTTGCGATAATAATGCTGATTAGTGCTCTGTGCACAATTCAGGCGCAGGAGACAGCAAATAGCCGACAAGCGCGTCGCATATTTAATTCAGCCTACCAACAAGTGTTTGGCGAAAAAGGTGCAACATTGCACTATGACGTAAATATAACAGGTCTTTATAAAACCCACGGCACTATATGGTATAAAGGCAAGAAGAGTAAGTTTGAGGATGCTAAGATGAGCTCGTGGAACGACGGGCAGATTGTGTATACCGTAAAGAAAAAGAAGCGCGAGGTGGAGATACACACTGCCAAGAATAATAAGTCGGACAAGTATTCGCAGAAGTTTAAATTCGAGCCTGATAATTATACCTACAGCGTGGCTCTGGCTGAAGGAGGACTGATGGTGACGCTGAAACTGATAAAGGGTAGGAAAGGCATGAAGGAAATACACGCGCTACTTGAGCGCAATACTTATAGCCCTATAAGCGTGAAGATTAAGATTGCGTTCATTTGGACAACTATCAAGATAAGTGATTTCCACTCAGGAGGTATTACCGATGAGATGCTGAGATTTCCTAAGGAGCAGTTCAAGGATTATAAATATGTAGATAAACGATGATATCAGTAGAAGGACTGAAAGTTGAATTTGGCATAAAACCTTTGTTTGATGACGCAAGTTTTGTTATCAACGACAAGGACCGCATAGCCTTGGTGGGTAAGAATGGTGCAGGAAAGAGTACCATGCTCAAGATTCTGTGCGGACTACAGAAACCCACCGCAGGCAATATAAGCATACCAAACGACACCAAGATAGGTTATCTGCCACAGGTGATGATTCTGCAAGACGACACCACTGTGCGCGAAGAAGCCCAAAAGGCATTTGCCGACAACACTCGCATGAAGGAACGACTGGATAAAATGAACCAGGAGTTGGCTGAACGTACTGATTATGAGAGTGAGAGTTATCTGGCGCTGATAGAGAAGTATACCACTGAACATGAGCGGTATATGATGATGGGAGCCGAAAATTATGAGGCAGAAATCGAACGTACCCTGATAGGACTGGGATTTGAACGTAGTGACTTTGAACGTCCAACATCAGAGTTCTCGGGCGGATGGCGTATGCGTATTGAACTGGCTAAGATTTTGCTGCAGAAACCAGACGTGTTGCTGCTCGACGAGCCTACTAACCATCTGGACATTGAGAGTATACAATGGTTAGAGCAATTCCTGGCCCAGAGTTCAAGTGCTGTGGTGCTTGTAAGTCACGACCGTGCCTTTATTAATAATGTGTCGAATCGTACGCTAGAGATATCGTGTGGTAAGGTAATTGATTACAAGGTAAAGTATAACGAATACGTAGTGCTGCGTAAGGAACGTCGCGAACAGCAGTTAAGGGCTTACGAGAATCAGCAGAAGGAAGTGGCTGATATGAAGGCATTTATAGAACGTTTCCGTTATCAGGCTACCAAGGCTGTGCAGGTTCAGCAGAAGATAAAACAGCTGGAAAAGATAGTACCTATCGAGATTGATGATGTGGACAATTCTGCCATGCATCTGAAGTTCCCACCTTGCTTGCGTAGCGGTGATTACCCCATCATCTGCGACGATGTTCGTAAGGACTATGGCGACCACACCGTGTTTGATCATGTTACGCTTACCATAAAGCGTGGCGAGAAGGTGGCCTTTGTGGGAAAGAATGGTGAGGGAAAGTCTACTTTGGTAAAATGTATTATGGGCGAGATTCCATATACAGGCGAGCTGAAGGTGGGCCACAACATTCAGATAGGTTACTTTGCCCAGAACCAGGCCCAGCTTTTGGATGAGAATCTAACCGTACATCAGACAATAGACTATGTGGCTAAAGGTGAGATACGTCTGAAGATAAACGATATACTTGGCGCATTTATGTTTGGTGGCGAGGAAAGCGACAAGAAAGTTAAGGTGCTGAGTGGCGGCGAGCGCAGTAGATTGGCAATGATTCGACTGCTGTTGGAGCCAGTGAACCTGTTGATTCTGGATGAGCCTACCAATCATCTGGACATGCCTTCGAAGGATGTGCTGAAAGAGGCTATTAAGGCTTTTGATGGAACGGCTATCATAGTGAGTCACGACCGTGAATTCCTTGATGGGCTTGTATCAAAGGTGTATGAGTTTGGTGGCGGCAAAGTGCGTGAGCACCTTGGTGGTATTTACGACTTCCTGCGTACGAAAAAGATTAGCGATTTGAATCAGCTCGGAAAGGAGCCAAAAGATTCCCAACGTGGGAATAATTCATTCCCAACTAGGGAACAAAATGTTCCCAACGTGGGAATATCTGGTGAGCAATTGGCTTCTAATCAAGAATCCCTGAATAAAGCGCTGAGTTATGCTGAACGTAAGGAGCAGCAGAAGCGTAAGAATCGTCTGGAGAAAGCTGTGAAGCAGTCGGAGACTAAAATCGAGCAGATGGAACAGCGACTAAAGGAGCTTGATGAGTTGTTGATGGTGCCTGAAAACGCTGCTGATATGACTCTGGTTACAGAGTATACATCGATAAAGCGCTCGCTCGATGAAGAAGTGGAACGCTGGGAGAAATACAGCGAAGAATTAGATACTTTTACACTATAACACATAAACAACAACAACAAAATTGCAAATGAAAAGGTTTTTAACAATGATGACTATGGCGTCTGTCTCTATGATGATGATGGCACAGAGTGATCTGGGATCAGGTCTGAATCAGGCTGATTTCAACAAGAATGTACGTCCAGGCGACGATTTCTATGAGTATGCATGTGGCGGCTGGATGAAGAACAACCCTCTGCCAGCAGCTTATTCTCGTTATGGCAGTTTCGATCGTCTGCAGGAAACTAACGACAAGCGTATTAATGGTATTTTGAGCGAACTGCAGAGTAACACCTATGCGAAGGGTACTATTGAACAGAAATTGAGTGATTTATACAAGCTTGCTATGGACTCAACCCGCCGTAATAAGGAGGGTGTGGCTCCTGTAATGCCGCTGATAAAGAAGCTGGAGGCTGCAAAAACTAATAAGCAGTTGCTGGCTATCCAGCTTGAGCAGGCTCCCTATGGAGAACAGGAGTTCTTCTATGCAGGTTTTGGTGCCGACGATAAGAACGCTACCCAGAATATCCTGAATGTATATCAGGGTGGACTTTCGTTGGGCCAGAAGGAGTACTACCTCGACAACGATAAGGCTACAGTTACTATTCGTGAAGCTTTCAAGAAGCATGTGGTAAAAATGTTCCAGTTGTTTGGCTTCAGCAAGAGCGCTGCTACCAAGAAGATGCAGAACATTATGAAAATTGAGACTGAGCTGGCAAAGGTTAGTAAGAGTCGTACAGAGCTTCGCGACCCAGAGGCCAACTATCATAAAATGTCTCTGAAGGAGTTTGAGACCAAATACCCCAATCTGCCACTTGTTAAGGTGATGAATGCTCAGGGCATTGATACCAAGTATCTTCAGGAGATGGTTGTTGGTCAGCCAGACTTCCTCGTTGGTGCTAATAAGGTAGTAGGCAACATTAAGCCTGCTGAGTATCGCGATGTGATGGAGTGGGGCTTTATTTCAGGTGCAGCAAACTATCTGAGTGATGCTACTGTAGCTGAGAGTTTTGATTTTAATGGAAAAATCCGTTCAGGTCGTAAGGAGAATCACCCTCTGTGGAAACGTAGTACAAGTCAGGTAGAGCGCGTTATGGGCGAGGCTTTGGGTAAGATCTATGCAGAGAAGTATTTCCCAGAGGCAGCTAAGAAGCGTATGCTGACATTGGTAAAGAACCTGCAGATAGCTCTGGGTGAGCGTATTGCTGCACAGGACTGGATGGATGATTCTACTAAGGTTAATGCTTTGCTGAAGCTTAACTCATTCTATGTTAAGGTGGGTTATCCTGACAAATGGACCGATCTTTCGAATCTGAATATTGATCCTACCAAATCTTATTACGAAAACATGGAAGAGTGTTCTAAATTCTGGAACGCTTGGCGTATTGAGCATACAGTTGGAAAATCTGTAGATCGCGACGATTGGCATATGACTCCACAGACCGTTAATGCTTACTACAATCCAACTACTAATGAGATTTGTTTTCCTGCTGGAATCCTGCAGTATCCATTCTTTGACATGAATGCTGATGATGCCTTTAACTATGGTGCCATTGGTGTGGTTATCGGCCACGAAATGACCCACGGATTCGATGATGGCGGACGCATGTACGACAAAGATGGAAATATGCATAACTGGTGGAAGGAAGAAGATGGAAAGAATTTTACAGAGCGTACTGACCGATTCGCTGATTTCTTCTCAAATATCAATGTCCTGCCTGACCTCAAGGCTAACGGTAGATTGACTTTGGGTGAGAATCTGGCCGATCATGGTGGTCTGCAGGTTTCATGGGCAGCATATAAGAATGCAACAAAGTATAACAAACTCGAGGACAAGGACGGTCTGACTGCTGATCAGCGTTTCTTCCATGCATATGCTGGTGTGTGGGCAGGTAACATTACAGAAGCAGAAATACGCAATCGTACCAAGAGCGATCCTCATTCACTTGGTCGCTGGCGTGTGAACGGAGCTCTGCCTCACATTGATGCTTGGTATGAGGCATTTGGTGTGAAAGAGGGCGATAAGTTGTTCATTCCAAAGAAGGAACGCCTCGATTTGTGGTAATCTAAGTCAAAAAATACCTTTTTTTCCGTCGTAAATGTAAATTTACGGCGGTTTTTTTTGGTTTATTGTTTTTTTTAGTTATCTTTGCACCTAACTTAAGTTAAAATTCCAACAAGAGATGAACGATATTACACTAAACCCAGATCGAACCTCCCTTGGTTCAGAACCTCTACAGCGCGATCAGTTCCGCGAACGTAGCGTGCAGGAACCTCAGTATCAGCAGGCCATGCAGATGAATACAGCCAACGCAGTGGCTTGTCCTCATTGTGGCGCTTTAAACGAACCAGATGCATTGTTTTGTGCATCTTGTGGTAATGCTATCGGCGTGACTAAGTGTCCAAATTGTGGCGCCGAAGTTGATGCTGATGCAGATTTCTGTGAAAGTTGTCGTCACTATATCCGAAAGGATGTATGTTCTTTCTGTGGCGCCTATCTTACAGGAACAGAGGCATATTGTCCTGAATGTGGTAGTCCTAGGGGCGGTATCGCTTGTCCTGTGTGCGGAACGCTGAATGATTTCTCTTTCTGCAAACAATGTGGAACTGCTCTTACAGAAGAAGCCCGCCTGCTGAAGGAGAAGGTTATGGAGATGCCAGAATTCAAGCAGATGCAGAAGCTGGCCGACGAACTGCAGGAGTTGGAGATGAAAATGCCCTATACCAATGAAAAGGATAGAGAGCGTGACCGTAAGAGTCAGGAATTGCGCCAGAGAGTACTTATGCTGCTTGCACAAGACCGTGGTTTGGATCGTGTAGATGCAAATCTTACAGAGCATAAGGTCATGAGCAAAGAGGAACACGACAAGAAGAAACAAGAACGTATGGATATGTTGTCGCGTTTGCTCGACCAGATGGCACAGCAGCCACAGCCCAAGCCTGCTCAGGTGCGAAATTATGCTATGGCCTGTAAGCCACAAGGCGTAAGACTGGCTTGGGAGTGCAATTTCAAGCATGCGCTACACTCAAGTCCATGTGGCTGCGCCAAGCCTCAGATGGGTGGAAAGTGGATTATTCTTGGTAAGGGTACTAGAAAAGAAATTAAAGACGATATCTAATGAGTACGGTTCGAACTCCACAAAATAGGGTAAACGAGAACGAAGAGGTTAATGTCGACAAAACGGTTAGAGTAACCAACTTCGATTCAATCCCAATGCCTCCTCCTGAAACAGAGGAGCCAGCTAAGCCATTAGACGGAACTATCCGTGCTGCCATGCCCATGATGGATGTGCCGAAGAACGAAAAAGCATCGGCCGAGAAACCTCTGGATGGTACCATACGAGTTCCTCAGATGCCTCAGATGCCAATAGAAGAGCCTGCGATGCCACAACCTGAGGCACCCAAGTCGGCTGCACCAAAGCCAGCTGCGCCCAAGCCCGTTATAGAGATTGTTGGTTCAGGCGGTGGCGATCTTAGCGGAACCGTGCGAACAGCCCAGTCGGCACAACCTCAACCAAAGGCTCGTCCGAGTGTTAATATCTCGATTATCTCGTCTGCCAGCAATACTCAGAGGGCGCATAAGCAAAAAATGCAGCGCAATGAAGTTGATGACAGCATATTTGTACTGAAAGGTCAGGACTACAAGCGTGTAAAGGTCCTGAGTGAGAATACAGGCGAAGCGCAGGTGTTCCTGGTTGAAAAGAACAAGCAGGAATTCGTGCTGAAGGTTTACTATCCCAACTTCGACGTCAACAGAAAGATTCTGCAAACAGTGCTGAACTTCGACTTCGAGATGGTTGTGAAGGTTTACGATTTTGGTAAGACATACGTAGACGGCAAGCATCGTTATTATGAGTTGATGGAGTATCTGCGTGGAGGTTCAATGGCAGAATACAAGTTGGAGGGCGATATGGACAAGTTCCGTCGTATCACTCTGCAAAGTGCAGCCGCTTTGGCTTACTGCCATCAGTTGCGTATTCTTCATAAGGATATCAAACCAGGCAACTTCTTCTTCCGCGATAAAGACCATAATGAGCTGGTGCTGGGAGATTTCGGAATCTCAAGTATGCTTGAGGACGATGGTAAGGCCCATAAGACTACTCAGGCCCGTACCCCTATCTATGCCGCTCCTGAAATGTACTCTGATGTTATCGACGGTGTTGTAGAAATCTCGCCTAAAGCTGATTTCTATTCGCTGGGTATAAGTCTGATGACATTATGGTTGGGCGAATCGCCAATGAGTACCAACGAGCGTGTGATGATGCGTCAGAAGAATGAAGGACGTATTCCTCGCATGAATGAGCTGCCTGATCGAATCAAACTTCTGGTGATGGGTCTTACGGTAGTAAACCCAATTAACCGTTGGGGATACGAACAGGTTGAGCAATGGTTCCTTGGCGAGAGTCCTAAGGTTGATTTGTCTTCACCATTCCTTAAGTACAAGAGTTTTATTGTCGACCCAGAAAGAAATCTGGTTGCTGATAACATTCATGAGTTGGTTCCACTATTGTTGGCCAACGAGAAATTAGCCATAGGATATCTGTATAATGGTCGTATCACCCAGTGGCTTGATGCTTGTGGAAACAGTAAGCTAAGCACAATCGTAAAAGATATTATTACAAAGCGTTATCCCATAGATCAGAGGGCAGGACTGATGGCATCGGTATATGCTATGGAGCCCACCTATCCATATAAAGATCTAAGAGGAAGCCTTTGCGACGATATCCATAGTATCTGTATCTCGCTGTTGAGTAATCAGGACGAGTATGCGTTAACGCTGAACAATGAAAATGATCCATTCTATCTATATGTAGAAACCCATACAAGTTGTGATGTGGAGCGTCTGCGCTCATATTTTAGAGGTATTGACCGTACTAATAAAGATGAGGTAAGAGTGGCTATTATGAAGATCGTGCTGGAAGTTGATCCAGAGATACCATTCATGGTTAAGCACCCTTCATCCACTATCAACGAGATTGTGAGGGCATATAGCAATGATGATATTACTGATGACGAGTGGCGTAGTCTTACAGACGGGCGACTTCTGGCCTGGATGTACAGCCACGAAGATCCAATGGCATGTGAGAGTCTGAGAATCATGATAAATGGTCAGCAGTATTCTCAAAATCTTGCATACAAGGTTCTGTATAATCTGAATCGTGAGTCGGCTTACGATCTGGCCAACGCGTTCACCCCCATGCAGGTTGGCGAGCTACTGAATGCACGTCTGCATAAGGCCCAGAACTTTTCTGATAAAGAGTTTGAAGAGGAGATGAAGGATATGCTTGAATTGGATGGCCGATTTGCATATTATGCTCAACTTCATGGATGGACAGAGATGTACAATGAGCATCAGCGCTGCTTTGACTTTAAGAGCGATGAGAATAAGGAAAGGCTTGGCGCCTACGATGCTAAGACTGCAGTATACAGATTCTGCAGAATATTGGGCGTAACGCCTACCTATATCATGCCTGATGGCATCGAATATGCTGACGGACGCAATCTGCAGAGTAAAAAGATGCAGCAGTTCCGCAATGAAGTGCGCAGCGGCTCGCTGGCCCAATGGATGGCTGTATTCTATCATGAAGACCCCAATGCCGATTTCGCTCAGGAATATTCATACGAGCATGCCATTGAAGACTGGCTGATGGCTATGGGTAAGATTGACCCATCGCAGCGATACTATAAGCGCTTTGTGGATGCACGCGATGAAACTCAGAAACGTGTGAAACATGTGAAAGACAGTTGGCAGCGAGCTAAGACAAAAGAGAATATCTGGCGTATGGCGTTCTACGGCCTGAGTGGCGTGTGGTTGGTATTCGTAATCATATTTGGAGTTACCAATCCTGCGTATATCCTTTCTCATACGTTCCTCAGTATCGGACTTCCATTGGGAGGTATGACAGGAATTATCGTGGGCACTCGTTCGTTCTTCAAGGGTTACGACTTCCTGTTCTCATTCTTCTGGGGACTGGTTGGTGCGTTCACTTGCTTTATACCTATTATAATATTAAAGTATATAGGTGCATCGCATCCCACATTATTTAATGTTGCTATCATCGTGATAACGCTGATCTATATGTTGGTATGTCACTTAACCGACTTCAGAGGCGACGAGAAAGCAGATAGCAGACTTATTTCGGAGGTTCTGGAAAACGACGTCAAGTCGAACTTGATAGAGCCCCTGTTCTATACCTTTAAGGCAAGATCTTATAAATTCAAAGGATCTAAGTTCGGATTGTTAAACGATGTAACTGATCAGGTTCGCTCCATCAGTGGAGAGAGTGTGCTGCACTATGTGCTGTGGAGCCTGCTGATGTTGGTATTTGTTATTTCGTTCATTGTGTTCAGTCCAAAGATGCTGAATATCAATAATCCTAACAGCCACATGAAGGAAGCTCCAGCAAACATTATTAAGAAAATAGATAGAGACGCATAATATAAAATGGTTTGTCAGAATTGTCATAAAGAAAACAGAAACATAGCAAAGTTCTGTAAGTGGTGCGGACAACCACTTACAAGTACTGATTTGCTTGATAAGCTGGTTGGACTCGACGAAGTGAAGAGTCAGCTGAAAACCATTGTCGATACATATACGTTTCTGCGTTCTCGCAAGGATATCTCGAATGCCCGTATTTCATTAAACGCCGTAGTGATTGGTGAGACAGGAACGGGTAAGACAGCATTGGCAGAGATACTGCGCGATTACTTCTACCAGCATCAGATTATCGAGAAGCCGAAGCTGATGATGGTAGATGCAGTGGATTATCAGAGATTTGTTGACAAATGGGATGATAATATCAAGAAGGCTAAAAACGGTATACTGTTCTTCGACAATGTGCAGAAGTTGCTGCCAGATAAGTATTCCAACCAGGTAAACCCTCTCGACAAACTGTTTGTTGAGATGGACAAGTGGGAAGACAATCCAATAGTAATCATTTCAGGATTAACAAAGGGATTGGAAGACTTCCTGGAGAGTAACCCAGCCGTAGCCAACCGATTCAAGTACACCTTCCGCATGACCACTCCTGGTTATCAGGAGCTTACTGAGATATGTAAGATGGACCTGCGCTTTAAGTATGGTATCACAGAATACTCGCCTGAGGCTGAAAAGCAGCTGATGCGCTTCTTCAAGTATCAGGTAAAGATCAAGGACGAGACGTTTGGAAACGGCCATCTGGCTAATAAAACGGCTGAAGATATATTTACCCAATATATCAGTCGCGGCGCCAGTGCTACGAGGGTAGAGATTGGCGATATCAAGGGCTATGTACCTGAGGAGCGTTCTGTTGAGGATATCCTGAAAGATCTGGATACCTACATCGGCATGGATGAGGTTAAGGCCGCTGTTAAGGAGATGGCTTACTCTGTTCAGAATGCCATGCAGCGTGCAGAACGTGGACTTGGTGAGCAGGAGAAGATGTCGATGCATATCATCCTTACAGGTAATCCTGGTACAGGTAAGACCACCATCGCTCGTAAGCTGGGTGAGATACTTGCAGCGATAGGCTATCTGGATAGTGGCCATGTGGTTGAGGTTGACCGTGCCAAGATGGTGAGCCAGTATCAAGGCGAAACGCCAAAAGTGGTTGATGCCCTCTGCGATAAGGCTAAGGGGGGAATCCTGTTTGTTGACGAGGCCTATACCTTGGCTCCAGTAAGTGCTTCAGGCGATAGAGACGCTCAAGGCGCACAGGCCTTGGAGAAGCTGATGAAGAGAATGGAGGACGATCGCGGACAATTCATCGTGATTGCAGCAGGTTATCGCACAGAGATGGAGAATCTGTTCCGTGTTAATCCTGGTTTCCGCAGTCGTTTCAACTACTTCCTCGATATCAAGGACTACTCACCAGCCGAGCTGTATCAGATTATGCAGGTGTTTGCAAAACAGAAGAAGTATATCTTCTCGCCAGATGCACAGGCTCTTACTCAGAAGATGATCAAGGAGATGTACGACTCGCGCGACAAGGACTTCGCAAATGGTCGTACCATGCGTACTCTCTTCGATCAGATATGCAAGAAACAGGCTCAGCGTCTGCAGGGTGTAAACATCTCAACGATGAGCAACGAGGAGCTGATGACCATTGTTCAGGAGGATATACCATACGATGCACCACAAACCGTAAGTGCCGACGACTGTCTGAAGAAGCTCGAAGGCCTTGTTGGACTCTCTGGTGTCAAGAAGGAGATTGCAAATCTCACGGCATTCCTCAATCTGCAGATTGCTCGTGGCGAAACCAATACGTTCCAAGGCAAGCACTATGTGTTTACAGGTAATCCAGGAACAGGTAAAACCACAGTGGCCAGAATCATGGCCGATATCTTTAAGACACTCGGCGTAGTTGCAAGAGGTCAGCTTGTTGAGGCCGATCGCTCTAAGTTGGTAGCTGGCTTCTCTGGTCAGACGGCTATTAAGACTAACCAGTTGGTTGATCAGGCTCTTGGTGGCGTACTGTTTATCGACGAAGCTTATACGCTGAAGTCGAGTGATGGCGACACCTTCGGAGCTGAGGCTATTGATACGCTGTTGAAGCGTTTGGAAGACGATCGTGGTAAGTTCATATGTATCGTTGCAGGTTATACAGACAATATGCACGACTTCATTGATTCTAACCCAGGTCTGAAGAGCCGATTCACGCAGACTATCCACTTTGACGATTATACACCAGACGAGTTGACAGAGATCTTCCTGAAGCTTGCTGCAGGCAAGAACTTTACTGTCGACGAGGATACAAAGGCCGCTATACACCGCTTGTTCGAGCAGCTCTATCTGCGTCGTGATAAGAACTTTGGTAACGCTCGTGAGGCACGTCGTATCTTCAACGAGGCTGTTGAGCGTCAGAGTCAGCGCCTTGTCAAGGAGATGGGCAAGCCAGGATTCCAGGAGTCCGACATGTTCGCCCTTACCAAGGAAGACCTGCCAATGTCTCAGAGCGAAGCAGCCCGTCCACTCGACGTTGTTCTCAACGAGCTCGAGGAGTTCATTGGTATGCGCAGCGTCAAGGATTCTATTCGTAGGCTCGCAGTTCAGAGCATGTTCATGAAGCAGCGTGCAGCTATGGGCGCTGGTAATGTTCAGCAGATGGCTATGAACTTCATCCTTACAGGTAATCCAGGTACAGGTAAGACGTCGATAGCTCGTAAGATGGGTGAGGTGCTCCAGGCAATGGATATCCTGCCGACATCACGCGTGATAGAGGCCAGCCGTGCCACACTTGTAGGAAAATACATGGGTGAGACTCCTAAGATTGTCAACAGCATGTGTGATAAGGCGATGGGCGGAATACTGTTTATCGACGAGGCATACACGTTGAGCGATGGAGGCGACATGTATGGTAAGGAGGCCATCGATACCCTGATGAAGCGTATGGAGGACGATCGCGGAAAGTTTGTTGTGATAGCTGCAGGCTATAAGGACAAGATGGAAGAGTTCCTCATGATGAATGCCGGATTGGCCAGCCGATTTACCCATAAGTTACATATCGACGACTATGATCCAGACGAGCTGCTTGCCATCTACAAGCATATGGCTCAGAAGGAGCAGTACCAGTTGTCGCCAGAATCAGAGCTCAAGGCACTCGACAAGATCTACAAGATGGTGCTTGCCAAGAGCGACTCTTGGGGCAATGCCCGCGAGATGCGCAACCTGTTGGATTCTACTATCCAGAAGCTGTCGCAGCGTGTATCCATGCTGCCGCCTGATCAGGTTACGAAGGAAACATATCAGATTATACTACCAGAAGATATTTAAATAAAAGATGATTATTTGTCCAGCATGTAAAGAGGGAATAGAGGATGATTCCTATTTCTGTGACCAATGTGGGCAGGAACTGTCGTTCTGTAAGCAGTGCGGTCATGTGGGACTGGGAAGGCGTTGCACCCGTTGTGGCGGCTTGATGGTTTCACGACATGAGAAAGCTGTAGAACGCCAGCCAATGGCAAGCGTAAACGTGAATGTAGCAAATGTTTATGCAGCACAACGCGTTTCTGCAGCACCAAGTGTCTCTGTAGCACCAGGTGTTGCTGCAGCACCAGGCGCTTCTGCAGGTCCAAGCGTTGCTGCAGGTCCTAGTGCTTCTGCAGGTCCAAGCGTTGCTCCAAGACCAAGCATTTCTATTGCTCAGGCAGGTCCTTCGCATAGCAGTCTGCCAGCACTGACATTAGCAAATGATAGCCTCAATATACGAATCGTTGCAATGAACGGAGCTATTATTGGCCGTCGTAAGGGCCCATATGTCCAGTTCTTCGAACAGCATTCTTATGTTTCTGGTGTTCATGCCCAGTTAAAGTATAAACCAGGCTCAGGCTGGTGCGTTATTGATAAGAACTCGTCAAATGGTACGCGAGTTAATCAACGCCCCTTAGAGCCAGAAGTAGAGATGACGTTGTCGAATGGTGATATACTCACTATTGCCAACATTAATCTTCAAGTTATAATTCGATAGTTAGTTAATAAGCAATATGATAACAATACAAATAACATCTGCCAGTAAGGTTGGCTGTGTACGAAGCCAGAACGAGGATATGATACTTGTTGGAAATCATTTCGTGAGAAATGATGGTTTCGAGACACGAGTGGATTTGACAAATAGCGATAGATATATTGTAGCTGTTGCAGATGGCATGGGTGGTCATAATCGTGGTGATGTGGCCAGTAGTGATGCTTTGCATAATCTTCAATTCTTCTTTCACGATTTGCCCACAGGGCTCAATCCTAACGGCATCAACGAGATGTTGATAGGATGGTTGGATTCTATCAATAATGTGATTGCCTCCAAGGGAAGAAGCGATGAACAGTATAAGGGCATGGGTACAACCTTGGTAGGAATAGCTTTCTATGAGGGAGAGTTTTATTCCATGAACTGTGGTGATAGTCGCCTGTATCGTTTCCGCAATGGCGAGCTCACCCAGCTTACGACTGATCACTCGCTCAGCAATATGCTTGGCTCATCGCATCATTCAAATATCATCACCAACTGTATCGGAGGCGGATGTTCTTCGTCTTTCATGGACATCGTAAAGATGACTGAAGATGTAAAGATTGGCGACGTCTACATGTTGTGTAGCGATGGTTTGACAGACATGTTGCCCGACCATGTTATTACCACATTGCTTACTAATGGCTGTGATGCCAATAACCTGTGCGATGCTGCTGTTGAAGCAGGAGGACTTGACAACGTATCGTGCTGCGTGTTGAAGTTTTAAAAGATAGGAAAAAAGAGAAATGCCTTTAAGATTACCAGACAGACTGCCCGCCATAGATATTCTGAAAAACGAGAATATCTTCGTCATGGATAACTCGCGGGCCACAACTCAGGATATCCGTCCGCTTAAGATAGTGATTCTTAACCTGATGCCTCTTAAGATTACCACAGAGACAGATCTTATCAGATTGCTGTCGAATACGCCATTGCAGATGGAGATCAGCTTTATGAAGCTTAAGAGTCACACTCCCAAGAATACGCCAATAGAACACATGATGATGTTCTATCGCGACTTTGAGTCGATGCGAAACGAGAAGTTCGATGGCATGATTATCACAGGTGCTCCTGTTGAGACGATGGAGTTTGAGGATGTTACCTATTGGAATGAGATAACAGATATATTTGATTGGGCCAAGACCCACGTCACCAGTACGCTGTTCATTTGCTGGGCAGCTCAGGCTGGTCTCTATTATCATTATGGAGTGCCCAAATATCCGCTCAAGAAGAAGATGTTTGGCATCTTCCCACAGACTCAGGTGGTAACACACCTGCCCATATTCCGTGGATTCGACGATGTGTTTATGATGCCGCATAGTCGTCATACAGAGATTCATCGTGAGGATATCCTGGCTAACCCAGAGCTCACGCTTCTGGCAGAATCAGAAGAGAGTGGGGTAAGCATGGTGATGGCTCGCGGAGGTCGTGAGTTCTTCATCACAGGCCATTTGGAATATGCTCCCAACACACTCGACAATGAGTATAAGCGCGATAAGGGAATACGCGACGATGTAGACATGCCAAAGAACTACTATCGCGATAACAACCCTGATAATGAGCCACTTGTAACTTGGCGTGCTCATGCCAATCTGCTTTACTCAAACTGGATAAACTACTATGTTTATCAGGAGACTCCGTATAATATTGACGAAATCAAATAGGCCTAGTGACTCCGTTAGAACTGTTAGCTCCAGCCAAGAATCTGGCTTGTGGTATCGCTGCCATCGATCATGGAGCCGATGCCGTATATATTGGAGCACCCAAATTTGGAGCGCGCGCTGCTGTTGGTAACAGTATTGATGATATCCAGCAGCTTTGCGCTTATGCCCATCAATTTGGTGCCAAGATATATGTAACGCTCAACACCATTGTCTACGATGATGAGCTCGACGAGGTTCATAAGCTGATTGACAATCTGGCTGAGATAGGTGTAGATGCCATCTTGGTGCAGGATATGGGATTGCTGAAGTTTATGGATGGCAAACCCTTCGAGATGCATGCTTCTACACAGACTGATAATCGCACTGTTGAGAAAGTCCGCTGGTTGCAGCAGCTTGGTTTCTCGAGAGCCGTCTTGGCGCGCGAATTGTCAGCAGAAGAGATAGCCGAGATTCATCGCGAGGTGCCTGATATTGAGCTCGAGGTGTTTGTTCATGGCGCCCTGTGTGTCAGCTATTCTGGTATCTGTTATGCCTCGCAGCATTGTTTCCAGCGTAGTGCCAATCGTGGTGAGTGTGCCCAGTTCTGTCGTATGCGTTTCTCGCTTGTCGATGCTGATGGGGCAGAGATAGAGCATGAGCGCTATCTGCTTTCTCTTAAGGATATGAACCAGAGCGACAATCTTGATAAGCTTATCGAGGCTGGCGCTGTATCATTTAAGATTGAAGGCCGACTGAAAGATGTGGCATACGTCAAGAATGTTACTGCTGCTTATAGCGAGCGGCTGAATGCCTTTATCCGTAAGCATCCTGATGCGTATTGCCGTGCTTCTAAAGGGCGATGTGAGTATACGTTTACTCCCAATCTTAATCGCACCTTTAATCGTGGCTATACCACATATTTTGTTAATGGGCGCCAGCCTGATATCGCATCCTTCGATACCCCCAAGGCCGTAGGCGAGTTTGTGGGAAGGGTGAAAGAGATTCGTAACGACTCGTTTAATGTTGCAGGTACAGCCAGTTTTGCTAATGGCGATGGTTTGTGCTTCTTGAACAGCGATCGCCAGTTCGAAGGCTTTCGTGCCAATCGTGTGGCTGGCAATCGTATCTACCCGTTTAAGATGCCAGCAGGATTGCGCCCAGGAATGGCTTTGTATCGTAATAACGACCAGGAGTTTGAGCGTATCTTGTCGAAACCCAGTGCCACTCGCAAGATTGCCATCAGTATCGCGCTGCGTGCTGTCGACGATGGCTTTGAGCTAAGTTCAAATGGTGTAACCGTGCATTTCGCTGCCGAGCATCAGTTGGCTCAGAAGTCGCCTCGCGAGAATATTGTGCGCCAGTTGTCAAAACTTGGTGAAACCATCTACGAGTGTGCAGAGGTTCAAGTGCCTGACGATTTTAATTTCTTTATCCCCAATAGTCAGTTGTCTGATATGCGTCGCCAACTGATTGATGCCATGGGCGAAGCTAAGCGCGAGATAAAGCAGGCAAGGGTAGGGAAGAATCCTGGAGTTAAGGAATTGAGTTACTTAAACAATATTTCAAACCACCAGAGTGCGGCTTTTTATGGCACCACTGAGCTGTCGGCCTATGAACTGAAAGGTGGCGATGGTCCTATCATGCAGTGCCGTCATTGCCTGCGTTATAGTCTGGGCTATTGTGTAAAGCGTGGTGGTAAGCGTCCTACTTGGCGCGAACCGTTGTCGCTTGTTTTAGGCGATGGACGCCGTTTCCGTCTTGAGTTCGATTGTAAACATTGTCAGATGAATGTATTAAGAGGTGAGAAGTGAGAGGAATCATAATACGTTTGTTAGGAAGTTGATGAGGGTTCTGCTCTTATCACTATTCACTATTCACTATTCACTATTCACTACATCCTGTTATAATCGCGGCCCCATAACGCCTGATGCTTGGGATCTCACTGCGCAGCAGCTTGATTCTATATCGTTCTATACCACGCATCATTATACTCAGAATTACAACTTTGTGGTTACTGGCGACTCGCTGGTGGTTGTTGCCCAGCAGCCAGAGGATATGTCAGTTCCTGATGTAGTGAGCATAGAGCTTGAATCCATAGGCGAGGAGAAGAAGAAGGATTCTATCACCATACATCGCAACGAGCATGTGGTGGTAGCTGATATCAAGACGGTACCTTCTGATTCTATCGATTCTATTTGGGTAAAAGTGGCTCGCGACCAACTCACATTTGGTTGGATTCATGAGAACGAACTCCTGTCGAAGGTGTCGCCCGATGATCCTATCAGTCAGTTCATCGATACTTTCTCAAACACCCACTTGCTGGTGTTCCTGGCTTTCTGCGTGTTGACAGGCGCAGCCTATGGACTTCGCCGCTTGATGCGTAAGGGTTCTAAGATTGTGCATTTCAATGATATCAAGTCATTCTATCCCACGTCTCTTTGTCTGCTCATAGCCTCTTCTGCTGTGCTTTATAGCAGTATCCAGCTTTTCGGACCAGAGACTTGGCGCCATTTCTATTATCATCCGTCGCTCAATCCCTTTGCCTTGCCTTTCTGGCTTGGTGTATTCGTTTCGTCTGTTTGGGCGCTTATCATTGTGGCCATTGCTACAGTCGATGAGGTAACGCGCCTGCTGCCCCTTGGCGAGGCAATCCTTTATCTTGTTGGTCTGGCTGCTGTGTGTGCTGTGCTCTATACGGTGTTCAGCATCACCACGCTGTATTATGTAGGCTACCCCTTGTTGATAGCCTATTTCTACTTCGCCATCAAGCGATTAAAACATTAAACTCTCATCAGGTCGCTCATCACCATGTCGCTAACAAACAGTCCCTCCTTTGTTAGTGCCAGATGGTTGTCTTGCAGTTTCAGCAGATGAGCATCAAGATGTCGTTGGGCGTTGGCGATACAGTATTGGCGCTGGTCTTCGGATAGGGTAGTGAGGTCTAATCCTTCTTTGGTTCGCAGTTCCACTGTGATGGCGTCGTTGTATCGCGTGTCGGCATCTATCACCTCCTCGTCATACAGGCGCTTGCCTTGCTCCATTGCTGCTATATACTTGTTGATATCCGCTATGTTCCAGCTGCGCGTCTTGATGTCGTAAGAGTGGGCTGCAGCTCCTATTCCTATGTATGGTATCCCTCGCCAATAGCTGCTGTTGTGTCTGCTGCGATAGCCTTTGCGGGCAAAGTTAGACAGTTCGTAATGCTCATAACCGGCTGATTCTAAACGGTTTATCAATGTGTAGTACATCTCTCGTTCTAACTCCTCGTCAATCTCAGTCACCTTACCTTGTTCCAGAAGTTTGTGAAGAGCTGTTCCCTCTTCATACATCAGGCAGTAGGTCGATATATGTTCTACATCCAGTTCCAGCGCTTTCTCTATATCAGTCTTCCACTCATCCAGCGTCTGGTTGGGAAATCCGTACATCAGGTCGATGCTGATGTTCCTGAAGCCAGCCTGACGTAATGTTTCTACTGCATTTTTTACTTGCGCTGCATGATGCCTGCGATGTAGGAATTTTAGTCGCTCGTTGTCAAAGGTCTGTGCGCCCATGCTTATTCGGTTTACTGGAAACTCTCGTAGCGCCTCTGCCGTTTCCTTGTTCACATCGTCAGGATTCATCTCAATGGTCACCTCAGCATCATTTTCCACCTTATTATATATATAAGCGCTGTCAAGTATGCGTTTCAACTGCTCTGTTGATAGCTGTGATGGGGTGCCTCCACCAAGGTAAATGGTACGTATAGGATTGTTACTACGCCTTAACTCTATCTCCTTGCAAACAGCATCTACATATCTTTCGCGAAGCTCCAGCGCCGTGGTCGAATAGAAGCCGCAATACACGCATCGGCTGCTACAAAATGGAATATGTATGTATAATCCTGCCATTTTTGGCGCAAAATTACAAATTTAGTTTAAAATTTAAAAGAAACTTTTGGTGTTTTCTCAAAAAATACCTAATTTAGTGCCCGATATAGATTATTCACCTAAAACTCAAAAGATATGAAGGTATATCAGACTAACGAAATTAAAAACATTGCACTCATTGGCAGTGCGGGTAGCGGCAAGACTACTCTTGCCGAAAGTATGCTTTTCGAAGCAGGTATTATCAAGCGTCGTGGCTCTGTTGAGCAGAAGAACACCGTTAGCGATTATTTCCCTGTTGAACAGGAATATGGCTACTCGGTGTTTTCTACTGTATTCCATGTAGAGTGGAATAACAAGAAGCTCAATATCATCGACTGCCCAGGATCAGACGACTTCGTAGGTGGTTCAATCACCGCTATGAACGTTACCGATCAGGCTGTTATCCTTATCAACGGCCAGTATGGTCCAGAGGTAGGAACCATGAACGCTTTCCGCAATACAGAGAAGCTTAATAAGCCAGTTATCTTCCTGGTTAACCAGCTCGATCGCGAGAACTGCGATTTCGATGCTATCCTTAATCAGCTCAAGGAGGTTTATGGTCCTAACTGCGTGCCTGTTCAGTATCCTATTTCTACAGGTCCTGGATTCAACTCAGTTATCGACGTGCTCCTGATGAAGAAGTACTCTTGGAAGCCCGAGGGTGGTGCTCCAATCATCGAGGATATTCCTGCCGATCAGCTGGAGAAGGCTAAGGAGTGGAAGGCTAAGCTCGTTGAGGCTGCAGCTGCTGGCGATGACACCCTGATGGAGAAGTTCTTCGAGAGCGAGGACCTCAGCGAAGACGAGATGCGTGAGGGTATCCGCAAGGGTCTTGTAACTCGCAGCATCTATCCTGTATTCTGCGTATGTGCAGGTAAGGACATGGGTGTTCGCCGCCTGATGGAATTCCTGGGTAATGTTGTACCATTCGTTAGCGAGATGCCTGTCATCCAGAATGCTGCTGGTCAGGATGTTCCTGCTGATGCCAATGGCCCAGAGTCGCTCTATTTCTTCAAGACAGGTGTTGAGCCACACATTGGTGAGGTATCTTACTTCAAGGTAATGAGTGGTGTTGTTAAGAGTGGCGACGACCTGACCAATGCCGATCGCGGTTCTAAGGAGCGTTTAGGTACTATCTATGCATGTGCTGGTGCCAATCGTATTCAGGTTGATCAGCTCGTTGCAGGTGATATTGGCTGTACTGTTAAGCTGAAGGACGTTAAGACAGGTAACACCCTTAATGGTAAGGATGTCGAGAATAAGTTCAACTTCATCAAGTATCCAAACTCTAAGTTCTCTCGTGCCATCAAGGCCGTTAACGAGGCTGAGACAGAGAAGATGATGGCTGCTCTGGCCAAGATGCGCCAGGAGGATCCTACATGGGTTGTTGAGCAGTCGAAGGAGTTGCGCCAGATTATCGTTCATGGTCAGGGTGAGTTCCACCTGCGCACCTTGAAGTGGCGTATGGAGAACAACGAGAAGATTCAGATAGAATATATCGAGCCAAAGATTCCTTATCGTGAGACTATCACCAAGATGGCTCGTGCCGACTATCGTCATAAGAAGCAGTCTGGTGGTGCTGGTCAGTTTGGTGAGGTTCACCTGATTGTTGAGCCTTACACTGAGGGCATGCCTGATCCTACAAGCTTCAAGATCAATGGTCAGGAGTTCAAGATGAACATCAAGGGTAAGGAAGAAATCAGCCTCGAGTGGGGTGGAAAGCTGGTATTCATCAACTCAGTTGTTGGTGGTGCTATCGATATGCGCTTCATGCCTGCTATCCTGAAGGGAATCATGGAGCGTATGGAGCAGGGACCTCTCACAGGTTCTTACGCCCGCGACGTTCGCGTGATTGTTTACGATGGTAAGATGCACCCAGTTGACTCTAACGAGCTTTCGTTCATGCTGGCTGCCCGTAATGCCTTCTCTGCAGCCTTCAAGGAGGCAGGTCCAAAGGTTCTTGAGCCTATCTACGACCTCGAGGTGCTGGTTCCAGGCGACTACATGGGTGATGTGATGTCCGACCTTCAGGGCCGTCGTGCTATCATCATGGGTATGGATTCAGAGGGCGGCTATCAGAAGCTCAGCGCAAAGATTCCTCTCAAGGAACTTTCAAGCTACTCTATCGCTCTGAGTTCTATTACTGGTGGTCGTGCATCGTTCTCAACCAGCTTCTCAAGCTACGAGCTCGTGCCAAACGATATCCAGCAGGCTCTTATCAAGCAGCATGAGGAAGAGATGAAGGACGAAGACTAATCTTCACGCCATATTTTAAGTTGGAATCCCTGCTATGTTGATAGTGGGGATTCTTTTTGTAATTAAAATAATTCAACTAAAAACCCGTAATCTTGTTAATTTTGCGAAATATCGCGTAAATAATTAACATATTTAGACCTCCGTATTAAGAAATCGCTTATCTTTGCACTCGATATGAAGAAAAGAACGATTTGGATTATAGCAATAGTAATGGGCCTCTCATTTATAGGTCTGCTTTACCTTCAGATATCGTACATCGATGCGATGGCGAAGATGAAGAAGGAGCAGTTTGATGAGAGCGTAAACCGCAGTCTGTATCAGGCCTCTCGAAATCTTGAGATGAATGAGACGCAGCGTTACCTGATGAAGGATATCAAGGAAACAGAGCGCAAGGCATTTAAGCAGGATTCAGTCATGGTCGATGGTCTTGATGGCACTGTCAAGCACTCTCATCAGTTTGCAGTAGCTGCCGATGATGGTACTGTTTACTCCAGCTTCGAGCTTAAGACCTTTGCTATTCGCCCAGCCAATGTGCCCAAGGCCATGATTCTTCGCACTGATAAGAACTCTATTGCCGAGGCCTCTAAGTCGCTGCAGGAGATTGTGCGCAACCGTTATGTATACGAACGCGCCCTGCTCGACGAGGTAGTTTATAAGATTCTTTATACAGCCAGCGACAAGCCCCTGAAAGAGCGTATCAACTTTAAGCTGCTCGATCAGGATATCCGTACTGAGCTGCTTAACAATGGTATAAACATCCCTTACCACCTGCGTGTTGAGACTGCCGATGGTCGTGAGGTCTACCGCTGTCCAGAGTATTCGGCCGAGGGCGAGGAGTATTCTTATCTACAGGCCTTGTTCCAGAACGATCCTACATCCAATAAGGGCGTGGTGAAGATTCACTTCCCCAATATGAGCTCTTACATCTTCTCGAGTGTACGTTTCATGATTCCTGCCGTGGTGTTCACCGTTGTGCTTCTGCTCACGTTCCTGTTCACCATCGTGGTTATCTTCCGCCAGAAGCGCTATACTGAGATTAAGAACGACTTCATCAACAATATGACTCACGAGCTCAAGACACCAATCGCCTCTATCTCGCTGGCAGCGCAGATGATGAACGACGATAGCGTTACCAAGAGCGAGCAGATGACCAAGCATCTCAGTGGGGTTATCAACGATGAGTCGAAACGCCTGCGCTTCCTGGTAGAAAAGGTGCTCCAGATGTCGATGTTCGATAAGAAGAGCATCATCTTCAAGAAAAAGGAGCTCGACCTGAATGAGATGATCGAGAATATCGCCCAGTCGTTCACACTGCGTGTAGAGCACACTGGAGGTAAGATATATACAGAGATTGAGGCTATCGACTCGGCCCTCTATGTCGACGAGGTTCACTTCCAGAACGCTATCACTAACCTGATGGATAATGCAGTGAAGTATCGCAAGCCCGATGAGCCAATCGATATCTATATCAAGACGTGGAACGATCGCGACCACCTCTACTTCTCTATCCGCGACACTGGTCAGGGCATAAAGAAGGAGAATGTCAAGAAGATCTTCGAGAAGTTCTATCGCGTCCACACTGGTAATGTGCACGATGTGAAGGGCTTCGGACTGGGTCTGGCCTACGTCAAGAAGATTATCAACCTGCACGATGGCGAGATCAAGTGCGACAGTGAGTTGGGCAAAGGCACCACCTTCACCATATCGCTGCCAGTGCTTAAAGAAGACGAAAATTAAAATAAAATATAGTATTAACTCAAAAACATTTTGAATTATGATGAACGATGACAGACTGAAAATCTTGCTTTGCGAGGACGATGAGAACCTCGGAATGCTGCTTCGTGAGTATTTGCAGGCCAAAGGCTTTGTTGCAGAACTCTGTGCTGATGGTGAGGCTGGCTTCAAGGCTTTCCTCAAGACAAAATTCGATATCTGTGTACTTGACGTGATGATGCCTAAGAAGGACGGATTCACGCTCGCTCAGGAAATTCGCTCAGCCAATACCGATGTGCCCATTATCTTCCTTACAGCCAAGACTCTGAAGGAGGATATCCTCGAGGGATTCAAGCTGGGTGCCGACGACTATATCACCAAACCCTTCTCGATGGAGGAGCTCGTGTTCCGTATTGAGGCCATCCTGCGCCGCACCAAGGGCAAGAAGAGTCGCGAGTCAACAGTTTACCGCCTGGGTCAGTTCACATTCGACACCCAGAAGCAGTTGCTCCAGATAGGCGAGAAGCAGACCAAGCTCACCACCAAGGAGAACGAGTTGCTGGCTCTGCTCTGCAGCCACTCTAACGAGATTCTGCAGCGCGACTTTGCCCTGAAGACCATCTGGATTGATGATAACTACTTCAATGCTCGCTCTATGGATGTTTACATCACCAAGCTGCGTAAGCACCTTAAGGACGATCCTCAGATTGAGATTATTAACATCCACGGTAAGGGCTACAAGCTCATTACCCCTGAGGTAGAAGACGAGTAAAGCTGTGAAGCAACTTTTAAATACATATCTTGGAGTAGCACTGGTTTTTACTGGTGCTCTCCTTTTGATTGTCAGTTATCTTGCAGGTTTTACTGATCATAATCTGGTATTACTTACTGGTCTGATAATCATCGTTTTAGGAGCTGTTTTGCACGTTCGGCATCAGAAAAAGGGTGAAAAATATTAAAAATCATTAAATAAAGGTCGCCTGTTAATTGTCAATAGTCAATTCTCAATTATTTTTCGTACCTTTGCACCCGCTTTAAGCAAAACATTTATTAATTTATTTATTTTTTTAACGTAGTATGAATCAATACGAAACCGTTTTCATTTTAACTCCCGTTTTGTCTGATGAACAGATGAAGGAAACGGCCGCAAAATTCAAGAAGGTCCTGACCGATAAGGGTGCAGAGATCATCAACGAAGAGGCCTGGGGATTGAAGAAGATGGCTTATGCTATTCAGAAGAAGTCTACAGGTTTCTACTGCCTGGTAGAGTTCAAGGCTGAGCCAGAAGTGATTAAGACATTGGAGACCGCTTTCCGTCGTGACGAGAAGGTAATTCGTTTCCAGACAGTTAAACTTGACAAGCATGCTGCTGAGTACGCCGAGAAGCGTCGTGCAAAGCTTGGTAAAAAAGAGGAGGCTTAAACTATGGCAGAACAGAGTGAAATCCGTTATTTGACAGCTCCTTCTATCGATACAAAGAAGAAGAAGTATTGCCGTTTCAAGAAGAGCGGTATCAAGTACATCGACTACAAGGATCCCGAGTTCCTGAAGAAGTTCCTGAACGAGCAGGGTAAGATTCTTCCCCGCCGCATCACAGGTACATCTCTGAAGTATCAGCGCCGTGTGGCTCAGGCCGTTAAGCGTGCCCGCCAGATCGCACTGCTGCCTTACGTAACCGATTTGATGAAATAATTAAAGAGGAGGACGCAAGATTATGGAAATTATACTGAAAGAAGATATTATCGGTCTGGGATTCAAGAACGATATCGTGAATGTTAAGTCAGGCTATGGCCGTAACTACCTCATCCCTCAGGGTAAGGGTGTTATCGCCAGTCCTTCAGCCAAGAAGATTCTCGCAGAGAACCTGAAGCAGCAGGCTCACAAGCTGGCTGCCCAGAAGGCTGCTGCTGAGGAGAAGGCTGCACAGCTCAATGGTGTAGCTCTCGAGATTGCTGCAAAGGTTAGCGTTACTGGCCAGCTCTATGGTTCAGTAGGTGCTGCTCAGGTAGCTGAGGAGCTCGCTAAGCTGGGTAAGGAGGTTGATCGTAAGATCATCACCATGAAGGATGCCAAGAAGATTGGCGACTATGTAGCTCTTGTTCACTTCCACAAGGAGGTAATCGTTGAGCTGCCTGTTAAGGTTGTTGCTGAGAACGCTGCTGAGCTGAAGGCTGCTGCCGATGCTGAGGCTGCTATCAAGGCTGCTGCCGACGCCAAGAAGGCTGCTGCTGATGCTGCAGAGGAAGTTGCTGAGGAGGTTGAGGCTGAGGCCGAGGCTACCGAGGAGGCTCCTGCAGAGGCATAAGATTTTAAATCATAACAATTAATAATTGCTGTAAGGCATCATTATTTATTATGACAACAGCGTCCCGAGGGTTACAAACCCTCGGGATTTCTGTTTTATCACATCATTACATTCTCTTTTTCTCATCATTACCTGCGCCTGTACCCTTATATTTGGTGTGGGTATTATTGAAGTTGTAGGTCAGTCGTAAGGTAATGTTGCGGTTGTAGTTGTAGCAGTTCTTGGTGGTTTCTGTGCCCATGCCGTGCATGGTCCATCGCTCGCGTGCTGTTTTAAAAATGTCCTCGGCAGTCAGCATCACCACCCAACGCTCGTTATCAAACGATTTTCTGATGGCTGCATCTACGCTTATGCGTCCGCGGCTCTCCACAAATCCATCGTAGCTGTTGGTGTTGGCTCTTACTGAGAATCCTGCCATCAGCGACTTGCTGAACACAAACCGGTTGTTCATCTTGAATCCGAACGATGGCTTATTCAGGTTCCTGCTGCATCCGTAATCCTTGGCGTTGAATATCTGCTGCTGATAGGTAAGCTCCAGTGTGGGGCGATACACCTTGAATATAGGAGCCAGATAGATGGTGCCATACAGCGACTGGTAGTGGTCGAAGTTCATGTTCGAGGTATAGGTTATCGCCTGGTTGTCCAGCAGTCGGTCTACCCACACCATGGCATCTTTAATATAGGTATAGCCGCATGTGGCGCTTATCCACCTGTATGTGGCGCTCGTCTCAATGTTGTACACCTTTTCTGGTCGCAGTGTTGGGTTTCCTCCCTCGTACATATAGCGGTTGTCGTACTGCATGAAGTTGCGCAGGTTGTGGTAGCTTGGGCGATGCATCTTCTCGTTCATGCTCAGTTGCCAGCTCCAGTCGCTTCCTCTCCACGCCACAGCCAGGTTGGGAAACAGGTTGTGATACGTACGGCTCACGTCGTCCTGCTTCACGCCGAAGAGGAAGTAGTTTCTCACCACGTCCTCGTATCTCACGCCAGCGCCCATGTGCCAGTGGCCAATCGAGAGGTTGTATTGTGCAAATCCTGCTATGCTGTGCTCCTTGATTTCTGTTTCACTCGACTTGACGTAGTTTTCTATGTTGGTAAACACGCCGTGCGACTTTGTCTTGATCAGCTCAGTGCCTACTTTCAGCTTTCCGCCCATCATGGGGAAGTCGAGTATCAGCTTGGCAGCATACATGCGGTTTCTCTCCTTGCTGCTCGAGTGCACCTCGCGGTCTTCAAGTTTTTCGCTGGTCTCTGTGACCACGTCATTACGTTCGTTAGTGCCGTCGTAATACGTGCCGTTCAGGTCTATGGCCATCTTTCCTATCTTTCCCTGATAGTAGGCGTTGAGCGTGTGTCGTTGAAACGTGGGGTTCAGGTTCATATTGGCAATCACCACGCCCTCCATCACGCCGTTTCTTACAAAATCCTGTTGGCTCCATCCTGTAGAGTTCGAGTGAAACATGGTGTAGTATTGATACGAAGCACCTATCGAGTTGCTGTCGTTCACTAGATAGTCGGTAGCCAGATATTCAGAGACTCCTGCTTGTTGCGCTTTTGTTGGGATATACTCTTTTATCTCGATGTTGTCGTTATCCGTGTGTATGCCAATGTCCAGGGTGTTGTCTTCGCCGAATGCGCTGCTATAGATGTAGGCATCGTTAATGATTTCAAACTTCCTGGTCTGATATTTCAGCATCAGCTCCTCGTATCCGTTCCACCACGTGTTGTTGCCCACGTTGGCGTCGTTGCGTATGCTCAGACCTTCTACAGTGCGCTTACGAGTATTTATCCTGATCACCGATTCCACCTCAGCATTATACTGTGCGCCAGGGTTGGTAATCACCTCAACCGACTTGATATCTTCCGACTTCAGCTGCTGCAGTTCCTGGCTGTTCAGTATCCTCTTGTTGTTGATGTAGATGAGCGGCGAGCCCTTGCCAAACACGTTTACGCTGCCGCCGCTAACTGATACGCGTGGCAGTTGTCCCAGCACGTCGAGCGCTGTTCCCATCCTGGCCAGCAGCGTTCCTTCTACGGCTATCTCCATGCCGCCCATGGTTGTCTGGTATTGTGGGGTGCCCTTCACCACAACGCCTTTCAGCATGTGGTTGTCAGGCGTCAGGCGTATGGTGCCCATCTGTGTGCTGTTACAGCGCTTGTATGTGGTCTTGTAGCCTACGAATGATATGCGCGCCAGTAACTGCTTCTGCTCACAGGGGATGACAAACAGGCCGCTCTCGTTCGATACGCCTCCTGCTACCAGTGTCGAGTCGTCTGCCGATAGCAGCGCTATGTTGGCATAGGCCACAGGGTGGTTCTGCTGGTCCACTATCGTGCCCTTATATCGTGGGGTACTCTTCTGTGGGCATTCCACGATGATCTCGTTGCCCTTCACAGTCATCCGGATAGGGTAGAAGCCTATCATCTGCTGTATGGCGTCGGGCAGTGATTTGTTGCGAATTTTGGTAGTGATGCGAAAGTCCTCAAGCTCGTTGTACATAAAGCTGATGGTGTACACCTTGTACTGCTCGTTCAGCTGCTTCAGCACCTCGCTTATCGATACGTTGTTGTATTCTCGGTTGATGATTTGTGCCTGACCTGTCAGGGCCAAGCAGCAGATATAGAGTGATAAGAATAGGCGCCTCATTACTTCACGGTCATCTTATGGTCTTTCAGTTCTATGTTGATGCTCTCAAAATTATTCAGTCGCTCCACGATGCGTTCCAGCGGCTCGTCGCTGTTCCATTTGATGAAGAGTCTGTATGAGCGGGCATCCTCGTTTTCAAACTCCACCTCAGCTTTGTAGTGTGCTGCAATCTGAGTCAGGATCTGCTCAAGTGTGATGTTGTCGAATGTCACCGACTTTTCTGCAACTACTGTGTCTGCAGGCGCTTCGTCCTTAGGCTGTACTGCCTTTGGTGCTGCTGCAGGAGCCTCCGTCTTTGTGGGCTCTGGTGCAGGCTTGCTCACGTTCATCACCATCTGTATGGCGGCAAATGCTACGCCAGCTGTGAATACTGCGCCAATGAATAGGGCGGCAATCTTGCGCAGCGGCATCCTGATGCGCTTGGCCTCTGGCTTGTCAAACTCCTCGCCGTGTTCAGCCTCAAACTCCTGCCACAGCGCGTCCATGTCGGGCTGCTCCTCCTCGGCATCCTTTTTTGCGAGTGCGCGCTTGGTGGTGGCCAGCTGCTCCATCATCTCAGCTAGTTCCTTGTCTTCGGCCAGCAGACTGTTCAGCTGCTCGTCGCTATATTTCTCTGGGTGCTCCTGTATGTCAAGCAGCAACTCTGTTTTGTCTATATTCTTCATAATGATTTATCGTTCTGTTGTTGCGTTAAAATATGCTCTAATACTCTCAATCGATTTAGTCAGATGTCTGTACACTGTGGTTCTTTCCACTCCAGTGGCCTTCGCCACTTCGTCGTAGCTCATCTCGCTCAGAAACCTCAGTCTCAGTATCTGTCTGCTCAGAGGGGGCAACTCGCGGTCTATGTACGCATTCAGTCGTTCCAGCCGGTCGTCGTCGTTCATCGTCACGATGCTGTCCTGCATCATCTCCTTTTGGTATAGCTGTTCCACCCGCTCGCGCACACCCTTATGACGTAGTCTGTCGCGACATTTGTTTCGCACGCTGGTCATCAGGTAGCCTTCCAGCTTGTCCTCCTGTGGCGCAATCTCTTCTCTCATCAGCTTCACAAACACGTCGTTCACCACGTCTTTGCTTTCGTCGGCATCGTAGAGTATCGTCCTCGCCAGTCGGTACATCTTTGGGTAGAATTTACGGTAAATTACCTCAAATTTCTCTTTGGTCATAATCAGTTTTTAAATAATCTTCTGCATCAATGACGATTCAGCTTTTCGCATAGTTGCACAAAACGATAAATAAATCGCTGCAAAAATACAAAAAATATAATGCACCTGCAACTTTTCGTTTGTTTATTTCTTCTTTTATCGCGTGCGACATTTAGTTAATCCTTCTTAAAAGTTTCTCTGAATCGTATGCGATATAAAATTCTATTTGTACCTTTGCAGCGCTTAACTACGCATAGTAAACGTAATAAAAATAACAGACTTATGAAAAAATCAATGAAGTTTTCGGCATTCATGCTGACAGGTACACTGCTTTTTGCTGCTTGCGGAAACAAAGAACAGAAGAGCGCAACAGCTACCAACGAGAATCCTACTGAGCAGAAGGTTGCAGTAAAGGATGTAGAGGGACGTAAGAACTTTGGCGATGCAGCCGTTATCACGCCGCTTCCAGCCATTATGATTGCCACATGGGACGAGAAAGAGAACCCCGATGTGATGATGGCAGCATGGGGCGGACAGTGCGGTCCTAAGCACATTACCTTCCAGCTCTCGGCCCACAAGACCACTGAGAACATTCGACTGAAGAAGGCCTTCACCATCAGCTTTGCTACCAAGGACGATATCGTGCAGAGCGACTATTTCGGCATCGTATCAGGCAACGATGTGCCCGACAAGGTGGCCAAGGCAGGTTTCACCATCACCAAGAGTCCTAATGTTGATGCTCCAATCATCAATGAGTATAAGCTCACCCTGGAGTGTAAGGTTGTGACATTCGATGAAGACGAGAACGGTGGAGCCCGTGTGGTTGGTGAGATCGTTAATATGAGTGCCGACGAGAGCATCCTCGACGAAGAAGGCAACATCGACCTTGGCAAGCTGCAGCCAGTTATCTTCGACTCAGCCAAGAGAACCTATCGCGTAGTAGGCGAGAAGGTTGCCGATGCCTGGGGCGCAGGTAAGACAATCATCGAAAAAGAAGTAAAATAAAACTAGACAGATAAAATGATTTACGGAATTACAAAAGGCACCGACTTTGAGAAGCTTTGCGATGGTGCTGCAAAAGCCGAGGCAGCAGGTGTGATGCTTTATTATGCACTGGCACGTATGGCTAAGGAGCAGGGATATCCTCAGGAAGTATTCGACCGATTTGTTGAGATGGCTAATCAGGAGGCTGTTCATGCAGGATTCTATGCCACGCTGATTGCAAAATATGATAGCGATATCTGGAAGATTGCTGAGTCGTTCTCAAAAGCCGAGTACAATGGCGAAAAGCAGGTGTTGCAGTTTGCCCAGGCATTTCGCGCGGCAGGCTTTGATGAAGCTGCCGACGAAATGGAAATCTTTGCCAAGCAGGAGGCCCACCACGGCGATTCGCTCACAGAGTTGATAGAGAAATACAAAAAATAATCACAAAAGAAGCCACCTCAGTTTGAGGTGACTTCTTTTCCTTTTGCTACAATCCCATGCACGAGGTCGCGCCCAGGGCTGTTACTTAAAATTAAAGTAGAATCTTGAGTGTAGCACCTGCGCCGTTTTCGCTATTCTTAAGAACAGATTCCACCATATCAGCGTTAAAAGCCTTATAGTCATAGTTAGGCACGAACTGCCCCCATTCACCCTGTGACAACTCCACGTCGTCTATTCCCAGACAATCCACAACCTTAATGTTGAAATCCTTATCGCCACGATAGTCTTTCAGAGCCTTCTTCTTTGCCTTTTCCGACACGAAAGCACATTTCTCCACATAGATATTGGAATAGACGCCGTAGCCTACGCAATACTTAAAGTCATTACCGTCATAAAGGCAGTTGACCACATGTACTTTTCCAAAGCGGACACGCGGACAACGCTCAGAACAGCCATCTCCCCACCAACAGCAGATGAACGTACAGTTGAGATGACCTGCATCTAAGTCGGCT
>ONAK01000096.1 GCA_900315765.1 uncultured Prevotella sp. | reverse complement strand
TTCGGAGCAGTCCTGCATCATCTGGAGGGCAGAGTAGAGCTTCAGCCGTCCCTCGCTGTCACAGGCACTTGTCGTTACCTTATAATTCAAACTGTACATATTCCGTTCCTTTTTATTTAAGTGCATCATAGTTAGCATCATCCACAGGCTCGCACCACTCGTTGCTGGCTCCTTCTTGCACCTCATGCTCCGTCAGCGTCTGTGCTTTTACTGTTACCATTGTCAATAATGCTGCAAATAAATAGACGATTCGATTCATATTACATACTCTCCTTCAGGATTTCCGTCACGTCATCCTTCGTCAGATTCAGATAACCTGCGGGATAGCAGATAGTACCCTCGGTGATGCCGGGAATCATATCCTCAGTGGCACCTAACTCACTGATGGAGAGTGGAAGACCAATCTCCAGCATCCAGGCTTTCAGGGCCTGCAGGCCAGCTTCGGCTATCTGCTCATCAGTCATTCCATCTCCCTGAATATTCCAAACATTCTTGGCAAAGCGCACGAACTTAGGAAGACCGTTCTTCATGGCGCGACGATAGTAGGCCATCGAGACGGAGGCGAGGGCATAGCCGTGAGGGGCGTGTGTCCAGGCTCCCACGCTGTGACCAATCATGTGTACCATCCAGTCTTGCTGCTTACCCAGTCCGATGAGCGTGTTCAATGCCCATGTGGCGGTCCACATGATGTTGGAGCGTGCCTCATAATCCTGTGGATTCTTCACTGCTATGCGGCTGCTGTGGATGACGGAGCGCATCAGACCCTCAGCCAAGTAGTCGCTGGTATTGTCATCGATGTTAGAGAAGTACTGCTCCATGATGTGGTTCATGATGTCGTAGATGCCTGCCTTCATCTGGTTTTCGGGCACGGTCATCGTGAACTTCGGGTTAAGGATGGAGAACTTAGGCATCAGACGGCTGTCGAACACATGACCCACCTTGAAAGTGTGCTCGGCATCAGTAATCACCGTGCCAGCATTCATCTCCGAGCCTGTGCCAGCCATCGTCAAGATGCAGCCTACGGGTAATAGTCGCTGGCCTTCGGCGGGATTCTGCTGTCTCAGCCAGAACTGATCCCAATAGTCACCTTCGTAATAGACTGATGCCGCCACCGCCTTTGAATAGTCGCACACGCTGCCGCCGCCAAGGGCAAGAATCAGGTCCACCTCGTTCTCGCGGGCAATCTTCACGCCCTCGTTCAGTTTCTCAAGCGTGGGATTGGTCATCACACCGTAGTTGAGCAGCACCACTGGGCCGTAGCCCTTCAGTTCGTCCTTGAGGAAGTTCAAAGACTCATCACCAAAATACAGTTTGGTTGGGTTGTAATAAGACAAGTTTCCTAACATAGTTGTTTTTTTATTATCCGTAATTCTCAATTAAGTATTTCACGAACCGTGGGTCGTCGAAATTGATGAAGCCCGCGTCCTGTTGGTTGAGGGTGGCAATCTGCGACATATCATCGTCGGAGAGTGTGAAGTCGAAGATGTCGAAGTTCTGCGCCATGCGCTCCTTGTGAGTTGATTTGGGGATGGCTACGATACCACGCTGGGTGAGCCAGCGGAGGGCAACCTGTGCAGCAGTCTTACCATACTTCGCTCCAATGGCAGCCAACACCTCGCTCTTTACGATACCTTCAGCACCCTGTCCGCCAAGCGGTCCCCACGCCATCACCTTCGTGCCGAACTCAGCGTGAATCGGCTCGATACACGTCTGCTGCGCAAGGGCGTTGCACTGCAACTGGTTCACCATCGGCTTCAGCTCCACGTAGTGCGCAAAGTCGAAGAAGCGGCCTGCCTGGAAGTTGCTCACGCCGATAGCGCGCACCTTGCCCTCTCGATAGGCCTTCTCCATCGCCCGCCACGTGCCGAATACGTCGCCGTAGGCCTGATGGATCAGCAGCAGGTCGATGTACTCCGTCTGCAACTTGCGCAGGCTCTCGTCGATGCTCTTGTAGGCTTTCTCCTCGCCTGCGTTCGAGATCCACACCTTCGTCACGAGGAACAAGTCTTCGCGCTTGATTCCACTCTTGCGCCAAGCCGCGCCCACACCCTCCTCGTTCTGGTAAGCCTGCGCCGTATCGATGAGCCTGTAGCCTACGTTCAGCGCATCCGTCACGCATCGTTCACACTCGTCAGGACTTACCTGAAACACGCCGTAGCCCAGCAACGGCATCTCCACTCCGTTTGATAATCTGATGTACTCCATATTTGTATTGTTTTAATATCCTAATCCTTGCAGCCACTTCTCAACTTTTGCCTTATTCGTGCGCACCTCGTGGCCGTAGATGCTGAAACCTTTCGTGACGTTAGCATCAGGGAAGGCTTCCTTTACATCTTCCACGCAACTGGCCAGTCCGCTGCCCTCGTGAGTAGTGAAGGGGATAACAGTCTTGCCCTTCAGGTCGTTCGCATGCTTCTTGAAGAACGTGAACATCACCTGCGGATAGGTGCCCCACCACACGGGACCGCCGATGAACACCACATCGTAACCCGCGAGGTCGATGTCGCCCTCATACTCCGGCAACTCCCCGTTCTTCGCCTCCTTCTTGGCCAGTTCAATCAGCGGGTTATAAGCCATTCCGTCGTACTTGTGGGTCACGATTTCGAACTGCTCCGCACCCGTCACTTCCGTGATGTAGTCGGCCACAATCTTCGTGTTGCCCACCTCGATGTTTCCTACTGAGTAGTTATCTCCCGCATGCGAGAAGAACACTACCAATGCCTTACTGTCCTTTGCCATAACTGCTGTTTCGTTTGATGTTTCTAACTTTGTTTGTTGTTTGTTGCCGCTGCATGCCGTCGATACGAGCAGTGCCAGTACGGCTGTGATGATGCTTTTGATATTCATAATCCTTTCATTTGTTTTGAATTCCGCTGCAAAATTACACAAAAAACCGCAATCTATTGTTACACAAATTGCGTCTATATTTTCACATTTTGCGCAAAACGAAGATTTTCGCAATATAAATGCCGCTGACATACCTTTTTTGGGGTACATCAGCGGTAGATGATTGTCAGATTGTAGCAAGGCTACACCTAAAACACACAAAAAAGCCACCCAACTGGAAAAAACTAAAAATCCAGTTGGGAAATTGTTTTTTTCCAGTTGGAAAAATAAAATCGGGGTATTTTTACTGTATTACTTTTCCTTATGCAATGACTTTATTCGTGCGACAGTTTTTCCCAATATGGGCGCAACTCATTCTGAATGTAAACTACAACATCTGCAAACGTGACATTCTCGTTTTTTATGATCTTGCGCAAGAAAGCCTGCCACCTAACCTGCATCTGCTGATTATCGGCAAAGTCTTTGCGGAAAAACATGGTGTCGGCATCGTATGAAGTGTGCCTGTTCTCAAATGTACGAATGATGGCTTCCTGCAACGTATCAACGTCATATCTCTCTTTCGACAAGATGTTGTATAGGTCATAATAGTCTTTCATGCGACTGCTCTGGTCGGCAAGGTCCACTATGGCATGCATCTTCTCCGCAATGACCGTTTCAAGCGAATAGGCCATGATGTTCACGCTTGGCAGTTGCTCCAGTAGCACAGGATAGTCAAGGTCTATCGGACTTGGCGTGACAACATCGCCAAATCCAATGTCCATCGTCAACACCTGTGCAATGGTGTCCATCCTCACAGGAATGCTCAGACGGATACCATGATAGTCTTTGAACTCGGTAATGTTCTGTGCCGTGATATTGTCAGTGTCGAATGTAATACCATCCTCTTCGTATGGCACGGAACAAATCTCCTTGAAAGTAGCAACGATAGTTGCCCCTTCATTACTGATGTTGTTACCCAAGAAGTCAATATCCAACGTGGGACGAGCAGCAAACTTCTCGTAGGCATACATCAGCGCACCACCTTTCAAATAGAAGTTACTGCGATATTTTATCTGCGACATTCTGTAAAGCAGTCGCTCCTGAAAGTATCGTGTGAGAATGGTCTGATAAAACACATCCTCCTTCTTGGCAATGTTCAGTAGTTTGCTGCGGATAGACTTGCCGTAATTCGTTATGTTGTCCTTGCTCATAGTTTCACTTGCAGATATCGTTCGAGAATGGTGCCTACACGGAGTTTCCGAGCATAGTCCATCAACTTGCTCAGATTTCTGTTGGGGCGTTCAAGATAGTTGCTGATGATTTCCGAGCAGACATCCATTCCTATCTTATTGCGGAACTTCACCGCATCACACACGCAACGTTCCACATCATAAAGCCGGATGTTGAAGCCGTCAATCTCCATCGTCATCACGCCAATTCCAAGAATTGCCTCTGTATAATGGTGAATCTCCACTTTGGGGAACGACGGAACCGTTACCTTTCTGTCTCTTTTAATGGCCACATGAAAAGCCTGCGGCATAGAAGTTGTTAGCTGGTGAATGCTCCAAGCCGACCACAGACACAAGATGCCTTCTGGAACGATGGTGCTAATGTCAATCATGTTGCCGCTCAGTTGGTCGATATTGGCATACACGCCGCGGCGAACCTGAATGAGTTCGCCCTGTCGCGCACTCTCCAGCATCTTGTAGTAGGCCGTCCTGCCCTGCTCCTTTATACTGGCTGACGAGATGTATGAATTCTGCTCTTTTGCCATACCGTTTTCTAGAAAATCGGTACAAAGTTACCACAAATTTTTATAATTGTGGCATTTTTGTACGAAAATCTTTGTTTTGAAGGACATTTTTCACTTATATTCTCATTTAGTTGTCTATTTTCTGCCTCTTTTCACGTAAAAATGAACAAATTCGCTTCATTTTATGTGATTTTAGTATTTTTGAGCATCGAATTTGAAGATTATTATTTAATTTTGCAGCAAAATGACAACGACATTATGGTACTATTAAAGAACTTACAGTTTAAAGGAATCTCTTTCGAAATAATAAAGGAAGAGGTGAAAGAAGTGTGCTGTGAAGAAAAGCTATTCTTGATCATGCGTGTCACTAACAACACGGATAAGAAAAAGAAACTTGCGCATAGCCTTAACTACATATCAGTTAGTCAAGGATTAAAACGGGGTTCAGTCCTCACGCTGAATTTTGGAGTATATGGTACATTCCTCCAAGCGGATGCTTTTGTCGATTTGGAAATTCAATTTGATGGTATAACGAGGGTTGGTGATGGCGACAGAATCGAGTTTGAAGTTAACGATGGCAAATTGGCTTCTCTCTTATTGCTAAGGCAAAACGGCCAGTGGGGCATCGTAGAGGAAAAGGATAGCGGTAATATCAATTTGAATCTGAAAAATAAGGTCGAGCATTTTGAATCTATAGAGGAACAGTTTGGGCTGACTCTCCAAAAGTTTTCCGTTAAGATTGTTGATGAAACTTCATTTAAGCTATTCTGTGAAGTTCTGGCCTTGAATGGCGAAGCTGTTAATCACAGTTTTGGAGTAGAAGTTGCCGTTTACGACTCTGATGACAATATTGTCTATCACACAAGCCTGCATTCAAATGACTTTAAAGGTTTTGAGGTGTATAATTTTGGTACAATTAACCTTGATATCCCTGTTGATGAAGTTAGTAAAATCAGAGTATACCCAGTATAAATGATTCAGAAAATTGAAGATTTAAGAAAGTCTCTTATCACAGAGGCTCAAAACTCTCCGATGCTATTATCGGACTTGGCTGGTCTTGAGGCATATGTTTCTGAGAGTTATAATAGCCGTTCATTCATTGAACTGTTGCAAAATGCTGATGACGCAGGAGCAACAAGGTTCTATGTAAAACGTTACAAGAATTATCTACTTGTCGCTAACGATGGAAGGCCATTCAATATTAATGATCTTGAAAGTTTATGTCGTAGTGCTTCATCTAACAAATCTAGAGGGGCTTCAATTGGCTATCGAGGAATAGGTTTTAAGTCTGTAGTAAGTTTTGCGAAGGAAGTTCATCTTGTAAGTGGTATGTATGAAGTAACCTTCTCGAAAGAAATGACAAAGGCAATTATTGAAAAAGCCAATAAGGTTCCCTTGATAAGAATCCCGCATGAACTAAAATCCTCGGTTAAAACTGAATTAAAAAGCGAACTAAGCAAGATAAGCAACGATGGCTATAATACCATCTTTATATTCACTGGAGCAACAGCAAATCAAATAGATGAGGAATATACATCTTTCGCATATACAACTTTGATGTTCCTAAACAATGTTAGAAACATTAGAATCAATCTAAGCAAAGAGGTAAATGCAAGCATAAACGTTTTAGAGCAAGTTGAAGGAAGGAAAAAACTGAAAATTGCCACAAATGATAAAATAACAGGATGGTTAGTCTATTCTTCAGATAATTGTAGTATCGCATTTTCTTACAATAATGATAAAGTAGAAAGACTTCCGCGGGAAGAGGCTATAATACACGCCTTCCTCCCTACAGAAGATAGTTGTGGACTTGGTTTTGTCGTAAATGGTGATTTTAGTACTGACCCATCACGTCGACATCTTATTTTCGACGAGACAACAAAGAAGGTAATATCTGAAATTGCCAAGTTGTACCTAAAGATTTTAAATCATAGTATTGACAACGAGAACGACGGACAACTGAAGGCTCTGATGCCATATTACGACATTAAGTTAATTCAGCTGATGAAGCAATCATTTGAAAGGGAATTTTCAACTATGCTGAAGAGCAATAGTGGTGCGACTTTCTCAAAGATGAAACTATCGCCTTCTTGGCTCAACGCTGCCGATTTTCATAAAATTATGTCATTGGCAGGTGTTCGTAGCATGAATTCTAAATGCGCTGATGTACAAAATATAGATAGCATACTCAAATACCTTGGTGCTAAGACTGACGATGTAAATACGATTTTCTCATTATTAAATCCCAAAGACATTTCGCTTAACGGCTGTGCTCAAATTGCCGTGAATGCCATGAAGCAGGTGCTAATGAACCACAAAATTGGTGCATTAACCAAGGCTGCAATATTTGCCTGTGAAAGCGAATTGAGAAGCCTACAAGAAATCAACGATAGCAACGGTGAAATAGACGAAAGTTTTCTTCAACTTATGATAGACAATGGCATATCTTTTAACGATATTGGCCTGTGTATAAAGAAAATTGGAATAGACAATCTTTACGAGCAACAATTTTCTGAAGAAGTGCCAAGTAATGATGACGATGATTTCGATGATGATGAAGAAGGCATTCCTTCAGAGGTTAGGGATTGGTTTAATGGTTCCTTGACTTCACATTCTTCATCACCATCAGCGTCAAGTGTCCAAAAATGGAGGAGCGCTGAAGAAAACACATTAGCAGTACTCAACGAGAATGGGTTTAATCTCAAGGATGTAAGTAAGCAGAATGTTGGATACGACTTAACTGGTACTGATCCTAATGGTAAGGAAATCTTTATTGAAGTAAAATCCATTGATTATGCTGGGCAAAGGTTTAGAATGACAAACAATGAGTTCGCTGCTGCGCAATATAATCAAGACAAGTATTACATCGCCATAGTTCACCAATCATCAGATTCTTTAGGAATTGGTCTTATAAAAAATCCGATCAAGAACTTGAATTTAACTAGGCAATGTATTCAGTGGGTATGGGAGTGTGTCGGTTATGAGTACAATCCAATGAAATTCAAATTAAAATGACAAATCTTACAAGGCGAAACAGTCATAGTTCCACATTATTTCATTATACAAAAGAAGAATCTGTTCTGATGTCAATTCTAAGGGAGGGATTAAGGTATGGTTATTGCTTAGAAGAATACTTTGGAGAACTTAATGCATGTATTCCTATGATTTCTTTTTGCGATATTCCCATAGAACTTAGTAGTGAACATTCAGAAAAATATGGGGACTATGCAATTGGTCTGAAAAAGAGATACCTAATGGAAAATTATCAAAGCGAAATCGGACCTGTCAACTATTGTCTTACAATTGATACTGTAAATGCTGCTTTGGAAACATATAAACGAGCAAGGGCTTATGACAAATATATCGAAAATCTTCTCAACGACAATCTATCAGTTGTAATCAATGATGCTGATGGGAAATGTCATAGAGAAAGGGATTTGGATGCAAATGAAGGTGGTAAAGCATTAATGTCATTCTTTCAAGGTTCTGCCTTGTCGGAAGCAGCATCGCGTTCCCTTGGTTTGATGAAAATGTATGAGTCTCTGAATAAAGGGAAAATGCAAACCAACTATGATGAGTGTGAATGGAGAATGGTTTATCCAGAATATGCAATAATAGAAGACGGTGAATTGTGTAAATGGTTTTGGAGTAAATCAAAACAGGCCTGTGATAACTGGAAGAAAGAAAACAAATATAGAATTACAGATAATTTGCATTTCACCTTGAATGACATTGATTACATTTTAACATCAAATGAAGACCAGAAGTTCTCTGTTTACAATGCAGTATCCAACTTGGATGTATTATGCGGCATAAAAATATCGGATGAGGAAAGAGATTTACTACATTCAAAGATTGTTTGCGTTGAAAGGGCTAATAAATGATATTGCCTCGTTATTTCCAAAACAAATCGGGAGACCGACGCTGGCGATTCAGCGGCGGCCTCCCGAATCTCTTTTTTCACTCGCCTCATGGCGTATGAAAAGACTGATATTTACGGTTATGGTAGTGGGACTGCTGATGGCCTGTAGTAATACGGACACGATGCGGAAACTGCAATAGGCAGAGAACATGCTGGAGATCAACTCCGAGCCTGACAAGTGGGACTACGCTGACCAGAACTGATGACGTTCTGAAAACACAACGAGAGGACTGACAGAAATATTCTGCCAGCCCTCTTTTTTTGTTTTGCACAAAATACGTCAGGATTTTCACATTTTGCGCAAATTGCTTGTTTATATCATAAATAATGTGTATCTTCGCAGCCAAAAGCCATCGATATGAAGATAGATTTTCAGTATTCCACCGACTTCTACGGCATGAATGCCAAGGAACTGAGTGATACTTGCATGCACCTGTTGTGTACGGCGGGCGAGGGCAGTTTTGTGTTCAACGAGCATTGCTACCACATCGCGAAGAACGACCTGGTGGTGATACCGATGCCTGCCCGTGTCAGCAACCTCGCGGCACATGAGGATATGCAAGTGGAGTGGTTCGCCGCCGACTACAAGTTCCTGCAGAACCTGCTGCCGTCGAACAACTACAGTATCGGTGGCAGTATCTCGCTGAATCAAGACCCCATCATCAAACTGACAGACGAACAGGCACGACATCTGCTTGTTGACTTCCATCGTCTTCGTGACCGCAAGGACGACCGCCATTTGCAGTTCTACCAAGAACTGATGGGCAGCCTCTGTCTGACGATGATGTACGACATCTTCGAGGCCCATGCCCAGCGTGATGCTACAGATACCCATACTGACCGCACAGCCTACATCGTGAAACAGCTGATGGCATTGCTGGCAACAGGCATCAGCCGAACAGAACGTGATGTGAGTTACTATGCCGAGCGTCTGAACGTATCGCCCAAATATCTTTCTGCCACCATCAAACGGGTGACAGGACATAGTGTCACCTCCTACATCGACCGCCATACCATACCTATATTAAAAGACTATCTGAATGACGAACGCCAGGCGATGAACTTTACATCGCTCTCTTACTTCAGCCGCTACTGCACCAAACATCTCGGCCAATCGCCAAGCGAGTACCGCCTTAGTCTTCAGCCGAAGTAATTCATCATTTGTTACAGCAATTACTATTCAGTGTATCATAGGTAGCATCATCTACTGGCTCGCACCACTCGTTGCTCGCTCCATCCTGCACATCCTTATGGTAAGTGAGGTGCTGAAACCATGAGTCTTTCTGTGCTCCGTGCCAGTGCTTCACCTCGGCAGGGATGGCGATGACGGTGCCTGGAGTCAGTTCAACAGGAGCCTTGCCCCATTCCTGATACCAACCACGACCAGCCACGCAGATCAATACCTGCACCTGCTTGTGGTGGATGTGCCAGTTATTACGGCAACGGGGTTCGAAAGTAACATTCATCACACTACCGCCGACATCTGCCAGATAACTCTGACCGATGAAGTACTTGCCGTAAGGATTAGGCTCGCCTTTGGGCCACTTGGTACTTAGGGTGTAGCCCTCGTTGCAGAGCCAAGCACAGAGTTCATCCACCAACTGCTTTGAGTTGCCCATATTCACCGCACCTTGCTTGTGAGCAGCGAGTTGTGGGGCAACACCTTCCAAACCGCTCAGAGCTGCTACGGTAACTATCTCGCGATCGGCAGCAGAGAGCTGGTCGCCAGCGAAGATATCACCAAAGAGGTGTGACTTCAGGTAGTAATCATCCTGCGGACAGAACTCATAGTTGAAAGGCTTTCCTGAAAGTTGTGTCTGGTTTTTGGTGCCCAGTTCGTATGCCTTCTTGGCATCATCCCACTCGGCAGGACGCTTCCAAGGCTTGCCTTCCTGCCAGTTAGGCTGTCTGGACTCTAAGACCTTACTCAGTACTCCAAGTGCATTCAGACTTCGTGGGAAACCTGTGTAGGCATAGAGTTGCGAAAAAGCCTCCTTCAGTTCGTTGATGGTTACACCCTTGTCAAGCGCCATGCGCACGGCAGGCTCCAAACGATTCATATCACCCTGTGCCATCAGGCAGGCACATGCTGCCAATCCCTGCTGACGCTCAGTCAGCGTCATTCCCGACGTTCCGTCGCCTACCCGTAGCCTTTGTGCATCTATTTTTGACATAGTCATTATTGCGATTAATAATAAAACGATTCTTAGCATTATAATATTACTTTTTTACCATTTTTTATATATAATCCCTTGGATGGATTATCAACTTTTACACCATTCAGAGAGTAATATGCTCCATCTTCCAAGCGATGACCATTGATACTCTTGATGGCAGTTGTGCCAGATGACAGCGATAAAGTCACGCTGATGTTGCTTTGGCCCGCCTTTAGGAATGTGCGTAACTCACTTTCTGAAAGTCCTTCGATTTTGCCTAAACGGGTGTAGCTCCATGAGTTGTTGGCATAGAATATACAAATGTTGCTGCCGTTATAAAGCACGATGTCTCCAGGTTGCGTATTCATCTGCTCATTTTTCGTTGTTAACGATCTGCCCAAAGGTCCCCATATCTCGAAATCGTTGTCATTGAGCGTTACGGTTATGGGTGCGTTCTGAAGTGCAGCTACCAACTCGCGTGTGGCATCATTGTCCACAAGTGTCGCGCTTTGCGTTTGTCCACCGATAGTGATATACATTTTATTCATAGTAGGTGTTTCTGCTTTCGCTTCGCTGTCTGCAGAACAGCAGCAGAGCAGTATGACTGCTAAGGAAAATAGAATCTGTTTCATCGTTATCGTTGTTTCTTGAATATCAGTTTCATTGTCTCAGGATCAAGCGGTTTCATAGTGGGCAGTTTCAGGTCTTTCACCATGTGGAGCGTGCCCTGCTTGTACTTCAGGAAGTGAGGGGTCTTCAGGTGCTGTTGATAAGCTTCCTCGGAAGCATAGATTTCAAGTATGCGAATCTGACAAGAGTCCTCGGCACTCTGCATCGGGTAGAGGCAGATGACGCCAGGCTCGCGCTCTATACTGAGGCGATCCACCTCGTTGGCAAAAGCTAAGTATTCCTCCAAATACTGCGGATAGACCTCAATCTCAGCAATGCGGACAATCATATTTTGAACAGCATGCTCAGCCGTCGGTTTTTCACCCGTTTGTCCAAACAACCATTTGGCATTCTTCCATAGAATCATCTCCTTGAACGGTGCGAGGTCGGGCTCTTTCGAGAGATAGTCTTTCATCCTCGCCAGACTCTGCGTGAGCACCTGTGGGGCCACGTAGGGATAGTCAGAGCCGTAGAGTAGATGGTCGGGCGTAGTGATGGTGAGCAGCATGCGGATAACCTCGGGCGAGTGTGCTCCTGCAAGGTCGTAGTAGAGTGTTCTGAGGTTGGCCTCATAGTCAATTTCGCCTACCTTTTTGTTGGCCTGCATCACGGGCGTTAGCGACCTCATGCGTGGGATGGCAAGTGGCAGGTAGGCACCGCAATGGGGCACTATTACCTTTATATTATTATAGCGAGCCAACACGTTGCGACTGATCATGTTCGATACGGCACGGGTAGTCTCGGAGAGATATTCCTGCATAGCCAATGGTGTCTGCTGCATCACCTGATTATTCACCGGTTCAGGGCGATGTGGATGCAGGATGACAACAGCTTTTCGTTCGTTAAGTACAGAGAAAAGAGTGTCGAGTTCGGGTGCACCAAGATACTGTCCGCCAACGTTTGTTGCCAACTTGATGCCGTCAGCCTTCAGCACATCGAGAGCATACTTCGCCTCTTCAATGGCTTTCGAGACATCGGGTAGGGGAAGGGCAGCACAGAACAGGAATCGTCCCGGGTGCTCCTTCTTGATGCGGGCGGCAGCCTCGTTGGTCTGTCTCACCACCTCAGCAGACGATGGCTGTGGAGCCGCCAACGTTAATACTGATGTCTGCATACCGGCTTCGTCCATCAACTTCAGATGTTTCTCCACTTCGTACTTCGGCAAGGGGAATCCCTCGTCCATCTCTCGTCCCTCTTTTTCGAGTGAAGACACAAACTCAGGAGTGATGACGTGCGAGTGCACATCAATCACGCCCTGAGCAAAACCGTTTGCTGCTATCATAAGACTTAGCAATAATACTTTAGCTTTCACTTTTAAAGACTATCTTTTAGAACCTGTACTACTTCGTCGCGATTTAGAATGTAATAACCACCTTGACAGATGGGGCAGGCATCGGCCATTCCCTCAATCTGTTCGGGTTTAGCACCGCAGTCGGTGATGTTCATCGCCAGATCCAGTTCGCGCATCCACTGTTCCATCGTCTCAAGACCTTCCATTGCAATCTGCTTGTCGGTCTTGGCCTCAGCAGAAACGCCCCATACATTCATAGCCAGACGCTTGAACTTCTGTACAGCATCGGGTGACTTGCTGATGAGCAGACGGTAGTAAGCACCACTGACAGCAGCGAGTGTGTGACCATGAGTGGCATCGGTAAAGGCAGCCACAGCCTGACCAAGCATGTGAACCATCCAGTCGGTAGCCTTACCTCGGTCGATGAGCGTATTAAGTGCCCAAGTGGCTGTCCACATGATGTTCGAGCGAGCCTCGTAGTCCTCAGGATTAACGTTAGCCTTGCGGCTGCTGACGATAAGTGAGCGCATCAGTCCTTCGGCGATGTAATCGCTGGTGTTGTCATCGGTGCCCGAGAGATACTGCTCCAGAATATGACTCATGATGTCGTAGATACCAGCCACCATCTGATACTTGGGAACGGTAAAGGTGAAACGGGGATTGAGGATGGAGAAGTCGGGGTTGCGGAAGTTATAGAACAACTTGCGGTTCTCCGAGTGGCTGGAGATGACCGAACAACTGTCCATCTCAGAACCTGTGCCAGCCATTGTGAGCACACAGCCCACGGGAATCCAGCGGCAGGTCATAGGCTGCCAGTTCTTGAAGTAATACTCCCAGGGATCACCGTCGTACCAAGCGCTTCCGGCTACGGCCTTACAATAGTCAATGGTAGAACCACCGCCCACACCGAGGATGAAATCGACATTCTCCTTGCGAGCCATATGGGCACCCTCCAGAACCTTTTCTATTGTCGGGTTCGGCATCACACCAGCTATCTCTACCACTTCGCAGCCAGCCTTCTTTAGCTCTGCCATCACCTGGTCATAGATGCCATTGCGCTTAATACTACCACCACCATAGCAGAGCATCACCTTCTTGCACCAAAGTGCAACTTCGTAGGATTGTGGAATGTAAAATTGCCTAACATAATTATTCTGTTTTAAGTTTCTGGGTGCAAAGGTACACATTATATATTATAAAGCTATTACACAAATTGGCTGATTATATACCAATTTCGCAGAAAGTGCTTAAATAACGTAAAAAATATACCATTATTAGACTGTTTTATGTATCTTTGCCACCAATATGAGGAATATTTTGAAGGTAGACAGCCCCAACGACTATGCTCGTTTTGTGGATGCACCAGTGCTGCATCCGCTGATCAGCATCATTCATTACGACGAGCTAGCACCCTTCCGTCATAGCCTGAACAACTATGGCGTGTATGGGTTGTTCATCCAGCGACAGTTTCCCTTCAACCTTTCTTATGGCATGCGGAGACTGCAGGTGAGCGATGGTTCCATTATTGCAGTGGAACCAGGACAGATAGGTGGACTGGAGGACAACGGCGAGCGCATCTCGTTGTGCGGTTGGGTGCTGCTATGGTCGCCCGAACTTTTGCACGGCAGCGAGTTGGAACGACAGATAGACCGCTATCAGTTCTTCTCCTATTTCTTCGATGGTTCACTGCGCATGGAGCCCGACGAATGGCTCTGCATCACCCAGTTGGTGGCGCAGATGCGACAAGAACTTCAGGCGCACGAGGATTCGCCGTCACTACGAAGCATACTGCTGGCTTATCTGCGATTGATACTGGAATACTGCAACCGCATATATCTGCGTCAGCTGTCGGAAGAGAATAGGGGAGAGAACGACCTGCTAAAGCACTTTCACAACCTGTTGCAAACCTATTTCCGCGAGAACCGTCAACTGTCGCAAGGCTTGCCCACCGTAGCCTGGTGTGCCTCCCAACTGGCCTACTCGCCCCGTTATTTCGGCGATTTGATTCATAAGGTTACAGGTGGTACAGCCATCGGTTACATCCATCATTATATCATCAATCAGGCGAAAAGTCTGCTGATGCAAGGTCATAACATCAGCGAGACTTCCCGCCTGTTGGGTTTCGATTTTCCCCATCATTTCACTCGTCTGTTCAAACGTATCACAGGTCTCACACCCAGCGAGTTTGTGTGGAAATAAATACAAACTTCATATCATCATCGTGAGGTCGTCGTTGGGTTCTGCACCATCTCTGTGGCGCTCTATGTCGGCCGTAATGGTTTCTATCACTTGTTGAGCTGACTCATAGCTGCAGTTTCTGAGGAATTCCAGCAACCTGTTGTCGCCATACTGCTCCAGCGCTGGGTTCTCTGCTTCGTTCAGTCCGTCGGTGTATATAAACAGCGGTCGGCCCTTAATGCTCTCAATCTCTTCGCCTATAAACTCCAGGCCAGGCAGTACGCCGATGGGGGCATTGGGCTTCATGGGGATAAAGTCGCCACCATTGTCGCCACCTCCCAGTATTGGCGGGTTATGACCTGCATTGCAGAAGGCCAGATGACCTGTTTGCAGGTCGAGCAATCCAAGGAACATGGTTACAAACATGCTACCCTCGTTGTCCTCTCCAGAAAGTGCGTCGTTGATGCGAGTACATATCTCAGCAGGTGTCATACCCTGTTTTGCCAGCGTCTGGAACAAGCGTGTGGCTTGTGCCATAAAGAGTGATGCAGGTACTCCCTTACCGCTCACGTCACCTACCACAAAGTAGAGCTTCTGGTCGTAAAGCAGATAGCCATACAGGTCGCCGCCCACCTCTCTGGCTGGTGTCATCGAGGCATACATGGCGAGCCCAGGGTAGAGTGGGAATGTACTAGGTACCATACTCATTTGTATATCGCGAGCAATGCGCAGTTCACTTTCCATACGCTCCTTGATGGTAGTGGTTTCTTCCAGTTGGTCGTAGGCCACTTTCAGTTCGTTGTGAGCCTTTCGCAGTTTCTTATTGGCTCGGTAGCGGATGAGGCTGTAGATGCTGAATGCAATGATGAGAATACCCACAACCAGTATGGTGTAAATCTGTCGTTGTCGTGCCGATCGGGCTTCGCCTTCCAGTATCTCCATGTCTCTCACGTGTATAGAGTGCAGCTCGCTGGCATCGAGGTGCCGGTTCTTGATGATAGCCGAGTCGAGCACTTCGCATATCTGTCGTGCCGTTTGGTTGATAGAGTCCTGCTGGTTGAGCATCTGGTGTGCGCGATACTTCTTGAGCAGGTATCGCTGTATATTGTCGAGCGAGTAAACGTCGAGTTCCTCCTTCAGATAAGCCATGATGGTGCGATAGCTGGCCACAGCCTCGTCCCATCGCTTGGCCACTGTCAGGAAGTCGCTGGCATTGGTCAGTCCTTCGGTTGTGTTCGAGAATTTTTTATTCAGGTAAGCCTGGTAGGCCTTTTCTGCCTTGTGGTGGTGCCCAAGTCCCTCGAGTGCTGTGGCACGGAAAATATAGTATCTGGCCCATTGCTTGTCTATATATTCCTCGTCTTTTGGGAATAATTTCTGGTATTCCTTCAGCAGGTTGCTCATACGGTCAGTCCAGAATATGCCCTTGTCGTATCCCTTGGTATACACAGTGATGTAGGCAATGTTGACGATACCAGCCACGGCATCGCGATAGGCTGTTTTCGATTGCTTCTGCTTTATTCTGTCTTTGTGCATCTGGTAGGCACGTTCCAGCGTTTTGATGGCTGTGGTGTCGTTTTTGTCGAAGTACATCTGACTGCATCCGGCAAAAATCAGCAAGTTAGTATATTCGCTGGTGCTGTCGCAGTGTATCTTCTCCAGTCGGTTGATGATGGGTAAAGCTGTGTGCAGGGCCGCTGCATATTCTGCATAGCGGCATAGCTGACTGGTAAGATAGCTGGCCGACTTAGCGTAGTAAAACAGATCGTTGGCGTCGGTCGACTTTTCTGTTATTCTCATCGACTCTTGCCAGAAGTACTCGGCCAGTTCTCGCTGCCCCATCTGGTAGTTGGCATATCCCTGCCAGTAGTAACTTTCGCCCTTCGATAGTACGCCAGCCTTCTCCAAGCTGTCGGCCAGCGATTGCATTCTCTCGAATTGTTTAGCCTCAAAAGCGGCGTTAATCATGTTTTCTGCTCACAGCCAGTGAGAGCCAATCCGGCCACCACCAAAATAGATGTCAAAAAGTATTTTCTGTAATGTCGCATTTAGATTGTTTTATTGTTATGGCACAAATATACGAAGAAAAAAACGATATTTCGGCGTTTTTCTTGAAAAAAGTGTAAGAATTAGATGTTATTAACAAAATTTTCCCACCATGTCATCTATCACTTAGTTTTCTTAAACTCTCCAGGTGTCATGCCTGTGAGACGACGGAAATATTTGGAGAAGAACGAGGGATTAGCAAAGTGCATCTCTTCGGCTATCTGTGCTGCAGACTTATCTGTGTGGCGCAGTTCTATTTTGATGCGGGTGATGAGGGCACGGTCAATCCAGTCTTTGGCGGTAGTGCCGCTGGTTTGGCGGATGACGGTGCTCAGGTAGCGCTCGGTGAGACACATACGGTCGGCATAGTAGCCTATTTGATGATGCTCGGCACAGTGTTGGGTAACCAGTTGGAGAAATCGGTCGAATATGCTTTGTTCGCGCGAACGACTATTAGCCAGATGGTCGGCTTGTTGATGGAACAAATGATTGTAGTGGTGCATCTGGGCAGCCACAAGCGCTGTGACGGTGGGACGATGATAATCATCCGAGGCATGAACCGTTTGCCAGATGGCATTCAAAATGTGCTGGGCAGTAGCGATATCCTCTTCGCTTGCAGGCAACTGAAAGTCGCGCACTTGTCCGTTGAAGGCCGACGGCATCTGTCCTTGCGCAAAGGGCATGGGGAAATTAGAAAAGAGTCCCATTCCGAATATACGGAGGTCGGCCGACAGGCGCTTGGGGTAAATAATTGTACCTGGACCTATATATACAAGTGTACCACTTGTGAGGTGGCGGTCTTGCAGATTGATGTTGATGTCAATCTCACCGCTCATGATGAGACCCAGGCGATAATCATTGATGGCAAAGGGGGGCTTTTGGCGCATCAGCAGACTGAACACGGTGTGATTGCCTCGAACCATTG
>ONAK01000076.1 GCA_900315765.1 uncultured Prevotella sp. | reverse complement strand
CAGACATAAGCAAGGAGAGGGATAGCAAGCGCTAGTAGCCAAGCCACATAAAGTAATGTAGGGAACACCCTAGGGTATCTATAGTAATGACTGCCGCTCCAATAACTACCTACCATCCAATAAAGGATAGGGAGGACAACAATCACTGCGATATATCGCCCCCAGCCTTTCGGTAGTTTACTAAGGCCCCAAACAGCCAGGAGTGTGAGCAACACAGCCCATACGCCACCCATGAGTGCATGCTCATCGAGCAGAAAGAGCCAAAGAAAAAACGAAGGCAAAAAGCTCAAGCCATATAGTTTGCTGGAGCCAATAAGTTGGAGAGTCAGAAGTTGCACTACTGTTAACAGGATACCAATAATGACAGCTCCCACCCAGGCATAAAGGAAGAACTGGGTGCAGAACCGTCCCAGCAGGTCGGCCACACCGCCTGGCAGCTTCACGATATCCCATACATAATTACTATCGAAGAGAAACAGCTGGAACTGCTCCTGATAATGCAAGTGATGAGGATAGGCCAGACCGAAAAACAGGACTGAATTCATCAACACTGATCTTTACTGGTTCAACCATAAACTCAGGACGGTTGTAGCTCTTTAGCAGGAATACATTGTGCTCAGGATCCTCCTGTGGTAAGAGGAAGGCCTTTTCCACTTTTCCATCCTTGAAATAAGAGAAATAGATACGACAGTAGTTACCATCCTCACGACGACTGGCTACCATGATCCAATGACCATTGCTCGACCAACTGGGATAGCTGTCGGGCATACCTTTGCTATTCAATCTTGACAAGTCCAGAGGCGAAGGATTCTCTACATTTAACGGCATACAGACGATATCGCCATCATTATGTCGGATATGGAAGCAACCATACTGTCCCTGTGCGAACAACAGATAGCGACCATCAGGACTGATGCGTGGCAAAGTAGCACTCTTATTCTGTGAGGCAGCATCATACACCAGCTCTTCGGCGCCGAAGTTATGCGTTGCGACATCAAACGAGCGACGATAGAGATTGTATTGTATCTTTTCGTAATATCGTCCTATTTCATTATCCCTATCCTTGATATTTAGTTCCTCTGGCAGTGGCACCGACTTACAATAATAAAGGTATTTACCATCGGGCGACCAGGTAGGATAAACCTCCAAGAGCGTAGAATCGTTGCTGATAACGCTTACAGAGTCGGTCTTAATGTCGTATAGTATCAAGTCGCTCTCAAGGTCGTAAACCTCAAGTTTATTAGGATTAGATGTATGAAAGCCCTGACGCGTAAGGTCGGTAGAGAAGGCTATCAGTTTCTCTGTAGGATGCCATGAAGGATATACGCCAGCAGAGATGGTATAGTCGCGCTTCAGATTGACTCTCGACACCTTGCCATCGTTAACGATGACGGTACCGGCATTAGACAGACGAACATGGAAGAGCATGTTATCAGTTTTGTAGTTCTGATAACTGTGGCAGTTGATGCACTGACCTTTCGCTTTGTCGTTCATGGTTATCTCATTGTTGAATATCTGCGTTTCTTCGAACGAGGTTACGTTACGCTGTGCAATCTCCATAAAACTCCAAGCCACATACGACGGTTCGATAAGTCGATACGACACATATTCATCGATAGGCTCTTCAGCTACACGTATCTCAAAGGCATTATACTTCAGCCATGTGCCTTGTTTCAGTCCCCAGACCTCTACTTTCAGAGCCTTTCCTTTTGCAGCATTGAGCATGTCATGCCACTCTTCTTCGGGTATCAGCACCTTCACCCCATCGCCATAAATCTGCTGTTTCCCATCGGGCGTACTGATACGAGCCACAACGGCTTCAAACTCATCAGCAGGAAGCATGAAGTTTAGCGGTGCGATGTTATAAGGTACTGTCACATTACAATAATCTGGAAATATGGCAGGTAGACACTTTGTTTCCTTGGATGAAGATGGCACATCGGGGCGACTTGCACACGATGCCAAAAGCAATATAGCTGCACTAAAAAACAGTGTATAGTAGTGAATATATCTTTTCATTGTTTTCTTATGATTGAACTTCGCTTCCTTTTCTCTTAACTATATTCGAGTATTGTCTTCCGAAGATGTTATAATACCAATAGGTGTCACCCCATTCGCCACGCATCTCTTTGGCGGCTTCACCGATGGTCTTTCCAGGCTTAACATGTTCTGTTAAAGCCTTACAGAACTGTTTATAGCGATTATAAATATCCTCCTCCACAGGAATCATCATACGCTTTTCCTCTGGGAATCTATCCATAAAGAAGATATAAGCCTCTTGGGCATGCAAAGGAAAATCCTCGCCCGCATGCAAATTCAAATAATTACGCAAAGAGGGCCAGAAACGATGAGCGTCACAACGCAGCATGGCATAGAACAGCCTCTGTTCGGAAGCTACTTTACTGTCAAGTCTCTGCCAAAGGCTGATAGTATTAACTATATAACTATCACTATTCTCTACTCCGGTCACTTCATCGGGGTAACAGTTCTGTAGCGACTTCACATTTTCTGTAACAGGAGCCGGTTGCCAATTGGCATAGAAGAACAGATGATGCAGTAAAGTTGAATAACGTTCTACCAGTGCCTTATCTCCCTTGGCTAAGTTACAACGTGAAAGCGTCTTCAAATAAAAAGGAGAGAATCCCACTTGTATCGCCTTTTCGAAATTAAGACGGATGCCTTCATTGATCAATCCATAGTTGTAATACACCAATGGCGATGCAATATCCAGGAAGGACACATGTATAGAATCCGGATTTGTGATGGGATAGCCGATATTTCCCGTCTTAAACGAACGGTCAAGAAGGCCGCCTTCGTTCATCAGGGCCACATTTTTAAGCATCACCATAGTGGTTGTTGGCTTAGGGTTATCGGCAGAAATGTTTAAGACCTCCTTCCAGTTATCATCTGCAGCGTAACGCACCATTCGCATCTCATCGATGTAGTTCTGGTCATAGAACATCTGCGACCAAGTATATGATATTCCTGCAGCAGCACACAACACTGGGATGTACCACTTTCCAAGATATTTTCCACATAAGGGAATAAGCACTGATACAGCACCAAGCAACCAAAACGGATATGACAGTTGCGGACCGCTATCGCTTGGTGTTTCAAAACGCGGCATACCAGCCAATACGACATCGCCAAAATTAAGATTTGAGTAAAACTGGGTATGCCAGATACTGGAAGTAAAAAGAAGTAGCACAACACCTACCAGTTCACGCCAGGTAGTATTTCCACTAAGAGCGAGACATACTACAAACAGTAAAGCATACCATCCAAGCACAGGATAAATACACGCTCCCAATACATACCAAACAAGATGCCACTTTCTTGGTGTACTGCCAGCAGCCCACAAGAGCAAGAGCATAAAAAGGTAACCAACCGACTGTGAGAACCAATAGCCTCTGATGGTGGAAATATAAATCCAATATCCCAAATCAACTACAGAGACTAGCAGACAGGCAACAGGTAAGAGCATCAACGCAGAGGCGCTTCCCTGTAACCGAAATGCTTTAGTACCCACCATAAATATCAAAAGCCATATAACAACCAGTATAATGGTTCCTATAGTAGGTTGGTAGAAGAACTGTGTGAGCCAGGCGCCCACATACTGCATCAAGCCAAAAGGCTTCGACATTAAAGAGTTAAAGAACGGAGTTCCGAAAAGAAATTCAGAACGATCGTGTGCCGTATAAAGAACCTCCTGGTTAAGGTATAATATATATACAACAAATAGGATGAAAGTCAATAGACTTACACAGAGGAAGGCACAAGATAATTTGTTTTTATAAGTCATTGTTTTGAGTTAAAAGGCCGGCCCACTTAAATGAGCCGGCCCTAGATTAATTATACTGACAAGGAATAATTACTCCTCATAGTAAACAGATTTGATGGTAACAGAACCACGAGTCATCAGAAGGTCCAAATCCTTGGCATCACCACCCTTTGCGCAGTCTTTAGCCATATCATCGGTGATTGGGAGCTCCCACAAACCAACCTGAAGAGGTACGTTGTCTGCATAAGTAGCACTCCACCAACCGTTCATCACACGTACAGTACATCCAAAGTCATCACCCCAAATGAACTTACCTTCCTCGGCAGCAATGATATCGAAGACAAGAGTTTTCTTACCAAAGTATACCTCGTCTGAAAGGAATGGGAAGTACTTACCCTCACCGTCACTGAAGCGTCCAGCAGCTGCATCACCAGGGCCGAGAACAGCATAATCGGTATTATCAGGACCACCGAAGATATAGAACTTCTGGAGAGGATCAGTAATCTCACTACATGTTACGGGGAATTCAGCTGTAAGCTCAGTACCGTCAGCGCAAATAGCATTAAGTTTTACGCTATACGAACCAAGTTTCATCTTCTTCTTGGCATAATTGCTCACAAATTCCTTACCACCAATGTCCCACTTAGCATTCACAGGAGCTAAGGTTTCACAGGTAATAACGTTACCATTCTGACCGCTGGCTGCCTTGTCAACAGTTACAGTTGTCTTTGCAATGAGCTCTTCAACAGAGATGTGCCCACCATTGCCAATCTTCTCATGAATGGGATCGCATGCAGCAAAAGCACATACTGCGAATAACATCAAAAATATCTTTTTCATATTGATTACTTATTATTACATTAATAAAGTGTCTTATATTGTGTCTTAGGATCTGCAGCATCCCAACCTGGGTTTTGCTCCAACTTACCATTCATCAGTGTAATCTGAGACTTAGGCTTAGCAACAAAGCCATTAGTTTCAGCGTAACGCTCAGCCCAAGAACAAGTCATGTGCTTCATTGAACGCTTATTACCTTTCTCACCAAGGCAAACAATCTGCTTACCATCCTGAGCCTGAAGAGCCTTAGCAGCGTATGAACTTGTACCAGAGTCCTTACCAGACCAACGACGCATATCGTTGAAACGAAGACCCTCGAAACAGAATTCCCAACGACGCTCGTTCTGAACAGCTGCCAGAGAGTAAGGAGTCTCAGGAACACCTGCACGCTTCTGAACCTGGTTCATGTACTGAGCATCACCAGTAAGCTCGGTGAGCATCAACAGAACGTCAGAATAACGCATCAGATAGAAATCCTCGAAGTGGTCACCCTGCATCTTGTTATCAAGTGAACTGCCGGTATAACCCTCACACTGACTCCACCATGTTTCGTTATTACCACCGCAAGCATCGAGGTTAACTTCAGCATACTTCTTTACTGAATAACCAGACTCCTCACAGTCGTCCTTCTCATAGGTGTACTGAACAAGCTCATTATCAAGGTCAATCATAGAAGCCTTCTTGCGGAGGTCTGTATAATCGCCCAATTTCTCAGCAGCAGTCCAGTCATCCCAGATGTTGTTAGAAGGAGTACCCTGGCCCCATCCCTGGTTGAATGGATATGTCAGGTCACGGCTTCCGTTGTTACCAGAAGCACCATTACGGAGTCCCCAGAATACAGAGATGTAGTTAGAATACATACGCTGAGCGTTATAAGTACCACCAATGTTCCAGCTTGAGGCATTCATGAACTGGATCTGGAAAATCTCCTCAGTGTTACCGTTACCCATACCTGGCTGGTCGAAGCAGTTCTCACGCTTCATATCAGCGATATAGTCATAAGCATGACCTGCACCGTCGTGAGCCTCATCCCACAGCAAACTGTTAGAATACTGCCACAGTGAACGATAATCCTCACAAAGCTTGTAACCACCGTTGGCAACAACATCCTTCAGAGCTGCGATAACATCTGCCTGAGAAAGAGATGCACTATTAACACCTTCCTGTTCAACAAGATTGATAGCAGGAGCACCACCTGAAGCGAGCTCACCAACCTTCTTGTAGAAGCCAGCCCAGAACATATATGCACGAGCCATGAATGACTCAGCAGCAAACTTATCAGCATGACCAGAGCCATTAGCTCGCTCTGGCTTCATCAGATTCGTAGCAGAAACAAAGTCAGAAAGAATCTGTGGATAGATAACCTCCTCGGCACTAACCTGCTGCTGCATCTCCTCTGTAATAGTGGTAGATGTAATCAGAGGTACATCTCCAAACAACTGAGTGAGCCAGAGCGTATAAAGACCACGCATAAAGAATGCCTCACCAAGGAGCTGGTTGCGCTGAGCCTTCTGAGCCTCAGTCCAGGGCACATTATCAATAGTTTCAATAGTATTGTTAGCACGTGAGATACCACCATACAAGAGAGTGAAAGGAGTTCCATACTGATTTACATTCATCTCAACAAGATGGTGCAAAGACTTCACTTTATTGTCCTGCAAGCCGCCACTACCGAAGCAGTTATCTGACATAACTTCCCACCAGAAGAAGATATTCTGGTTATCTGAGTCACCACCACCCATGGTATTCATGATACTATAGATAGCAGCAATCTCGGTCTCAACATCTGCAGGTTTACCTGGGAAGGTAGCCTGTGTCATCTCTGTAGGACGTGGATCTGTGTCCAGCATGTCGTTACAAGATGTAAACATACCAGCTGACAAAACAGCTACTGCTGATAAAATATACTTTTTCATATCTTAATAGTCGAATTAGAATTTAATACTTGCACCAACCAGATAAGTACGAGATGGTGGGTAAAGACCAAGGTCGATACCAGATGCCCAACCACTACCACCACCAGAGTTACCTACCTCAGGATCGAGACCTGTGTACTTGGTGAATGTGTAGAGGTTCTGTGCCTGAACATAGAAACGGAGCTGCTGGAATGGGCAAGACTTCCAGATGTGCTTGAAGTCGTAACCCAGAGTTACAGTCTTAATCTTGAAGTAGTCGGCATTCTCCATATAACGAGATGAGACCCAAATGGTATTATTATGACCTGTAGCAGACATACGTGGCTCCTTGTTTGAAGTGCCCTCACCATGCCAACGATTCAGGATAGTTGTATCGTAGTTCTGGTAAGCAGCATCACCGAATGAACGGTAAGAACGCATAATCTGCTGACCGAATGCACCTGCACCGTTTACAGCGAAGTCAAAGCCCTTGAACTGCAGACCGAGATTTACACCAAGCATGACGTCTGGGTTAGGATTACCAATCTCATGACGGTCGCAAGCATCACTTTCAGCATAAGTAATCACACCATCACCATTCCAGTCATCCCAGATCATATCACCAGGCTGTGCATCATCGAGAACGGCCTTGCCAGCCTGACGTGCAGCCTCAATCTGCTCCTGATTCTGCCAGATACCGCTGTATGACATACCATAGAAGTAACCGAGAGGCTTACCTTCCTCAGCACGATATACATACTCAGTACCCTGTGAAAGTACACCACTAGGACCATTGAGGTAGTGGTTCTCGTTAGCGATACGTGTTACCTTATTCTTATTAGTAGCGAAGTTTACACCAACGTTATAGCTGAAGTCCTTACCAATCTTATCGTTCCAGGTAAGAGCAAGCTCAAAACCAGTATTCTCAACGTCACCACCATTAATAGCAGCAGGACTAGCACCAAAGATATCAACAGGATTACCACCGATCAGCCAGTCCTTAGTAGTCTTCTTATACCAGTCGAAGTTTACACCCAGACGGTTGTTGAGGAAACGAGCGTCGAAACCTAAGTCAAGCTGCTCAGAAGTCTCCCAAGTCAGGTCAGGGTTAGGAACGATGTTTGCATAAGCACCAGTATGAGGAATACCAGCTACAGAAGATGCCATATCAGAACCGAACTTATAACCGCTGTCGTTTGCATCGCCTGACAGAGCGATTGTTGCCAGATACTGATACTTAGAGATATCCTTGTTACCATTCTGTCCCCAAGATGCACGAATCTTGAAGAAGTCGAGCCAGCTCTTAGTCTTCTCCATGAATGACTCATTGCTGATTACCCAACCTGCAGATACAGATGGGAAGAAGCCCCAACGCTTACCGTCGGTGAAGATACTAGAACCATCATAACGCATGGTTACAGTAGCCATATAACGCTCGTTCCAGTCCCAAGTCAAACGACCGAACCAAGAAGCGAGATATTCCTCATCATTAGGATTACCGGTAATAGAAGCGTCGGTAATACTATTCAGTTTGAAGTTTGACATCCAAGCAGAATCCCATCCTCTCAGAGTTGCGAGCTGCTCGCCATATGCAACTTTGTTAGATGCACCGAGGTTTGTGCTCCAAGCAGTGCTCTGGAATGACTGACCAACCATAGCACTGATCTTATGACCAGCAATAAGAGGAAGATCGTAAGTAAGAGTATTCTCAATAGAGAAATTACTGTTCAGCCAAGTGCTCTGGCTTCCGCTGTAAGAGTTAACGATAGCAGCACCATCTGATGGGGCACGTGGCTCACCATAACTACGGTATGCACCTGCTCCCCAGTTATAGTTGAACTGTGAACGGAATCTCAGACCCTTGATAGGCTGGATGGTCAAGAATGCAGTTGCACTGGCATTAAAGTTACGGCTCTCAGCCATAGAGTTGAAGCCACCCTTAGACAGGTTCTCCCATGGGTTGTTGAACATAATTGGATTCCAACCTTTTCCATAAGTCATATTACCCATAGGATCCTGGAAGTTATAGATATCACCATTCTCTGCATACTGTGGCAGAAGGGGAACAGTCTGAAGCAGGCTGTGGATATAACTCCAATACATACCATCCTCAGCGAGGTCGTGACTCTTGTTATAGCCAATAGAGATGTTCTCACCGATGGTGATAGCATCGAAATCCTTAGCCTTCAGAAGCACGTGATCGCTGTTGATACGGATAGTGTGACGCTTGTAGTAAGAAGCCTTGTCAGCACCCATGATACCATCGTTACTGGTATAGGTGTAAGACATAGCGAACTTAGAACGGTCTGAGCCACCAGTCAGCGTTACAGAATGGTTCTGCTGCTGAGCATTCTTGTTGGTGAATACATCCCACCAGTCAGTACCCTGCCAGCCGTTATTAACCTTATTAAGAATATCAGCAGGAACATAAGATGGCCAATCCAACTTTTTACCTGAAGTATTAAAGGTGTACTCATCAATAATAGTCATATACTGCTGAGCGTTGAGCAGCTGTGGACGCTTGTAAACGTTTGACCAACCCATAGCGCCATTATAGCTGAGCTCAATCTTACCAGCCTTACCCTGCTTGGTTGTAACCAGGATAACACCGTTAGCAGCACGTGATCCATAGATGGCTGCAGATGCAGCATCCTTCAACACGTCAATGCTCTCGATATCGTTAGGGTTAATACCGTCGAGGTTACCACCAGCAACACCATCGATTACATAAAGAGGTGCAGAATTACCAGTAGTTCCGATACCACGGATATATACCTTATATCCCTTACCAGGCTGTGAAGAACTCTGAGTGATCTGTACACCAGGAGTGCTTGACTGCATAGCCTCAAGAGCGTTGGTTGTATTCAGTTTGGCGATATCCTCACCCTTAACCTGAACTGTAGCACCGGTAACCAGCTTCTTCTTCATGGTACCGTAACCAACAACTACTACTTCATCAAGTAAAGCATCATCTTCCTGCAGTGTGATGTTGAAAGATGACTGATTGCCAACCTTGATTTCCTGAGTCTGATAACCCACATAAGATACAACGATTGTAGCTCCTGGGCTAACAGTGAGAGTAAAGTTTCCGTCAAAATCGGTAATCACACCGTTTCCGGTCTTACCTTTTTCAACCACGCTAGCTCCGATAACGGGGCCCTGTGCATCGACTACAGTACCTGTAATCTTCTTCGTTGCCTGCTGAACCTCCTGAGGAGACTCTGCGGCATAGGCATTCGAAGAGTAACCAAGTCCCAAAAAGGCCATGGTACCCATCAGCAGCGCTGTCTTTCTAAAATTTCGATTCATACTTAAGTTTTAACTATAGATAATTGGTTTGATAATAATTCTCTAGTTGATTTAGTTTCAGGAGTACTGAAAAGCACTACCCTAAGTTCGCCACCTAAATACATTAAATAGGTTAGCGGGCTCATTAGTTAGGACGAATTGTTTCGGGTCATAAGTCATTTTTTAAAAGTTTTAATACGTTATAGTTGAGTTCGGACATACCGAATTGCGTGCAAAGATAAATTAAAATTAACTTAAATACTTTATTTTTTGTAACGTAGAGTTTGTAAAAAGCAAGAAAAGCCTAAAAATGTTACAAATCACAAAGTCTTTGTTACATTTATTAATTATTTTCAAATTGGTCAGAGGGTAAAAACAAGCGATTCTGCCTTCTTGTTTTCACAAAATTAACCTTCTACGCCAGCAGAAGACACAAAAAAGCAAACAAAATACCACATACAATAAAAGAGAAAAGAAACAATTCTTTAAAAAAATCCTATGTCTGATTAAACGTTTTAGAGAAAAAACACTCTAATAAATGATGTATGTATGAATAAACTGAGAGTATTACTATCTTTATTATAATAAACCATCGCCAATGAAGAAGATTTATCTTTCATTACTCATGTCTGTGCCTTTGGTATCTATGGCACAGAATCCGGTTATCCGTGACCAGTTCTCGGCTGACCCGACAGCACGTGTTTTCAATAACCGTGTGTATCTCTACCCATCGCACGACATCATGCCACCTGCCGATCAGCGTCAGGACTGGTTCTGCATGGAAGACTATCATGTGTTCTCATCCGACAATCTTACCGATTGGACTGACCATGGTGTGATTGTAACTCAGAACAAAGTTCCCTGGGTAAGACCAAACTCCTACTCTATGTGGGCTCCCGACTGCATAGAGAGAAACGGAAAGTACTATTTCTATTTCCCCTCGGCTCCTAAAGACGGCAGAGGCTTTGGAGTCGGCGTAGCCATCGCCGACAGCCCTACAGGTCCATTCATTCCTGAGGCTGAGCCAATCAAGGGTATCAATGGTATCGACCCATGCGTTCTCCAGGCATCAGACGGTAATGCCTACATCTTCTGGGGTGCAGGACGCTGTGCCAAGCTCAAGCCAAACATGAAGGAGCTAGCCGACGACACACCAAAGGAAAAAGTAAAGTGGGGCGACCGTGAGTTTGAGATGATGGGCGTTAACTGCCTGAAAGGTCTGCCAAGCCGCCAGGCTGAAGGTCCATTCGCTTTTGAATATAATGGTAATTATTACCTTACATATCCGTACGTGCGCGAGAATACTGAAGTTCTTGGCTATGCAATGAGTAAGAACCCAATGGGCCCTTACGAATACAAAGGTCTCATCATGGCCGAGCACGCTAACGGTTGTTGGACGAACCATCACAGTATTATCAACTATAAGGGACAGTGGTATCTGTTCTACCATCACAACGATTTCTCACCACGCGATGACAAACGCCGTTCTGTTTGTATTGAGAAACTGTATTTCAATGCCGATGGCACCATTCAAGAGGTGAAGCCAACCATGCGTGGCGTAGGTATCAACAATGCTACTGAGAAGATAGAGATTGACCGCTACAGTTCTGCAAGTAATGATGTTACCTCTCAGCTAATTGACACCGTTAACACCTTCCGTAGCTATCAGGCCACTCTGCCTGTTAAGGGAAGCTGGATTAAGTATAATGACGTGAACTTTGATTGTCTCAGCGAAGGTTATCTCATTGTAAATGCTAAAGCAGCTGACAACACAATACTATATATCCGCGAGAAGACTGCAAACGGAAAGATCATCGCCAAGATAGAGATGACCGTTAAGCCCGAGACTCCTGCAGGAGCTCCAGCAATGTTCCGTCGCGACTTCAGTAATCAGTGGCTCACACTCACTGCACCACTTGAGTACACTCCAAAGGGAGTAACTGATCTGGTAGTTACATGCGAAGGCAATGCAGGCATAAGCATCGACTGGGTACAGTTCAAGAACCGTCCTAAGTACTTCTCACCTGCCACAGCTACACCAGCAAAGCCTGATGAGGAAGGCTTCATCCGTCGTTGGATGCTTCTGGAGCCTATCGACAAGCCAAACAGCGGTAACACAGTATTTACCGACTCTTATCTGCGTAAGCACTTTGGTATGCAGTACTTCAAGGGTCAGCAGACTATCGTACCAAAGGATGGTCAGAAGGTAAAGGTATCATTCCAGCGCGAAGAGGTTCCTGCCGGATTTGGACGTGGTTTCGGACAGCCTCAGGAGCCAGCCAAGCCTAAAATTGTCAACGTTAATCAGACTCTTACCTGGCACGCTCTTGATAGCGAGAACATGAACGTTAAGTTGTTCCGTTTTGCCGAGAAATGGGGACAGCAGGTATATGGTGTGCTCTTCTGGGCAGTAACAATCATCGACTGCGATGAGGATATCGAGAACGTACGTCTGGCAGTAGGTTCTAACTCTGCCTCTATGTGGTGGCTCAATGGCGAGGAGGCACTCCTGCTCTCTGGCGACCGCCGTATGGTAAAAGACGACGCTATGTCACCACGTATAACTCTGAAAAAGGGACGAAACATCCTGCGTGGCGCCATCATCAATGGCCCAGGTATGAGTGATTTCTGTGTACGTTTCCTCGACGAGAACGGAAAACCTGTAACTAACTACAAAGTAGTTAAGAATTGATAATTGATAATTGACAATTGATAATTATGAAAAAAAATATATTTCTATTAGTCTCTGTTTCTCTGTGCCTCTGTGTTGAAACAGTTTCTGCGCAGATTGGCGCTCCTTATATCTCAGACGACGGCTGGAGCTGGCACAGTGGCGCTGAGCGCCCTGGAGGCGGTGCAGCCCCCGACATGCTGAAAATAGGCGATCGTTACCTCTGTATCTATGGTGCAACAGGTGGTGGTCTTGGCGGTGGACACGCTGGTCGTATCCTCACTATGTGGAATAAGACTCTTGATCCAAAGTCGCCAGACTTCAAGTGGAGCGAGGCTGTAGAGGTATGTGCCTCTGACGGTATGGAAGATCAGGATGCCATCGACCCAGGTCTCTTATTAGACCCGACAACTGGTCGCTTGTGGGTAAGCTACGGTACATACTTCGGAACCATCCGTTTGATTGAGCTCGACCCAAAGACCGGTTTCCGCAAGAAGGGTAATAAGGAGAAGGATATCGCTATCGACTGTGAGGCTTCCGACCTGATGTATCGCGATGGCTGGTACTATTTGCTGGGTACTCACGGTACTTGCTGCGACGGGGTTAACTCTACCTATAATATAGTAGTAGGTCGTTCTCGCAGCGTAGAAGGCCCATATATCGACAATGTAGGTCGTGATATGTACCATGGTGGCGGTAAGATGGTGATTGCAGCAGAACAGCGGAGGTGATGTCGTTCCACTGGGAGGCCGACTTCGAACAGAGCGGTCGTTCAGTACTGGCTGTACGTCCTATCGTCTGGAAGAACGGTTGGCCTGTAGCTGGCGACAACTTCAAGGGCGGCAACTTCGCCATTGAGTCAGAGCGCCGCGGCTATGCACTGGAGCTTACTGTCGACTTTGTTCGCATGAAACAGGAACGCCAGGGCTGGTTCAACCGCAACCAGATGCAGCAGCCTGCAAAGCCCATCGCTAACCAGACACTCGCAGAGGTTATCGACACATGGCCAAAGGGCGACATCCCTGCCCGCATCGGCGACTACATGTACCGTCCTCACCAGCGTTGGACCATCACCCCTGTTGACAGTGCAGGTGGTTATCTGAGCAATCCTTACTTCAAGATTACCATTGAAGGCACAGAGCGTGCACTCGCAGCTACCGCCGACAAGGAGGTGACTACTGTTCCTGCCTATACCGGTGCCGACGAACAGCTCTGGCGTATCGAGCAGCTCACTGATGGTACTTACCGCATCATGCCGAAGGCCATCCCTGGCCAGAAGGGTATCAACAAGGAGTTCTGCCTCTATTCTGCAGGCGACTCTACTCCTACCCTCGCCAAATACGATTTCAATAGTGATAATTCCAAGTGGAATTTCAAAAAGCACTAAAAATAAAAATCCCTGCCGATTGGCAGGGATTTCTATTTAGAATTCAAGAATCAGTGCTTGACGGGGCTTGAGTTCCTGATTCTTAGATAAATCAAAATATCTGTTTGTCAGGATATCTTTGGCCTTGG
>ONAK01000003.1 GCA_900315765.1 uncultured Prevotella sp. | reverse complement strand
ATAATGATTGCATCATTCAGATCGTCCGCTTTCATCAACTACTGGCGCATCGGCTACTACTTTCTTGTTTCTACAGAGCCGAGGAATGACGTGCTGACGTGTAAAGGTACAGATGTGTACCATCATCTCAGCAAGAATTACCAGTTCTCCGGCATAACGAATACCTCTAAGGGCATTTACAAAAATTGCTTTTTTCATTTTGATTCTAATTTTTTTGTTGTTAATAAATAATATTATTTGTTCTCTTCTTTCTAATAAGGCTTTCAGTTTATGTGAATTACGAGGCAAAAGTAAAAGACCAGAAACTACCTTTTTCAGATAATTTCCAGTCTTTTTAATGGTTTAGCCTCGCCAGCAGTCAATTTTGAAAGACTTTAGCTTTCTCGTCAAGTGTTGGGTCATTGGCAGGGTCAACGGTTTATAAAGACTCCTCGCCTTTACGCCTATTAACCGCTTATGTATATTTAGCTCCTCCTAATCTTCATATTATTTGCTCTTTCTCTGAGAGCTAGATTAGTGGCTAAATCTCTGTTCTATCATAAATAAGGTTTTCATGGCTTCTGTATTATACGGTATTTTTGAAGCCTAAAAATAGCGATTTTTACTTCAATTTTATCACGTCTGACCACCTCGTTGTAGGGTTCGGACTTTTATAGTCATGCTTGATAGCGTTGGCAAACACATTGGCTTTCCCTTTGCCGTCCTTTTGGGTGTACTGTTGTGATCCAAGTACAATAGTTTCGCTACCCTGCATCCTGTTAATCCTGTCTATCACTTCATCGAGCCGCTTCATCTTCTGGAACTGTTCAGCGTTGATGTCGAATAGGTCTTGTTGGATGGGGGAGTCAGCACCAACACCCATCACAATAACGCCAGCCTTTTTGTACTGATAGCCTTGACGGTATATCTTCTTTAGCACGTCGTTGGCTGTCTCAATGATGGTGATAGTTGAGTTTGTCGGTGTGATAAGCCTTTGTTCTTGAAAGTTCCAATATTGGGGCAAATCCTCTCTAAAATAGTTTGTATTCAGGAACACGCCAACGATGGAAGCAACTGTTTTCTGCATCCTCATTTTCTCAGCACATCGAGCAGCATAGTTGGAAACATGGGTGCGGATGGTGTCATAGTCAGTTATCATACCATTAAATGAGCGACTGGTGCAGATACTTTTCTTCTTTGCCAGTTCCTCATTTGGTACACAGTCCTCTCCGTTAAGTTCCTTCCAGGTTCTTTGAATATTGATGTTGTTGAATGTGAGTTTGACCCAATCGCCATGATGTTGAGCAAAGTCATAAGCTGTTTTTACACCAAGGGCTTGAAGTTTGGCTGCATATCTTCTACCGATGCCCCACACATCTTCAATCGGATAGAGTTTTAGAGCTTTGATCCGCTTCTCGTCGGTATCTATCATGCAGCAATGCCTATATCCCTGGTACTTCTTAGCAAAGTGTGAGGCTATCTTTGCCAGCGTCTTATTTGGAGCCAGTCCGATACTGATAGGCATACCAACATACTGCTTAACCTTCTTATGCAGATTCTCGCCCCAATGCTTCAAATCCACATTTTCCATGTCATCGAGGTACACAAAGCACTCGTCAATGGAATAGCGGAAGTATGCAGGTGCTTCTTGTCTGATAATGCTAACCACACGGCCAGTAAGTTCACCGTATAATTCGTAATTTGAAGAAAATACTGCTATCTTATTATTGGGGAACTGTTGGGCTATTTGGAAATATGGTGTACCTGCCTTGATACCTAATGCTTTTGCTTCATTGCTTCGAGCCACTACACAGCCGTCATTATTGCTTAATACTATAACAGGAGTGTCATTCAGATCAGGCCGAAAGACACGCTCGCATGAAACGTAGCAATTATCACAGTCACAGATACCGTAGTATTTCATATTTTCTCGAAAGTCCTTATTAGATGTATTACCACGCCCCAGACTTGGAACTGTTCAGGGTCTTTAACACGAAATACTGGATAATCGGGGTTTGCAGGGCGTAATTCAATATAGCCATCTTTCTTATGTGTCAGATCGAGATACTTCATTGTAAAACCTTCACCGCCCCACCATGCTATAACAATACTACCATCGTGAGGCTCAACAGCCCTGTCAATAATAACACGATCGCCGTCAAAGATACCTGCATCCTTCATACTATCCCCCTCGACATCACCATAGAAAGAAGCCTCTGGATGCCTGATATAATCACGGTTGAAGTCCAAAGTTTCATGTGTATAATCGTCCGCAGGAGAAGGAAAGCCTGCCACTACGCTAGCGTGTTCCAGTTCCAAGTTTGTGTCAAATACTCCCTGTCGTATTTTGATATTTCCCATAATGCTTGCAATTTGACTACAAAAATACTCAATAATCTTCAAAAACGGGCAAATAAACGTGCAAAAGTGCGATTCTAAGCCAATTTTGCGAAAAGGAGATTTAAATAATCTTAAAAGTTGCAGGGGGAGCAGTAAGGGGGAGCAGTTTTTTAGGAAAAGAAGAAACCCGCTGGAAATCAACGGGTTTCAAAGATTCTTGGCGGAGAGAGAGGGATTCGAACCCCCGGTGCCTCTCAGCACGGTAGTTTTCAAGACTACTGTAATCGACCACTCTACCATCTCTCCAGTGCTCTTCTGTCTCGAAAGCGGGTGCAAAGGTAAGGAGTTTTTTTGAAACAAACAAATTTTTGGCCAACTTTTTATAAAAAAATCGCATTTTTGCCTGTTTTTGCCTGTTTTTTACTACTTTTGCAGCGTGATTTATCCAAATAACTTTGAGCGAAAGCTCGGATTCGATGAGATTAGAAAGTTGCTGAAGGCACGTTGCCAGAGCACTCTCGGACAGGAGAAAGTTGACGAAATGACTTTCTCTACCGATGCTGCTGAGGTAAACGAATGGCTGGCACAGGTGCGTGAATTCCGTAGATTGCGTGAGGAGCACGACGATTTCCCTATGCAGTATTTCTTTGATGTACGCGAGAGCATCGCGCGCATACGTTTGGAGAATACCCATCTGGAGGAAGATGAGGTGTGGGATTTGCGCCGCTCGCTCGAAACCCTCGTCAACATTGTGCGCTATTTGGAACGCGGTGCCGAGGAGACTGCTCAGGGCGACGTGAAGTATCCATACCCAGCGCTGCACAAGCTGACAGAGAATGTGGTAACCTTTCCTGCCATGCTGCGCCGCATCGATTCTATATTGGATAAGTTCGGAAAAATAAAGGATTCGGCATCGATGACGCTGGCTGGAATCCGAAACGATTTGGAGAAGACACAAGGCAGCATCTCGCGTACATTATATACTATACTGCACGCCGCCCAGCGCGACGGACTGGTAGATAAGGATGCCGCCCCCGCCATGCGCGACGGCCGACTGGTGATACCCGTGCAGCCACAGCTGAAACGTAGAATCAATGGTATTGTGCACGACGAGAGTGCCACAGGTAAAACCGTGTTTATTGAGCCAACTGAGGTGGTTGAGGCAAACAACAAGGTGCGCCAGCTGGAGGCCGAAGAGCGCCGCGAGGTGATACGCATACTTACCGTATTTACTGATGAGGTACGCCCGCACGTGCGCGAGATAATCGACAGCTACGAACTGCTGGCAAAGATAGACCTGATAAACGCCAAGGCAGAGTGGGCCAAGCTTACCAACGCCTTTGAGCCCACCGTGAAAGCCGAACCGGTCATCGACTGGATTCGTGCCGTTCATCCCCTTTTGCAGTTGTCGCTACAGAAGAAGGGTGGGCGAGTGGTGCCGCTGGATATAGTGCTAAAGCGCGAAAAACGTTTGCTGCTCATCTCTGGTCCTAACGCTGGTGGTAAATCTGTCTGCTTGAAGACAGTAGGCCTGCTGCAGTACATGCTGCAATGCGGACTGCCAATACCCATCGGCGACCGTTCTACCGTAGGTTTGTTCGAAAGCATTATGATTGACATCGGTGACGAGCAAAGCATAGAGAACGACTTGAGTACCTATTCAAGTCATCTGATGAACATGAAGCAGATGATGAAGCACGCCGACGAGCGATCGCTGCTGCTGATAGACGAGTTTGGTAGCGGAACCGAGCCAACCATCGGAGGTGCGATAGCCGAGGCTATGCTTAAGCAGTTCTGGAAGGCAAAGACGTTTGGTGTCATCACCACCCACTATCAGAACCTGAAGCACTTTGCTGAAGACCATGAGGGGGTGGTAAATGGCGCTATGCTGTACGATCGCCATGAGATGCAGGCCCTGTTCCAGCTGTCGATTGGTCAGCCTGGCTCGAGCTTTGCCATCGAGATAGCCCGCAAGACAGGAATACCCGAGGAGGTTATCAAGGATGCCAGCGATATAGTGGGTCAGGATTATATCCAGAGCGATAAATACCTGCAGGACATTGTGCGCGACAAGCGCTACTGGGAGGGTAAGCGCCAGACGATACACCAGCACGAGAAAAAGCTGGAGGCTACAGGCGAACGACTGGAAGCCGAGCTTACTGAGATAGAACGCCAGCGCAAGGAAATACTGCGCAAGGCCAAAGAAGAGGCCGAAGAGATGCTGCGCGAGAGCAACAAGCGCATAGAGAATGCTATTCGCGAGATACGTGAGCAGCAGGCCGAGAAAGAGCGCACCCGCAAGATTCGTGAAGAGCTGGATGCCTTTAAGGAAGAGGTGGCTGAGATAGACACCCGCGCCAACGACGAGGCTATCGCCCGCAAGATACGTCAGCTCCAAGAGCGCAAGGAGCGCCGCGAGAAACGCAAGGCCGAAAAAGCCGAAAAAGCTGCTAGTGCCTCTGGCCGAATCGGCCAGGGAGAATCTGTCCCGGTTAGCATAACTAGTTCGGCTAGTGTTCCTCTAAAGCCAGGCGATACCGTGCGCATAAAAGGTCTCACCTCTGTGGGCGTCATTGATAGCATCGATGGCAGCAAGGCAGTAGTCATCTTTGGCGGTATGAAAACCAAGATGCGCGTAGACCGATTAGAGTATGCAGAAAAGCCAAAGACATCGGCAACCAAAGCCGAAGAGCGCAATCAGAACATCGCAGGATCGTATGGCGTAGTATCGCGCGACACCCGCAATGTCATCGATAACCGCAAACTAAACTTCAAACAAGACATCGACGTGCGCGGCATGCGTGGCGACGAGGCCATCAATGCCATTACCTATTTCATCGACGATGCTATACTGGTAGGCGTATCGCGCGTGCGCATACTGCACGGCACGGGCTCGGGTATCCTGCGACAGCTGATACGTCAGTACCTGGCCACTATTCCAAATGTAACCCACTACCGCGACGAACATGTTCAGTTTGGTGGCTCAGGTATAACAGTTGTTGATTTAGAATAGAATTTGTTAAATAATTGACGTATGTCAGTGTGCGTACACAATAAACGTTAAAATTGTCTAACGTTTGAACCACCTATCGGAATTATTCGTAACTTTGCACCCGGAAATCGACGCGAAGTCGACCAAATGAAGATGAGATCTAAAGGATAACGCGGTGCCCGCAAGGGTCCGCCTAAAGTATAGAGATATGATTCAATTTATTAAAAAGGCAGTTGTCCTGATGGCTCTTATGCTGGTGAGCATAACTACTTTAGCAGGAGGAAAGACTACAAAGAGCACTACGACATCAGGTTTCGACTGGAATCCAGTGATGGATGCAATTATTCTTGTAGAGAGCGAGGGAAATCCCAAAGCCGTGAGTGGAAACTCAGTAGGCGTGATGCAGATTACTCCGATTCTTGTAAAGGAATGTAACAATATCCTGGAGAAGCAGAAGAGTAAGAAGCGCTACACAATGAACGATCGTTTCAGTGTGGAGAAATCAAAGGAGATGTTCCTGTTAATCCAAAAGTACTTTAACCCAGAGAACAACGTCGAGAAGGCTATACGTTCATGGAATGGAGGAGTTAAGTACAGTGTCAAGGCTACAAACAAGTACTATCGTAAGGTACTGGCCAAGATGAATTAGAAGGATCTTTTAAATCCGGTTGTCGAGGGTGATAGCCCCGACGATCGGAATATTTTTTTTGTCTTCGCTTGCTTTTTAGCAAAAAAATAAGCCCGACTTTTCAGTCGAGCTTTCCTAATAGTTGCGGAGGCAGGATTCGAACGTGCGACCTCCAGGTTATGAGCCTGGCGAGCTACCAACTGCTCCACTCCGCGATGTTAAATTTATGCTGCAATTAAGGGCGTTCCCTGTTTTGCGGGTGCAAAGGTACGAACATTTTTTGAATTGACCAAATATTTGTGGCATTTTTTTATAAAATTGTTGTTTTTGTGATATTTTTGCCCGTTTTTCTTGCGTAATTCAAATTAAAAACTTACTTTTGCACATTGTAGAATTGTGTGCAATAATTAAAAAATAGGAGGAAACAGTCATGTCGATATCCAAAACAAGACAAAAACTGGTTGATGTAGCGCGACAGTTATTCGCTAAGAATGGACTGGAGAATACTACGATGAACGATATTGCCCTGCAGTCGGGTAAGGGGCGTCGTACGCTATATACCTATTTTAAATCTAAAGAAGAGATTTACTACGCAGTTATCGAAAGTGAGCTTGAGCGACTGAGCGATAAGCTTGATGAGGTGGCTGCCCGTAAAATCCGTCCGCAGGATAAGATTATCGAGCTTATCTATACACACCTCAGTATGATTCGTGAGACGGTGGTTCGTAACGGAAATCTGCGTGCAGAGTTCTTCCGTAACATCTGGATGGTTGAGAAAGTGCGCAGGCATTTTGACGATGCAGAGATTGAACTGTTTCGCAAGGTGTATGCCGAAGGTAAGGCCGACGGTGAGTTCGATATCGACAACATCGACCTTGTAGCCGATATTACACACTATTGTATTAAGGGTCTCGAGGTGCCTTACATCTACGGACGTATTGCCCACGGTATGAAAGAGGAGGATACAAAACCCCAAGTGGCCAAGGTTGTATATGGCGCGCTGGGAAAATTGCAGAGAAGATGACTCTGGGCACATTAAAATGTAAAAATTAAAAAATTCAAAAATTAAAAGTGTAACAATTTAAAAATTAAATATTAAAACAAAAGAATTATGGGATTATTAAGTGGTAAGACAGCGCTGATTACAGGTGCTGCACGCGGTATCGGAAAAGCTATCGCACTGAAGTACGCCTCAGAGGGCTGTAACATCGCATTCACCGACCTCGAGATTAACGAGGAGACTGAGAAAGAGATTGCTGCACTGGGCGTAAAGGCTAAGAGCTATGCAAGTAACGCAGCCGACTTTGCTCAGACCGAAGAGGTAGTAAAGGCAGTTAAGGAAGAGTTTGGCTCAATTGATATTCTGGTTAACAACGCTGGTATCACCAAGGACGGTCTGATGCTGCGTATGACCGAGCAGCAGTGGGATGCTGTTATCGCAGTAAACCTGAAGAGTGCATTCAACTTCATCCACGCATGTGTGCCTGTCATGATGCGTCAGCGTGGCGGTTCTATTATCAACATGGCATCAGTAGTAGGTGTACACGGTAACGCTGGTCAGGCTAACTACGCTGCTTCGAAGGCTGGACTTATCGCCTTGGCTAAGAGTATCGCTCAGGAGATGGGTCCAAAGGGTATCCGTGCCAATGCTATCGCTCCTGGATTCATCGAGACTGCTATGACTGCAGCACTGCCTGAGGATATCCGCAAAGAGTGGTGTAACAAGATTCCTCTGCGCCGTGGTGGTCAGGTTGAGGATATTGCTAATGTCGCTACATTCCTGGCTTCTGACATGTCGAGCTACGTAAGCGGACAGGTTATCCAGGTTGATGGTGGTATGAACATGTAATAGCGTATGGAAGTCGTTTACGAAGACAACCATATTATTATAGTAAACAAAAAGAGTGGGGAGATCGTTCAGGGTGATAAAACTGGCGATCGCCCACTTTCTGATTTGGTTAAAGACTATATAAAAGATAGGTACGCGAAGCCCGGAGCTGTGTTTCTGGGGGTTGTGCATCGCTTGGATAGGCCCGTTTCTGGTCTTGTAGTCTTTGCCCGAACCTCAAAAGCACTGACCCGACTGAACAAGATGTTTGCCGAGGGACAAGTGCACAAAACCTATTGGGCGATAGTCAAGAATACGCCCAAGGCGCCAGCAGGTACACTGGAACACTGGCTGGTGAGAAACGAAAAGCAAAACAAATCGTACGCATACGACAAGGAGCGCCCAAACTCGAAGAAGGCCATCTTGAAGTATCGCGTCATTGGGCATACCGATAACTACAGTGTGCTCGAAGTCAATCTGATGACCGGTCGCCACCATCAGATACGATGCCAGTTGGCAGCCATGGGCTGTCCGATAAAAGGCGACTTGAAGTATGGTGCCCCCCGCAGCAATCCCGATGGCAGCATATCGCTGATGTCGCGCCGCGTGGAGTTCGTACACCCCGTATCGAAAGAGACCATCATCGTCGAAGCCCCGCTACCTAACGATCCGTTGTGGCAGGCTGCGGCAACCAGATAAGAATGAAGAAGAGCCTGAAGTGGTTGGGCATAGCGGTTTTAACGCCCATACTGCTCTTTGTGATACTGGCCGCGCTTATCTACTTTCCACCCGTGCAGAATTGGGCGGTAAAGAAGGTGGCTGCCATCGCATCAGAGAAAACAGGCATGCAGATTACCATTGAGCATGTTAATCTGGAGTTTCCGTTAGACTTGGGAATCGAAGGTTTCCGCGCGCTTCATCCATGCGACTCACTACCCAATGTTATCGACACCATCGCCGATGTGCGGAAGATGGTGTGCGACGTGCAGCTTCTGCCATTATTCAGCAAACGTGTGGTTATCGACGAACTGTCGATGGCTCAGGCTAAGATAAATACTAACGGCTTTATCGGCGACCTGCGCGTGAAAGGAGAACTGCAGGAGTTGTGGCTCTCGTCGCGCGGCATCGACCTCGACAAGGAAACCGTTGAGGTGAACGGAGCCCGACTACAGGAAGCCCGACTCGACATCGCGTTGAGCGACACGGCAGCCGTAGACACCACGGAATCAACAGCTAAATGGATTATAAATGCTGATTCGGTGAGTATCCTCAAGAGCGACTTCACCGTTCATCTGCCTGGCGACACGCTGAACGCTCAGGCTTATATGGGGAGGGCAGTGGCACGCACTGTACTGGCCGACCTAGGACATAAAATATATAAGGTGGGAAGTCTTGACTGGGCCGACGGGCGATTGAAATACGACAATCGCTTTGAGCCCGAAGTAGACGGACTCGACTACAACCATCTGGCATTATCGGATATAAACCTGCGCATTGACTCGATAGAATACATCGAGCCTAACACCTCTCTTATAATAAGGAACCTGCGCGCGAAGGAGAAGAGTGGGCTTGAGATAAGCAACCTGATGGCAAAGGTGACGATGGACGACAAACGGCTCATCATACCTCAGCTGCGACTGAAAACGCCAGACACCGATATAGAAACCGAGCTGGCGATGGACCTGAACACCTTTGACGAGTTGAATCCGGGAGCCATGCGTTTCCGTCTGAATGCACAGATAGGTAAGCAAGATCTGATGCGCTTTATGGGCGACATGCCCCAGCAGTTTGTGAAGAACTATCCTAACCATCCTATCAGCATTAAAGGCTCTATTAACGGCAACATGCAGCACATGGCCTTTACAGGGCTTGACATACATCTGCCAACGGCTTTCCGTATGACTGCCAGTGGTACGGCCGATAACGTTACCGACATGGCACGCATGAAGGCCGATATAAAAATGAGTGCCCGAACAGAGAATATGAACTTTGCGTTAGGGCTGGCTGGCCCACAGATGATGCGCGACTACCGCATACCTAACGGACTGCAGATAGACGGTACGCTGAAAGCCGACGGCACCCGCTACGCTACCAATCTGGTGGCTCGCGAGGGAGCTGGTACGGTGAAACTGAAAGGCAGCGCCAGTATACCGCTCAGCGCAAAGGGTGATATGATAACCGAGGCGATGACCTACGATGCTGATATGAGCATTAGCGCTCTGAACCTGCATCACTTTATGCCGCGCGACTCTATCTATACCGTATCGGCCGACATAAAAGCCAAGGGCTACGGCACCGATTTCCTGTCGAACAAGAGTAAGCTGCAGGCCGATGCTAAGATACACCATCTGCGCTATGGCAGTTGGGATCTGCGTGACATTAAGGCCGATGCTACGCTCTCCAACGGGCATGCGCTGGCCTCCATTGTAGGTCATAATCAACTGTTCGACGGTAAGATGGGTGTTGACGCTCTGCTGAACACCAAGAAGCTATGCGCCACCATCAGTGCCGACCTGCGTAAGGCTGATCTCTATCGTATGCGCCTGGTTAGTGATACACTCACCATCGGAATGTGTGGCTCTATCGATGTGATTTCAGACATGAAGCTCACCCATCGCGTGACTGGTCTGGTAGATGAGGTCTATATCAAAGACGAGAAACAGACCTATCGTCCTGACTTTATCGGCATACATATCAACACCAATCTCGACACTGTGATAGCACGTATACAGAGTGGCGACTTTATCATTAAACTGGATGCCAGTGGCGACTACGAGCGCCTGCTGCGCAAACTTACACAGGTAAGTGACTCGGTGATGGCTCAAGTTGATAAACGAATCATCGATCAGCCTGCCATCAAACGTCTGTTGCCCGATATGAAACTACATGTTGAGAGCAAGCGCGACAATCCATTGGCTAATCTGCTGAAGGCCATGGACATAGAATTCAAGGAGATGAAGCTGGATGCCGATGTATCGCCTGTAACCGGTATCAACGGCTCAAGCTATGTTTATTCGTTGATTTACGACAGCATCCGCCTTGACACGATACGATTGAATCTCACGCAGAGAGGCGAACGACTGACCTATCAGGGGCAGATACGCAACAACAAGCGTAATCCGCAGTTTGTGTTCAATGCCCTGTTCGATGGCACCATACATCAGCATGGCGCACTTGTTGGTGTGCGCTACTACGACCAGCGCGATAAAATGGGTGTGCGCCTGGGCGTTACCGCCGACATGGAAAGCGACGGCATACGCTTTAAACTGCTGCCCGAGCGCCCCACTATCGGCTATAAAGAGTTTAACCTGAACAAAGATAACTATCTGTTTATGGGGCGCAACAAGCGTCTGCAGGCAAAGGTCGACTTGGTGGCCGACGATAAGACAGGTATCAAACTGTATACAGAGAACCAGGATTCTACTATGCTGCAGGATATCACCATGAGCATCAACAAGCTCGACCTTGGCGAGCTTACCTCGGTCATACCTTATCTGCCGCGAATAACCGGTAAACTTAACGGCGACTATCATATTCTGCAGGACCGCAATGAGAATATCTCTGTAGCGTCGGATATGGCTGTGCATCAGATGACCTACGAGGGCTCGCCGATAGGTAACATCAGTTCTGAGCTGGTTTATCTGATGAAGGAAGACAATACTCATGCCGTAGAAGCCCGACTGATGCTCGACGATGAAGAATTCGGTATGCTGAGCGGAACCTATCAGAACGAGGGCGAGGGCTTTATCGATGCCACATTCAATATGACACGTCTGCCACTCTCGCTGGTTAATGGCTTTGTACCCGATCAGATGGTCGGTCTTGAGGGTTACGGCGAGGGTAGTGTTACCATCCGCGGCACCACCACCCATCCCGAGGTGAACGGTGAGATGTTTGTTGATTCTGCTTACCTGATAAGCATTCCTTATGGCATCCGCATGCGATTTGATAACGACCCTGTGCGCATCGTTGGCTCGAAACTGCTGCTTGAGAACTTCGGACTCTATTCAAGCAATAACGACCTGCTGAACCTGATGGGTAGCATCGATTTCTCTGACACTGAACATATACTGATGGATATGCGAATGCGTGCCCGAAACTTCCTGCTTATCGACTCTAAGCAGCAGTCGAAGAGTGTAGCGTGGGGTAAGGCCTACGTTAACTTCCTGGCGCGCATGCAGGGACCGCTTGAGGAACTTAACATGCGCGGTCGACTCGATGTGCTCGGCTCAACGGATATGAAGTATCTACTGCTCGACTCACCCCTGTCTACCGATACCCGTCTGGATGAATTGGTTAAGTTTACCGACTTCAGCGATTCTACACAAACGGTGGTAACGCAACCTGCTCCATCGGGACTTAATATCGACCTTAACGTAAACGTATCTCAGGGTGCGCACATCGTCTGCAATCTTAATGCCGACGAGTCGAACTATGTTGATATTATGGGTGGTGGCGACCTGAGAATGAAGTATAACTCGGAGGGTATCAACCTCACGGGCCGCTATACTCTGTCGAGTGGCGCTATGAAATACTCGCTGCCTGTCATCCCGCTTAAGACCTTTACCGTAAAGGAAGGCAGTTATGTGGAGTTTACTGGCGACCCGATGAATCCTAAGCTGAACATCACAGCCACCGAGCGTGTGAAATCAAATGTGGCTGATGAGTCGGGCGCAACCCGTTCGGTGGCCTTCGACTGCGGTGTTATCATCACGAAGACGTTGAACGATATGGGACTTGAGTTTACCATCGATGCACCCGAAGACCAGACTATCAGTGGCGAGCTGGTAACGATGTCGAAGGAGGAGCGCGGAAAGATAGCCGTAGCCATGCTTACCACAGGTATGTATCTGGCTGATGGCAATACCGGTAACTTCTCGATGAACAATGCACTCAGCTCATTCCTCCAGAGTGAGATTAACAGCATAGCAGGTTCGGCATTGAAGACGCTCGATGTGAGCCTGGGTATCGATAATTCTACCGATGCCACTGGTGCTCAGCGTACCGACTATTCGTTTAAGTTCGCTAAGCGATTCTTCAACAACCGACTCAAGATAGAACTTGGTGGCAAGGTGTCGTCGGGTGCCAGCGATGCGATGGGACAGAGCCAGTCGTTCTTCGATAATGTGACGATGGAGTACCGACTGAATCAGGATGCTACAAAGAACCTGAAGCTGTTCTATAATCAGAATGTGTACGACTGGCTTGAGGGTTACACCGGCGAATACGGATTAGGTTTCGTTTGGCGCCGCAAACTCAATAGCTTGGTCGACATCCTTACCTTCTGGAAGAGCGAACCTAAGCCTGTTATGACACCAAGGACATCGCTGATGCCCCAGCGAGATAGTCTTCGCACTGATAGTGTCAGACCAATAAACAGAGAACGAAATGCTAAATAAGATAAAGTACATAGCAATTACGTTTTGTCTCGCATCCTGTTCGATGACAAAAAACATCCCCGAAGACGATCAGCTCTTTGTGGGACTGACAAAGATTGCCTATTCCGACGATCAGAAATACGATGATGAAGCGTACGACAAGCATCTGGAAAACACGAAGCTTGAGGTCGAGGCTGCCCTGGCAACTCAGCCTAATGGCTCGCTGTTTGGTAGTAGCTACTATACCGTGCCTTGGAGCTGGCATCTGTGGGTCTATAATAAGTTCAACGGCAAGGATTCTGGCTTTGCCCGCTGGATGACAAAGACCTTTGGTAAGGCACCAGTATTGATGAGTCAGGTAAACCCAGCACTGCGTAGTAGTGTGGCACGTTCGGTGCTGCGTAACAACGGATTCTTCCGCGGCGATGTAACGTTCGACCTGGTTCAGCAGAAGAATCCCAAGAAGTGCAAGATAGGATATACCATTCATCTCGATTCACTCTTCACGCTCGACTCTGTGAGCTACGTCAACTTCCCTGCACCTATTCAGGCATTGATCGATTCTACCAGCGAAGAGAGTCTTATCAAGAGTCGGTCGCCCTTCAGTATCAATAACCTCGACGCTGAACGTTCGCGTATCAACACCCTGCTGCGCAACAATGGTTATTACTATTATTCCCCCAACTATGCCTCTTATCTGGCCGATACCTTTGCTGTCGACAATAAGGCACAGCTCAGGTTCCAGATGGCTCATGGAGTGCCCGAACAGGCCTTGCGTAAGTGGTATATCGGCAAACTTGATGTAAACTTCCGCAAGTCGGCCCGCGAGGTGCTGACCGATTCCATCCAGCGCCGCTCGCTAACGCTGCATTTCAATGGCAAAAAGTCGCCCATCATGCCGCGTGTGGTATTGCGCAATCTGCGTCTGCGCCCTCGTCAGGAATTCAGCTACGAGAAGTATCAGGAGTCGGCCAGCAAGATTAATGCTACAGGTGTGTTCTCTAGCACTGACTTCCAGTTTACTCCACGCCCGGGTACCGACACGCTCGACCTCCGACTGAACTGCACTTTCGATAAACCATACGACTTCTATATCGAAGCCAACGGAAAAGGTCGCACCAGTGGTCGCTATGGTCCTGAGGCAAAGATTGGTCTTACGCGTCGTAATGCCTTCCGTGCTGGTGAGAAACTCGACCTTAACTTGCATGGCGCTTACGAATGGCAGAGAGGTTCCAGTTCCGACATGAACAGCTATCAGTATGGTGTCGACGTGTCGATAGAATTCCCACGCATCATCGCACCTTTCTATAATAGCGATCGTGTGCGTCGCGATAAGAACGGACGTCCCATACGTCGCCGTTTCTTCTCAACTCCGACCACCTATGCAAAAGTCTCGAGCGATGTCATTCGCCGACCGGAATACTACAAGATGCACATCGTGAGTGGTGAGTGGACCTATCGCTGGCAGTCGTCGGCCACCGTCCGTCATGAGTTCTCTCCTCTGACGGTCAAGTATCAGTATATGAACAGCTCTACTGCCAAGTTCGATTCGATTGCTGCCGATAATTTATATCTGCTTGCAACGATGGAAGACTGCTTTATTCCCAAAATGCGTTATACCTTTATGTATAACAGTCCGCAGTCCATGCGCCATCCCATCCGTTTCGAGGCTACACTTGAAGAGGCTGGCAACCTTACATCGCTGTGGGATCTGGCAGGTGGTCATTCGTTTAATGAGAAGGAGAAGACCTTGTTCAAAACCCCATATTCGCAGTTTGTGCGTCTGGAGGGCGATTTCACAAAGACGTGGACGCTTACCCCTACGTCGCAGCTTGTGGCGCATGCCAACGGCGGATTCATCTATTGCTATGGTAATAGTACCAGTGCGCCGTTCAGCGAGTTGTTCTATGTTGGTGGTGCCAACTCTGTACGTGCCTTCGGTGTGCGTGAAATAGGACCTGGCGACTGGTATGTTCGCGATGCAGGTCGCCAGCTCAGTTATCTCTTCCAGAACGGTGAGGCCAAGTTGGTTACCAACCTTGAATACCGTACCAAGCTCTTTGGCGATCTTAACGGTGCTATATTCCTGGATGCTGGTAACGTGTGGAATTTCCAGCGTAATGATGATGACACCGACCTTGGCGACTATCCTAAGTCGTTTAAGGAGTTTGTCGATCAGTTGGCTGTAGGCACAGGTATCGGTCTTCGCTATGACATGGGCTTCCTGGTCATCCGCCTCGACTGGGGCTTGGCCATCCACTGTCCATACGATACCGGCAAGTCGGGTTATTTCAATGTACCCAGTTTCGGCAAGGGCCAAACGCTGCATTTCGCTGTCGGATATCCGTTCTAAAGAGTGAATAGTGAATAGTGATTAGTGAAGAGTGAATAGTTAATAAATGTAAACGCGTATCCATTATTCACTATTCACTATCCACTATTCACTAAAAAATTAGTATCTTTGCACGCAATTTTAATATAACTCTAAAATAAGTATATCAATAATGAAACCAACTCTTTTTCTTCTTGCAGCTGGCATGGGCAGCCGTTACGGTGGCCTGAAGCAGCTCGACGGTCTGGGCCCAAACGGCGAGACTATCATGGACTATAGTATTTATGATGCCATCCAGGCAGGATTCGGTAAGATTGTATGGGTTATCCGTAAGGATTTCGAAGAGCAGTTCCGTACTCAGATTCTTGCCAAGTACGAAGGCAAGGTAAAGTGCGAGCTCTGTTTCCAGGCACTCGATGCACTGCCCGAGGGATTCAGTGTTCCCGAAGGTCGCCAGAAGCCTTGGGGCACCAACCATGCAGTACTCATGGGTAAGGATGTTATTAAGGAGCCTTTCTGTGTAATTAACTGCGACGATTTCTACAATCGCGATGCTTTCATGGTCATCGGTAAGTATCTGGCCAATCTGCCCGAGGGCGCTAAGAACCAGTATGCTATGGTAGGTTTCCGTGTAGGCAACACCCTGAGCGAGAATGGTACTGTGGCTCGTGGCATCTGCTCAAAGAACGAGAAGGGGCACCTCACAACCGTTGTTGAGCGCACAGAGATTGTACGTTGCGCTGCCGATGGTTCAAACGCTGGTGCTGAAAACGAGCCTGTTCGCTATAAGGACGAAGATGGCAAGTGGGTGGCAGTAGACGATAATACCCCTGTATCAATGAACATGTGGGGCTTCACACCCGATTACTTCCAGTACAGCGAGGCATATTTCAAGGAGTTCCTCAGCGATCCTAAGAACCTCGAGAACCTCAAAGCCGAGTTCTTTATTCCGCTGATGGTAAACAAACTCATCAACGATGGCACTGCTACTGTTGAGGTGCTCGATACCACCAGCAAGTGGTTTGGTGTTACCTATGCAGCCGATCGCGATGCTACTGTAGCACGCATCAAGCAGCTTGTTGACGAGGGCGTATATCCAAACAAACTTTTTTAAATGAACATAGACATTTTAGATAATGATCAGCTGGTTCTGATGGACCAGCTGATTTCTGATTCTCAGAATATTCTTGTGGTTTGCCATAAGAGTCCCGATGGCGATGCCATTGGCTCGTCGTTAGGTTGGGCAGAGTTTCTGCGCTCGCGCGGAAAGGATGTTACAGTCATTGTGCCCGATCAGTATCCCGACTTTCTGAAGTGGCTGCCCAATACTGAAAAAATAGTGCGCTACGACAAGCATACCGACAAGTGCGATATGCTGTTCAAGATTGCCGACCTGGTGTTCTGTCTCGACTTCAACACTCCCAGTCGTATAGAGCAGATGGAGCAGGCTTTGGTTAATAGTCCTGCCAAGAAGGTTCTTATCGATCATCACCTCAAACCCGATGTTGATGCAGCACTCGTTGTGTCGCATCCCGAGGCGTCAAGCACCTGCGAGTTGGTGTTCCGTATTGTATGGCAGATGGGCGCCTTTCCCAACCTTGGTAAGCCATTTGCCGTGCCCGTTTATTGTGGCATGATGACCGATACCGGAGGCTTTACCTTCAACAGCTCTCGTCCGGAGATATATTTCATCATTGGCGAGTTGCTCACCAAGCATATCGATAAGGATCGCATCTATCGCAATGTCTACCATAATTACTCCGAAAGTCGCATCCGCATGATGGGCTATGTGATGTACGAAAAGCTGGTGTATATGCCCGAATATAATGCCGCATTCTATTCGCTCACCCGCGAAGAGCTGAAGCGCTTTAACTATATAAAGGGTGATGCCGAGGGGCTGGTAAACATCCCCCAGCAGATCAAAGGTCTCAAACTGTCTATCTCGCTTCGTGAAGATACCGATAAGTCTAATCTGGTGTGGGTGAGTCTCCGTTCGGTTGATGACTTCCCTTGTAACCTCATGGCTGAGGAGTTCTTTAATGGTGGCGGCCACCTCAATGCATCGGGTGGAAGAGTAGACGGAACCATTGAAGAGGCCATCGAAATCGCAAAAAAAGCTATTATTGCCTATCAAAACAAGTTAAAGTAGCCTAAATGTATAGGTAGTTTGCGAAATAATTTGTATTTTTGCACCATCAATATTAGTTTTAAGATGAAGAAAATACTGTTTATCATGATAGCTTTTGCCGCTGTTCTCAGCAGTTGTAACGACTACGAGACTTACGGCGATAAGAAGGAAAAGGAGCGTAATGCCATTGCAAAGTTCATTTCCGACTCTTCTATTGTTGTCATCACCGAAGACCAGTTTAACCAGCAGGGTTACACCACCAATCTCAGTCGCAACGAGTTTGTGAAGCTCGACAAGAGTGGTGTTTACATGCAGATTGTGCGCGAGGGTTGTGGCGATAAGCTCAAAGATGGCGAGAGCACCCGTCTGGTGTGTCGCTTCTCTGAGTTCGACATCCTTGAAGACACCGCAACGGTATGTAATAACGATCCTAACCTGTCATTTGGCGGCAAGTCGGTAGTGGCTGTTCCTGATATCATCCAGGTTTCTCGCAGTAGCGGTTCTTACACAGCTTCGTTCGAGAGTGGTATCATGTACAGCGTGTATGGCAGTGCTTCAGTACCTTCGGGCTGGTTAGTACCTCTTTCATACATCAAGGTGGGCCGTCCACAGTCTGAGACCGATGACTGCGCTAAGGTGCGCCTCATTGTGCCTCACTCGCAGGGCCACGCCACAGCGTCGAGTAATGTGACTCCATGCTATTATGAAATCACGTATCAACGAGAATCATAACGGTTTATTTAGTTAAGAAATATGACACTTATCAAATCTATCTCTGGCATCCGCGGTACTATTGGCGGACGCACAGGCGACACACTCAATCCCTTAGACATTGTTAAGTTTACCACAGCCTACGCCCAGTTTATTGGCGGCAAAAAGATTGTTGTAGGTCGTGATGGCCGTATCTCTGGCCTCATGGTCCGCAATGTTGTTGTTGGCACCCTGATGGGTATGGGCTATGATGTAATAGATATTGGTTATGCCACAACGCCTACCACTGAGTTGGCTGTTCGCATGGCTGGTGCCGATGGCGGTATCATCATAACCGCCTCTCATAACCCCCGTCAGTGGAATGCTCTGAAGCTTCTTAATAGCGAGGGCGAGTTCCTGACAGCAGCCGATGGCGCCGAGGTGCTCCGTATGGCAGAGGCCGAAGACTTTAACTATGCTGAGGTTGACCATCTTGGCACATGCACTATCGACGATTCTTTCAATCAGCGCCATATCGACTCTGTACTTGCACTCAAGCTGGTAGACCGCGAGGCCATCGCAAAGCGTAAGTTCCGCGTGTGCGTGGATACCATCAACTCTGTTGGGGGTATCATCCTGCCCGAGTTGTTCAAAGCCCTTGGTGTCGACTACGAGATTCTCAATGGCGAGTGTACAGGCGACTTCGCCCATAACCCAGAGCCCCTTGAGAAGAATCTGCAGGGTATCATGGATAAGATGAAACAGGGTGGTTTCGACCTTGGTATCGTTGTCGATCCCGATGTTGACCGTCTGGCCTTTATCTGCGAAGACGGAAAAATGTTCGGCGAGGAGTACACCCTCGTATCCGTAGCCGACTATGTGCTGAGTCATACTGCAGGTAATACTGTATCTAACCTCAGTTCTACCCGTGCTCTGCGCGATGTTACCGAGAAGCACGGTGGCAAGTACACTGCTGCTGCAGTAGGCGAGGTTAATGTTACTACAAAGATGAAGGAAGTAGGTGCCGTTATCGGTGGCGAGGGCAATGGTGGAGTCATCTACCCTGAGAGCCATTACGGTCGCGACGCCCTTGTTGGCATCGCCCTGTTCCTTAGCAGTCTGGCACAGAGGGGCTGCAAGGTAAGCGAGCTCCGTGCCACATTCCCCGAATACCAGATTGCCAAGAACCGCATCGACCTCACTCCCGAGACAGATGTTGATGCCATCCTGGTAAAGGTGAAGGAGATGTTTGCCAAGGATGCTACCGCCCAGGTAAACGATATCGATGGTGTGAAGATCGACTTCCCCGATCGCTGGGTTCACCTGCGCAAGTCGAACACCGAGCCTATCATCCGTGTCTACAGCGAGGCTCAGACCATGGAACAGGCCGACGAGTTAGGCAAGCAGCTGATGCAGGTAGTCTACGATATGCAGTAAAATAATCCCCGCCAAAGTTGGCGGGGATTATTTTTGTTGGTCTATTCAGCCCTCGGCTGGCTTGTCCATTGTTCAGCGTCACCTGTTTGGTGGAGAGATCTTGTACCCAAGTACCCGTCACTATTGATTGTGTTATGGTTAGTTCGTGATTGATTGTAAATGCATTCATGAATCATTCATCAATCAATATTCACCTGCGCGAATAAATAGGTACGCACGCGAAGATATAGATATAGAAATAGAAAAAGAAAAAAAAAGAAAAAGTGCGTGTGCCAGGATGGCACGCACTATGAGTTTGAAATCGCGCGCGGGCGAGACATCTCAAAAGCATAGCTTTCGCCATGCGAAACCATAGCTTTTACACATCAAAAGCATAGCTTTCAGGGTGCGAAAGCTATGCTTTTGTAAAATGAGGTCTCGACAGTGCTCAGCATGACAATGTGGCATACTTTGATGTTGTGGCACGGTTTTGGCAGAAGTAGTGGCAAAAGAAATTAAAAGTTTAAATTAAAAATAAGCATTATGAACATCAAACCATTAGCAGATCGTGTGTTGGTATTGCCAGCACCTGCAGAAGAGAAAATTGGTGGAATTATTATTCCAGACACAGCAAAGGAGAAGCCTCTCCACGGAACCATCAAGGCCGTAGGTCAGGGTACCAAGGATGAGACCATGATACTGAAAGAGGGCGACGAAGTGCTCTATGGTAAGTACTCAGGCACTGAGCTCGAGTTCGAGGGAACAAAATATCTGATGATGCGTCAGAGCGACGTACTCGCAGTGATTGAAAAGTAAATGTTTAATAGGGCCTACGGATTATACGGATTATACAGATTAATTATAATCTAATAGAAAAAATCCGATAAATCCGTAAAATCCGTAGGTAAAAAAATAAAAGAATTATGGCAAAGGATATTAAATTCAATATTGACGCTCGCGATGCTATGAAGCAGGGCGTAGATCAGTTGGCAAATGCTGTAAAGGTAACACTTGGTCCTAAGGGCCGCAACGTGGTTATCGAGAAGAAGTTCGGTGCTCCTCAGATTACTAAGGACGGTGTGTCGGTAGCTAAAGAGATTGAGCTCGAGGATAAATTCGAGAATACTGGTGCTCAGCTCGTTAAGAGTGTAGCTTCTAAGACTGGTGACGATGCCGGTGACGGAACAACAACTGCTACCATCCTGGCTCAGGCCATCGTATCAGAGGGTTTGAAGAACGTTACCGCTGGTGCTAACCCAATGGATCTGAAGCGCGGTATCGACAAGGCAGTGAAGGCCGTAACCGAGCACATTGCTAAGAGCGCTGAGCTCGTTGGCGACAACTACGATAAGATTGAGCAGGTAGCTACTGTATCTGCCAACAATGATAAGGAGATTGGCGAACTGCTGGCTGAGGCAATGCGCAAGGTTAGCAAGGACGGTGTCATCACTATCGAGGAGAGCAAGAGCCGCGATACTCACATCGGTGTTGTTGAGGGTATGCAGTTCGACCGTGGTTACCTGTCAGCTTACTTCATCACCGACTCAGAGAAGCTGGAGTGCGTGATGGAGAACCCATACATCCTGATCTACGACAAGAAGATCTCAAACATCAAAGATCTGCTGCCTATCCTGCAGCCTGCTGCTGAGAGCGGACGTCCTATCATGATTATTGCCGAGGATGTTGACTCAGAGGCGCTGACCACACTGGTTGTAAACCGTCTGCGTGGTGGATTGAAGATCTGCGCTGTTAAGGCTCCTGGCTTTGGCGATCGTCGCAAGGCTATGCTTGAGGATATCGCAACACTGACTGGTGGCGTTGTTATCAGCGAGGAGAAGGGCCTGAAGCTTGAGCAGGCTACACTGGAGATGCTGGGTACTTGCGACAAGGTAACCGTATCAAAGGACAACACTACTATCGTGAATGGTGCTGGCGAGAAGCAGGCCATCCAGGATCGTATTGCTCAGATTAAGAAGGAGATTGAGAATACCACAAGCTCATACGACAAGGAGAAACTGCAGGAGCGCCTGGCTAAGTTGGCTGGTGGTGTAGCAGTACTCTACGTAGGTGCTAACAGTGAGGTTGAGATGAAGGAAAAGAAGGATCGTGTTGACGATGCTCTCTGCGCTACCCGTGCTGCCATCGAGGAAGGTGTAGTGGCTGGTGGTGGTACAACCTATATCCGCGCTCAGGAGGCCCTGAAGAACGTGAAGGGCGACAATGCCGACGAGCAGACTGGTATCAACATTATCTGCCGTGCTATTGAGGAGCCTCTGCGCCAAATTGTTACCAACGCAGGTGGCGAGGGTGCCGTAGTTGTTCAGAAGGTTCGCGAGGGTAAGGGTGACTTTGGTTACAATGCCCGTCTCGACAAGTACGAGGATCTGCGTGAGGCCGGTGTTATCGACCCAGCCAAGGTGGCTCGTGTTGCTCTTGAGAACGCTGCTTCTATCGCAGGTATGTTCCTGACCACTGAGTGCATCATCTGCGACAAGCCTGAGAAGGAGCCTGCAATGCCTATGGGCGGTGCTCCAGGCATGGGCGGCATGATGTAATTTTGCACCGCAAATATGATCATAAAAAGACAGGCTGTCATCACGACAGCCTGTTTTTGTTTTTTTAGGCAAAATAATTTGTTTTCTCAGAAAAAAATAATTATCTTTGCACTCTGTTACGTAACCAATAAAAGACTTTTTATGAAGCAATTTCTTAAAATGACACTTGCCACTATCTGTGGTATTGTAATTCTGGGTTTGGTGATGACACTGTTCTTTGTCATCTCTCTGGTTGGTATGGTGGCCAGCGATTCGGCTCCTACTAAGGTGAAGGAAAACTCAGTGTTTGTACTTAAACTAAATGGATCAATCGATGAACGCTCAGCTGCCGGAACGCCATTCGACGACCTGTTTGGAATGGGCGATTCGGGCTCTATGGGACTGGATGATCTGATTGCCAGCATCCGTAAGGCTAAGGACGAAGAGAACATCAAGGGTATATACATCGAAGGCGGTAGCGCCGGATTCGACAGCCCTGCTACCGCACAGCAGCTGCGCGATGCTCTGAAGGACTTCAAGAAGAGCGGAAAGTGGATTGTGAGCTATGCCAGCGACTACGGTCAGGCCAGCTACTATGTGGCTACTGTTGCCGATAAGATTTATCTGAATGGTGAGGGAACCATTGACTTGCGCGGTCTTGGCGGCAAGGGAGAGTATTATAAGGGATTGTATGACAAGCTTGGCGTGAAGTACATGGTGGCCAAGGTTGGAAAATATAAGAGCTATGTAGAGAGCAACACCCAGACAGGCATGAGTGAGTATGACCGCGAACAGCGTGAGGCTTACCTGAACGGTATCTGGAACTACTGGCTGAAGGAGATGGCTGCAGGTCGAAAGGTTAAGGCTGAGGCGTTGAACCAGCTGGTTAACGACAGTCTGCTGGCATTTACTGCCTGCGAGGACTACGTGAAGGCAAAACTGGTGGACAAGATTATGTTCCCAGAGCAGATAAAGGATGAGATTAAGCAGCGCCTGAAGCTGGACAAAGACGACGATATTGAGCAGCTTACATTGGCCGACATGCTTAACGTGAAGTCGAAGAAAAAGGAGAAGGGTGAGAAAATTGCCATCTACTATGCCTACGGCAGCATTGTTGACAGCGAGGCCATGAATATGCTGAATGGCGGAGGCCACTGCATCGTGGGTAAATCTACAGCTGAGGACTTGCGCAAGCTGGCTGATGATGACGACGTGAAGGCTGTGGTGTTCCGTGTGAACTCTGGCGGTGGTAGCGCTGTGGCTTCAGAGCAGATTCGCCATGCTTTGAAACTGGTAAAGGCTAAGAAGCCTGTAGTAGTATCTATGGGTGGTGCTGCAGCATCGGGCGGTTACTGGATCAGTTCGCCTGCAAACTATATCTTTGCTGAGCCAACTACCATCACAGGTAGTATCGGTATCTTCGGACTGATTCCAAACTTCAGCGGTCTTGTTACCGATAAGTTGGGCGTTACCTTCGATGGTGTGAAGACCAATAAGTTTGCCGGATACGAGACTGAGCTGATTATGGGTAAGGACCCCGAGCCCATCATGGCACAGCTTCAGACTCACATCAACCGTGGTTATCAGAGTTTCCTGAACGTCGTGTCAGAGGGTCGCGGCATCAAGCCTGAGCAGGTGCATGAGATAGCACAGGGTCGCGTATGGCTGGCCAGCGATGCCATCAAGATTAAACTGGTTGACAAACTGGGTAGTTTGGACGACGCTGTGAAGAAGGCTGCTGAACTGGCAAAGCTTGACGACTATTATACCACCAAATATCCTGGTGAGGGTAGCTGGCTCGACAATTTGCTGCCGAAAGACAATAAGGGCTCATTCCTTGATGCCGAGTTACGTGAACTGCTTGGTGAGGCTTATATGCCACTGATGCAAATACGTAACGACATCAAAAACAACAGTCGTGTTCAGGCACGTTTACTTGATGACATCCGTGTTAAGTGAATAGTGAATAGTGAGAGTTGAAGGTGATTTTATAACAATCAATAAAAACTTGTTGCCACTGAGCTGGTTATACGGCTTGGGCGTTGGCTTCAGGAATATGCTCTTCGAGATGGGAGTCTTGAAGAGCCGTTCCTTTAATACGCCAGTGATATCGGTGGGCAACATCACCGTAGGCGGAACTGGTAAGACACCACATGTGGAATACCTGATCCGACTACTGAAAGACAAAATGAATGTGGCCGTGCTGAGTCGCGGTTATAAACGCAAAAGTAGTGGATATATCCTCTCGGATAAAGATACCCCCATGCGAATGATTGGCGATGAGCCTTATCAGATGAAGCAGAAATTCCCTGATATAACGGTGGCCGTTGACAAGAAACGCACGCGTGGTATCGAAAATCTTACAGAAGAGGGTAACGGACTGGGTGTAGATGTGATACTGCTTGACGACGCTTTCCAGCACCGATATGTAAAGCCTGGCATCAACATTCTGTTGGTTGACTATCACAGATTGCTGATATACGACCGACTGCTGCCGGCAGGCCGACTGCGCGAACCTATCAAGGCCAAGGACCGAGCCGACATCGTGATTGTGACAAAATGCCCCAAGGACTTGAAGCCGATGGAGTTCCGTGTCATCACGAAGGCCATGAAGTTGTATCCTTATCAGCAGCTGTTCTTCTCGTCGCACGATTATGATACGCCAAAGGCCGTGTTCTCGGGTGAGGCGTTCGACGGGAAACTAAACGGGCAGAACATCCTGCTGCTAACAGGTATTGCATCGCCCGAGCAGTTGATGCACGACTTGCAGGAGCTGGAATCGCAGATAACCCCGCTGACGTTTGGCGATCACCATAACTTCAGCAAGAAGGATGTGGCCAGAATCAACAGCACCTTTGAATCGATGGCCGAGCCCAAGATAATACTCACTACCGAGAAGGATGCTACCCGACTGATGGCAACTGAGGGACTGAGTGATGAAGTGAAAAGCAAGCTGTATATGCTGCCCATGCGTATCGTTATCATGCAAGATCAAGAGGAAGAATTCAATAATAAAATATTAGGCTATGTATACAAAAATTCAAGAAACAGCATCCTGGCTAAAAGAAAGGATGACTACAAGTCCCAAAACTGCAATAGTGCTGGGAACAGGACTAGGACAATTAGCTTCAGAAATAACTGATAGAAAAGAGTTTCCATATAAGGATATACCCAATTTCCCTGTGTCTACCGTTGAAGGACACTCAGGTAAGCTTATCTTTGGTAAGCTGGGCGGCGTAGATATTATGGCTATGCAGGGGCGTTTCCACTTCTACGAGGGCTACTCGATGAAGGACGTGACGTTCCCAGTGCGCGTGATGTACGAATTGGGCATTGAAACCCTGTTTGTATCGAATGCTGCCGGAGGTATGAATCCTGATTTTAAGATAGGCGACTTGATGATTATCACCGATCATATCAACTTCTTCCCAGAGCATCCGTTGCGTGGAAAGAACTTCCCAACGGGGCCGAGATTCCCTGATATGCACGAGACCTACGACCACAACCTGATAGCCGAGGCTGATGATATCGCTAAGGAGAAGGGCATCAACGTGAAGCATGGAGTGTATGTGGGTGTGCAAGGACCAACATTCGAGACGCCTGCTGAGTATAAGATGTATCGCATACTGGGTGGCGATGCCGTGGGTATGTCAACCGTACCAGAGGTGATTGTTGCTCACCATTGCGGTATCAAGACATTCGGTGTGTCGGTCATCACCGATCTCGGCGGATTCGATGTGCCTGTAGAGGTGAGTCATGAGGAAGTGCAGGAGGCTGCTAATATGGCACAGCCATTGATGACTGCCATTATGCGCGAGATGATAGTAAGATCGGAGCGCATCAAGGCACATAACAAAGAAAAATTTAACACTGATCACCCAACAGAAGGATGGAAATAGCAAAATTAGGAGAATTTGGTCTGATAGACCGACTGACAAAAGACATAGAGATTAAGAACGACAGCACCAAAAAGGGTGTTGGCGACGATTGCGCCGTATTGAGTTATCCTGATAAGGAAGTGCTGGTTACTACCGATATGCTGATGGAAGGCGTGCATTTTGACCTTACTTATATAGACCTGAAACACCTGGGATATAAATCGGCCATGGTGAACATCAGCGATGTTTTTGCCATGAACGGCACACCACGACAGATTACCGTGTCGCTGGCCATCAGTAAGCGCTTCTCGGTGGAGGATATCGAGGAATTCTATAGCGGACTGAAGCTGGCCTGTGATAAGTGGGGCGTGGATGTTATCGGTGGCGACACCACATCATCGTACACGGGTATGGCTATCAGCATCACCTGTATTGGAGAGGCCGCTAAAGAGGATGTTGTATATCGCAACGGCGCCAAGGATACCGACTTGATCTGCGTGAGCGGTGACCTGGGGGCTGCGTATATGGGACTGCAGCTGTTGGAGCGCGAGAAGAGCGTGTACTACCAGCAGGTGGAAGAAGCCAAGAAGAAAAACGATAAGCGCGCTCTTGAAGAGCTGGCGCATTTCCAGCCCGACTTCAGCGGTAAGGAGTATCTGTTGCAGCGCCAGTTGCAGACAGAGGCTCGTGGCGACATCATTAAGAAGTTGCGCGAGGCAGGCATACGTCCTACAGCCATGATGGACATCAGCGACGGCTTGTCGTCGGAACTGATGCACATCTGTAAGCAGAGTGGGGTGGGTTGTCGTGTTTACGAAAAGAACATTCCTATTGACTATCAGACGGCAGTAATGGCCGAAGAAATGAATATGAATGTCACAACTTGTGCGCTGAATGGTGGTGAGGACTACGAACTCCTGTTCACCGTGCCCATAGGCGATCACGAGAAAATTGAGCAGATTGATGGCGTTAAGCTGATAGGCCATATCACCGACGCAAAATTCGGTCAGGTTCTTGTAAGCCGTGATAATCAGGAGTTTACGTTAAAAGCACAGGGGTGGAATCCGCTGAGCAGCGAGAGCCATTAAGCTTGCTTAAATGGCCGAGTCGCGAGGCGGATCGACGTAGTCAACCCACTTTCGTGAGAAAATAATATGTTAAAAGGTGTTTAAAAGTTTGGCTGACTCAAAATTTAGTCGTACCTTTGCACCCGCAAAACAACGAAAGGATGTTTGCAAAACGAATTGAAATGTTGGTGCCTTAGCTCAGTTGGTAGAGCATCGGACTGAAAATCCGTGTGTCCCCGGTTCGATTCCTGGAGGTACCACTCCTCCTTTCATTAGCCCGGTCTTGCAGCAATGCAGCCGGGTTTTTTCGTATTTGTAATGTTTCGCTCGGCTATGCCGCTTTTACAAAGGCGGAACGCCGACTAAAAGAATGTAGCATGGGCATAGTCATTGGTATCGATGTGGGTATCTCAACCACAAAAATCGTAGGAATCAAGAATGGTAAGGTGTCGGCACCTATCAGTATTACTGCTGCCGATCCTATTACATCGCTCTTTGGAGCGTTCGGAAAGTATCTGCACGATAACGACATCGACCTGAAGGATGTTGAGCAGGTGATGCTTACTGGTGTAGGTGCTGCGTATATCGATCAGCCTATCTATGGACTGCCAACGGCAAAGAGTCAGGAGTTTATGGCCGACGGACTTGGTGCTCGTTTCGAATCGAAGCTCGATCATACGATTGTGGTATCGATGGGAACAGGTACATCGTTTGTGAAGTGCAACGGCAACGATATGCGCCATATCGGTGGTATAGGCGTTGGTGGAGGTACGCTGGCTGGACTGGCCCGCATCATGCTGAACACAAGCGATATTAAGCAGGTGGCAACGCTGGCTAAGCGTGGAAACATACGTAATATCGACCTGACCATCGGAGATATCAGTGCCATACCTGTGCCTGGACTCACCATGGATACTACGGCATCAAACTTTGCCAATGCCCAGAGCGATGCCTCGAAAGAGGATATTGCCGCAGGACTGATTCACATGGTGCTGCAGTCGATAGGTTCGGCTGCATGGCTGGCATCGCTGGGAAGTGACATTCGCGACTTTGTGCTTATCGGCAACCTGTCGCTGTTGCCACAGTGCAAGGAGGTGTTCCCTGCATTGGAGTCGCTTTATAACATACGATTCCATATTCCTAAGTACTCGCAGTACTGTACCGCTATTGGCGCAGCACTCGATTATACCATCAATAAGAAGCAATAATCATTGGAAAAACTCTGGAACAGAAACTATTGTAAGGTGATGGCGGCGAACTTCTCGCTGTTCTTCGCCTTCTATGTGCTTACACCGTTACTGCCGCTATACCTGAGTGAGCATTTTGGGGCCACTAAGGATGTGATAGGACTGGTGCTGTCGGGCTATACCATCACGGCACTTCTGTTCCGTCCGTTCAGTGGATATGTGGTTGACTCGTTTCCGCGAAAGCTGGTGTTGATGGTGAGCTTCTCGGCTTTTGCCATATTCTTTGCGGGCTATCTGGCTGCATCTACCTTATTGCTGTTTATGCTGGTGCGTACGCTCCACGGAGGACCTTTCGGCATGCTGACGGTTGCCAACTCAACGGTGGCTATCGACGTGCTGCCTTCAAGCCGGCGAACAGAAGGCATAGGCTACTACGGACTGAGCAACAATCTGGCCATGGCTATTGCACCAACGGTGGGTATCTTCGTCTATAAGTATTCGCATAGTTTCGAACTGCTGTTCTGGATAGCACTGGTTGTGGCTTGCTGCGGATGGATGGTTGATGCTACGATAGACCTGAAATCGAAGGACATCGTCAAGAACAAGTCGAAACTGTCGCTCGACCGTTTCTTTCTGATGAAGGGATGGCTGTTAGGCGTGAATATGGTGGCATTCGGCTTTAGCTTTGGTGTGCTGAGTAACTATCTGGCTATTTATGGTAAGGAGGTGATGGGCATTACTGGGGGTACCGGCACCTATTTCATGCTTTGCTCGATAGGTTTGATATTAAGTCGTTTGCAGGGTGGAAAGGCCCTGCGCCAAGGTCGGCTCACCCATAATGCCGGCGCAGGCATGGTGATATCGCTAGTTGGCTATACGTTATTCATATTAATGCCAACACTGAACCAATTATCAATTGTCAATTATCAATTGTCAATTATTCTCGGCTATTATGGTTCGGCATTGCTGATAGGACTGGGTAACGGACACATGTGGCCGGCATTCCAGAACATGACGATAAACGTGGCTGAGAACAACCAGAGAGGAACAGCCAATTCTACGATACTGATTTCGTGGGATATCGGCATGGGACTGGGTATTCTTCTTGGCGGAGTAGTGTCGGAACTGGCTGGTTATGGGGCTGCATTCTGGACGGTAGCGGTGGTTAACGCTATGGGGGTTATCCTGTTTTTCGCGGCTACCAAGCAGTTCTTCCTTGCCCGTAATCTGAATCCAACAGTTCATTAACGTTAACGAACTATAAACAGATTTTACTTTTAGTTGGCTCGTACGTCTAACATCAAACATGTTAGAATTATCAACTGTATGAAAAAAACTATCTTACTATCGGCTGTTGCCATGCTATTGTCATCGGCAGCAATGGCTCAGACCAAAGAATTGAAAGTGGGTGATGTAACAATGACCATCAACCCCGAGAAGGGTGCCAAGATTATGTCGCTCAAGTATCAGGATCAGGAAGTGATTAACCAGTCGCGCTGGCCGGAATCATTCGGCAGCACCTTCTGGACAAGTCCACAGAAGGAGTGGAACTGGCCACCGGTGCCCGAGATTGACAAAGGTGTGTATCAGGTGGAGGAGAAAGACGGTCACCTGATTATGACCGGCGAGGTATCGGAGAAACTGAAATACCGTATTCGTAAAGACTTTAGTACCGATGAGAAAGATGGTGCTATTGTCATCACCTATTCTATTATTAACGAGAGTGGTGAGGAACGCAAGGTGGCTCCTTGGGAGATTACCCGTGTGCCTAATGCCGGTGTGATATCATTCGAAGCACCTGTAGAAAGCATCTGGCCTGCAGGGTTGATGGCATTTAAGGCCAAGAATGGCATGGCCTGCTATGAGGCCGACGAGGCCCCCCAGAACCGCAAGGTGAACGCCGACGGAAAGGGATGGCTGAGCTACGAGAACAACGGTCTGGTGCTTACTAAGAAGTTTGCCGACCTGACCCCTGATGAGCCTGCACCTGGTGAGGCCGAGATACAAGTGTACGTGAACCGTGGTAAAACCTATATAGAAATCGAGAGCCAAGGTGCATACACAACCCTGGCTCCCGGTAAGTCTCTCGATTGGACCGTACGCTGGTATCTGACGAAGGCTAAATAACGTGTAGCCCTAAGAATACCATCAGGCCGTTCATCAGAATCCAGAAGATAGCGAACGGCAGCGTCTTACGCATAATATCGCCATCCTGCCCCTCCATTTCGCATGCTGCGGTAGCGATGGCGATACTTTGTGGCGACAACAGTTTTCCACCCTCAGAACCTGCGCAGTTAGCGGCAGCAAGCCAGTTGGTCTCATTACCGTTAACGCCAAAGAACTGAGCATCGTTTACCAGACCAAGCTGACCGGCAGCAGCTGCCTGCAGTTTTCCGAACAGAATATTAGCCGATGTTGCCGAACCTGTAACGAAGGTGCCGATAGAACCGATAAGTGGCGCGAAGAACGGATAGGCCACACCGGTAACAGCTACCAAGCCGGTGGCAATGGCAAGTGTCATTCCAGTATTGTTCATCAGCATGGCCAGGGCAACCAGACAGCAGATGGTGAGAGCAGTCTTCTGCAGGTTGATGGTAGTCTTAGCCAGCATCTTCATGAGTTTGCCGAAGCTGAGTCCCTGAATCAGTCCGCCAATCATTGCACCCAGGAATATCATAAGACCGGCATTGCTCAGCCAACCGAATGAGAATGTATTGCCAACTACCGGCATATCGAACTTGGTGACGAGGGTTGACTTCAGCAACTCGTTAACCGGTGGAACAATCTTACTTGAAATCAGAATGAAGAAGATAATCAATCCGTAAACGCTCCAGGCCTTCAGTGTCTTGGTCATTCCGAACTTCTTCTTTTCAACAACCACCTTATCTTCTTCCTTCTCCTTACGGATGAACAGCTTGTTATAGATAAGCATCGCAATGATAGCACCTACCGAGCCAAGGATGGCTGGCGTTTCGGGGCCAAGGAAATAAGCGCAACAGAATTGTACGATGATGGAGAAGCAGCCCACAAACAAGGCCAGACAGATGTTCTTCATGATCTTTGTACGATCGGTCATCATCAGGATGAGGAATGGGGTGATGAAGAACATCAGCGACAACTGAAGGATGATGAACGTGGCAACCTCGCTCAGCATTTCGGGCGATGCAGTGCCATCGGCCACCTGATTAGCCAGCGTTGTGGCGGGCAGACCTACTGCACCAAATCCAACAGCCACTGTATTGGCCACCAAGCAGATAACGGCCGAGAACATGGGCTTGAATCCCAAGCCTATAAGTATGGCTGCAGGGATAGCAACGGCAGTGCCGAATCCGGCCATACCTTCGAGTACACCACCGAAGCCCCATGTCAGCAGGAGCACCAGCAGACCTTTATCGCTGGTAAGTTGGATGAACTGCGTCTTGATAGTGTCTATTTCCCTGGTCTCAACCAGAATGTTGTAGCTGAAGATGGCACAGATGATGATGAGTATAATAGGGAAACATGCCTTCAGTACGCCCTCGACAATAGACCAGAACGTGATGCTATAGATGGAGGCACCAATATACCTCTCGGGGACTATACCCATGGACGGCGCTACCATGATGGCAAGCAGAATAGTGACAATAAGAGTAATTAACGCACTCTTCCATCCGGACATCTTGAGGCCCATCATCAGTACGAAGAGCAGAATAATAGGAATAACAGAAACAATTGCTGCCATAGGGCTTTTAGTTATTTAGTTTATTATTATAAAAAGTTCTGATGGCAAATATACGTAAAAATAGCAGAAAAGTTGCAATTAATTTAGTTAAAAATCAAAAACTGCTTACAATTTTGGGTACGCAGTGATGTATTTCTATGGGAATGGTTTCTATTTCAACATTGTGACTACTCACTTTCAGGCGCACCATGCAGGCTTTTGAGTTGAGTGGCTGGGCTTGGTCGAAGATGAAGTTACCCACGCTATAGTATATCATCTTACCTTGAAACTCCTCGATAGTCTGCAGTGTGTGGGTGTGATGACAGATCAGTGCGTCGGCTCCGGCACGTATCAGCTGGTGGGCATCCCAGCGCTGACTGTTAACGGGGCGCAGTGTATGCTCGCCACCCCAATGCAGCGATACGATGATAACAGCTGTAGAGTCGGCCTTGCGCAACCGGTGAACGCGATTCAGCAGCGAGTCCATCGGCTCTTGACTGACGCATGGCTTGTCGGGCAGGTAGGCGTAGTTCTCGAGTGCAAGTCGGAGCGATGGCACCAGCCATACGTTTCGTGGTTGCGATGCCAGCAGAACGGGTTGTGCTGCTTCCTGCATATTACAGCCGGCACCTATAGGTACCATGCCGGCTTCTTCCACGTTACGGCGTGTGTCCATCAATCCTTCGCGACCTTGGTCTATGGAATGATTATTGGCCAGGTTCAGGTGGGTAATGCCGTGTTGGCGAAGTGCACCGAGCCACTCGGGCTCGCCACGGAAGATGAACAGTTTCTGCACAGGCGACAGGACCTTCGTGGCAGGACACTCCAGATTACCCACCACTACCTGTGCCGAACGGAACACGGAATCGATACCATCTGAAAACAGATGGTCGACTCCGTGTTTCTCAATCACCTTGCGCACCCCGCGGTCAAGCAGAATGTCGCCGGTAAAAACTACGGTGGTGGGTGTTGGGTGATAGGGGTTGGTTATTTGTTGTGCATGTGCATATAACCCAACACCCAGCATCCAACATTTAACACCCAGAGCTATAGAATACCTCTTCATTAGGTTCTGGCATCTTTTTGAGTGGCAGCAGTATGGGTTTCATCCACTCGGGAACTCCCTTACGTGGATTGCCCTCCAGCTGCTTCTGCCACTCCTCGTCGGTGAGGCGTGGCTCGTTTATTGGCTGCACAAACTCGCGATAGCTAAGCACAGCACCGCGGGTGAGATACAGATAACCGCCTATCTCAACCACTACGTAAATCTCGTCGGCATCGCCTACGGCTTCAAACAGGATGGCTTTATCAGGGTTGTTGTCGGCATTGGCCGTGTAAACATCGGCAACCAGAGCCACCTTGCGGTCGGCACCCTCAATGTCGACCCAGTTATAGAGCTCTTGACTTGGCATGCGCAGAAGGTCTAACGATATGTTCTCGAAGGTAGCACCGATATATGATATCTGGTCGTACTCCTCGTCTGAGAGAATCTTGCCAGCCAGCTCCTTCTCGCTCACTCGGAACAGGAACTCCACCTCTTCTTTCAGTCGCTCGGTTACACCCTCTATCTTTTCGGTCATCATATTCTGGCTCTTTAATAGCTTGGCTGTGTTCTCAAGTAGCTCACTTGCTTTCTTCCAGAATTTCACGTTAGGCTCTACATATCCCCTGACCACTGGCTCTGGCACGTTCTCGCCTCCGCCACACTCGGCTCCCATGGGCTGCTTGGCATATAGTATAGCATCGTGCTTTAACTCGGCCCACGATGCCAAGGCAGCATTCAGGTCTTTCTTACTCCAGTTGGGGTTCTGCATAAAGTAAGGCGACTTGCTGTCGGTGCCTGTTGTCAGCACCTTCAGTGTCTCCATCCATTGGGTGGCTGTGGTCTCGCTCCAGTCAATCTCGCTCATGCGTTTCTTCATCTTGTCAAGATTAGGCAGTAGCTGTTTCCACTCCGTCTTCTCTTCTTTGAGAATCTGTTCGGCAGCAGTCACGCCCATAGCAGCCATCACGTCGATGCCCTTAGGTACAGCGCGCTTGGTAGGCTTGCTGTCGTAGTCAACCATCTCCTGCAGCACCTCGGCGTCGGGCTGATAGCGCTGTGGCATCACGTTAATCTTGTTATGGCTGGTCTTCTCGAACTTAGGACGTATGCGAGTTTGCTTGTTACCTATCTCGTTAAGTGTCTTAGTCAGTTTGGCAATCTCCTTGTCGTCGTTCAGCAGTTCGTCCATCGACATGCCTGTCTTGTCAACCTCAGCCATCACTTGAATCAAACTCAGGTTATCGTGCTTACCCATCAGAAGGGTGATAAGGTTGTTGATCTTGTCGTACTTCTGGCGTGTCTTCTTAAACAGCTTCATGGCAAATGCCATCTGTACCGCCTGCTTAACTTCGGTTTCGTAGTCCAAACCCATGGTGGCGGTCTGCAGCCACATCATGCCGTGGAAGTAGCGCTTCAGTCCATCACTGCGGGTGTAGTGACCACGAGCGCGGAAAAGACTGTAGGGGAATGATACCTCGCCCATATAGTCCATCAGCATGCCGCTTGGGACGTTCTTGGCCTTCAGACATTTCTCTATCTCGGCTTTCTCTGTTGTGTAGCTGTCGGCTATCGGCTTGCCAGAGAACAGATGGAGGGCAACGCGGAAGAACTGCAGGTTGCGACCAGCTATGCGTAGCGTCTCGCTGTCGTCGTTATCCGCATTGTGGATAATAGCTAATGTAGCATCTATCATATCTTGTGTGAACCCCGTCATGAATGGCAGCAGCTGGTACTCCTCAAGCTCTCGCAGCATGCAGTCGATGTAAAGATGATACAGTTGCAGGTAGAGATCGGTAGTAACAAAGCTGGGGAAGTCGGAATAGTCGTTCCGCTCGTAGACATGGAACAGCTGTGAGGTGTTAGATGGTACGATGGCGAATCCCTCTTCGCCAAGTTTCTGACAAAGCGTAGAATCGAAATCCTTGAGCTGTTGAGGATTCAGAAGATTACTCATGTTTACTCGCAGACCTTCTTCTACATCGAAGTTCTGTTTCAGTAGTTCGTCCTCGCGCTCTTTCAGGCGCTTCATAAACGCCATCTCAACATCGTTGTAAACGATGAGCTTCTGCTCGTCGATAGCGCGCAGATAGGCATCGCGCCAGCTCTCGTTTTCTTTACTCTCTACGCCCTGCACCTTCTCGTCGAGCGCATACATCAGCGAGTCGTACCATGTGGTAACACCATAGATACCTCTCAGGTACGAATCCTTGAACGGATAGCCGCGTTGTGCTGCAGGTGCATTGCGCAGGATACGTAAATCACTCAGGTTCAGTCCCGAAACGTCCATGTCGTAGTCGATGCTGTCACGAAGACTCTCGGCATCAATGGTAGATACCGGTACTTGAACCACACTCTGTTTCTGGCTGCAAGCTGTTATCAAGCCTGCCATGCAAGCCAACATCAATACTTTACTTTTTTTCATTGGTCAAAGGTCTTTATTGCTGTTTCTTTGTTTACACCTTTTATAATATAGTGGTCGAAGGCCATTCCGAATCCTCCCCACTTGTAGTCGGATACCACATACAGACCGTCGCCGGTCTTCTCCAGTGCCCGGATTTTCCCATCGATGTAATGGAAGTCTTCAAGTATGCCGCCAAGTTTCGAACCTAACCATAGCGGGCGTGCTTTGCCATTAATCTGTTTGAAGATGAATATGCGGCGTGCTTTCTCTGGATAGAATCTTGTGCTCTTGATGACTCCAACGATGGCATCTGTCCGACCGTCGCCGTCTACATCGCCCGTCTGATACTGATACACGGGGTAGGGCAGTCGCCAACCATTAAGGTAGTATAGGCTGTCGTTTTGTTTCTTTAGCTCAAAGCTTTGTGCCTTGCATATAAGCGTGCCAAAACACATAGCAAGTAATATCAAACTCCTACTGTTTATCACGTCATCAGGTTTTTATCGGCGTCAAAGATACGAAAAAAAACTAAAAATGATAGCCGATACTAAATTTTTTTGTATATTTGCTCGCAAAAAATCAATGTATAACTAAAAACTAAGGCGTCTTATGATGGAACAATTCCTTTCAGAGTTGCGGCAATTCCTGCCCGATGAGCGTATTTATACCGACGAGCTTCGTACCCTTGGATGGGGTACCGATGCCAGTTTCTATCGTCAGATTCCTAAGGTTGTTGTGCGTAGCGATGGCGAGGAGGAAATAGCAAAGATTGTGTGCGCATGCCGAAAATATAAGCTGCCTTTCACTTTCCGTGCGGCTGGCACATCGCTAAGTGGTCAGAGCTGTACAGACAGCGTACTGATTGTGGCTGGCAAGCACTGGGAGAAATTCGAACTTGCCGATGACAAGGAGTCGATACGTCTTCAACCAGGAATCGTAGGTGCACGAGTTAACCAAATACTGAAACCTTACGGACGCGTGTTCCCGCCCGATCCTGCTTCTATTGGTTCGGCCATGGTGGGTGGTATTGTGATAAATAATGCCTCGGGCATGAACTGCGGTGTGCATGCCAATAGCGACCGCATGATGCTCTCTGCACGTATAGTGCTTACGGATGGAACCATTTTGGATACCGGCGACGAGAAGAGTCGTGAGGAGTTCCGTAAGACGCATCCCGCATTCCTCGACAGCATTGGGAAACTGCGCGATAAAGTGCGTGCGGATAAGGAACTGACCGACCGCATTCAGATAAAGTATGCTATCAAGAATGTGACGGGCCTGAATCTTCGTCCCCTTGTGGCCTATGACGATCCGTTCGACATCATTGCCCATTCTATGGTGGGCAGTGAAGGTACGCTCGCGTTCCTCTCTGAGGTGACGATGAAGACGCTGAAAGACTATCCGTTCAAGGCCTCGGCCATGGTTTACTTCATGACTATGAAGGAAAGTTGCGAGGCTGTTGTGGCTCTGAAGAAACTGAAAGCCGGCGAGGAAGATCTGGAGTATAGTGCTGAGCACCTGGTGGTTAAGAGCGCTGAGATGCTCGATTATAAGTCGCTTAGTTCGGTAGATGATCCTGTATATCTGCAATACCAGAAGGATGTTGATGCAGGAAAGATTGAAGGCGTAGAGCCTGGCGACTATCATCATCTCACAGCCATCCTTACCGAGACAAAGGGCATCACCCACGAGCAACTGCTCGACAAGATTTCAAAGATACAGGAGTGCCTTGGTGCATTCCGCTTGTATACTCCTGCCGAGTTTACCGAAGATCCGAAAGTATATGGTAAGTACTGGGCCATTCGTAGCGGTATTTTCCCAAGTGTTGGAGGAACCCGTCCTGTGGGCACATCGTGCCTGATAGAAGATGTGGCATTCCCCATTGAATCGCTGCCTGAAGCTACTGTAAAACTACAAAAGCTGATTGCTGATCATGGTTATGACGATGCCTGTATCTATGGACATGCTTTTGAGGGCAACTACCACTTTATTCTTAATCAGAGCTTTGCCGATGAGCACGAGGTGGCCCGCTATGCCGAGATGATGCGTGATGTGGCAAAACTGGTGGTTGAGGGCTACGACGGCTCACTGAAGGCTGAACACGGCACAGGCCGCAATATGGCTCCGTTTGTGAAGTACGAGTGGGGTGAGAAAGCTTACGAGGCCATGAAGGAACTCAAGGAGATTTTCGACCCCGATGGATTACTTAATCAGGGTGTTATCTTCAATGACGATCCTGATTGCTTCATCAAGTGCCTCAAGCCTCTGCCTGTGCTTGATTTCGACTTTACCAGTGTGCCCGATGGCGGTCATTATCTGATGGACCCAGAGCTATCAACAGCCAAGGAGACCATTGAGCAGGTTAAGCGTGCCAATAAATGTATTGAGTGCGGCTTCTGCGAGGTAAACTGTATGTCGTGCGGTCTCACCTTATCCAGTCGTATGCGTATCGCTGTTCAGCGTGAGATACGCTATCTGACAGCTACTGGTTCTAACCCTGAACGCCTGAATACTCTTAAGAAACAGTATAAATACTATGGCGACCAGACTTGTGCCACCGATGGTCTCTGCTCGACATCATGTCCGATGAAAATTAATACTGGCGAACTGACTCATCTTATCCGCCAGATGGATATGAATCAGAATAATGTGGGTTATAAACTTGGTGAGTTTGCTGCTAACCACATGGCTGGCATCAAGAGCGGTCTGCGCGTGGTGCTTGATGTGGCTCATACAGCTCATGTCACTCTTGGTCCTACCCTTATGACCACCGTGTGTCGTACGATGAATAAGATGGGACTTCCATTATGGACTACCGCTATGCCAAAGAAGCATCGACAGCCCAAGAAGAGCGATTTGACGCAGTTTATCATTGAGTCTATCCATCAAGCTGATATCCCGCTCGGCTCGCCGCTTGCTACCAACGGGACGCAAGAACACTCATCATCCAGCACCCCTAAGGTCGTCTACTTCCCAAGCTGTATCAATCAGACCATGGGACAGTCGAAGCAAGGCGGAAAGATTCACGACCTGGTGGATGAAGTGATTCAACTGATGGCCAAGGCAGGATATGAGGTCATCTTCCCAGAGGGTATGGAGCGTATGTGCTGCGGACAGATTTGGGAGTCTAAGGGTATGCTTGATATTGCCGACCGCAAGAGTGCAGAACTCGAAGCTGCTTTGTGGAAGGCTTCGGAGCAGGGAAAGTACCCCGTTTTATGTGCCCAGAGTCCGTGCCTGCACCGTATGAAAAAGGTGATGCATAAAATGAAACTCTATGAGCCTGCTGAGTTTATCATGAAGTATCTTGTGCCGCGTCTCGACTTCCATCCTATCGATCGTCACATAGCTCTGCATATCACTTGTTCAACCCGTCAGATGGGTGTGGCCGATGACTTGATTAATCTGGCCAAGCTGTGTTCTACAAATGTGTTTCTGCCTGAGGGTGTGGGCTGTTGCGGCTTTGCCGGCGACAGAGGCTTTACCTTCCCCGAACTCAATAAGTACGGCTTACGTAAATTGCGCCCACAGATAGAGGCTAATCACATTGAGGTGGGCTATTCTAACAGTCGAACCTGCGAGATTGGACTTGAGACGAATAGTGGTATACCTTATATGAGTATTGTGTATCTGGTAAACGAATGTACAACTCCGAAAAAACAATAGTAATAAATAACGTAGTATGAAATCAATCATTAAGACGATTCTCTTTGCCGCCGTTATGCTGGCGGTATCCCTAAATGTTCAGGCACAACCGCTGCTGAGTACACATGTAGAAACAGGTGATGTTGAGGGCGTGCTCGACGAAGGTTTGGCTGTTTACAGAGCCATACCGTATGCTGCTCCTCCAATCGGCAATCTGCGTTGGCGTGAACCACAACCCGCTCTGCCTTGGACTGGTGTGCGCAAGTGTGATAAGTTCGGACCATTGCCACCGCAACCAACAAGTCCTGGGCGTACGGCCGATATGATGGATGAAGACTGTCTGTATCTTGGCATCGCTACACCAGCAAGAAGTAAAGATGAAAAACTGCCTGTCATGGTGTGGATTCACGGAGGTGGATTCCAGACTGGGGGCTACGGAGGCGACCTGTGGAAGCAGCTCGCATTGCGCGGCGTAGTGATAGTGAGCGTTGAGTATCGCACCGGAGCACTTGGTTTTATGGCTCATCCAGAGCTTACCAAGGAGAACAAGGAGGGCCACTCGGGCAACTATGGTATTCTCGACCAGATTTATGCCCTGCAATGGGTTCAGCGTAACATAGCCCAGTTTGGTGGCGACCCAACTAAGGTTACCATCTTCGGAGAGTCGGCAGGTGCCATCAGTTGCAGTATTCTGTGTGCTTCGCCATTGGCTAAAGGTCTGTTCCGCGCTTGCATCAGTCAGAGTGGCGGCTCGTTTGCACCTTGGAGTGATAAGCCTCGTTCGTTAGGACTCGATGCTTCGCAGAAGGGAGCAGAGCAACAAGGACTGGCTTTCCAGAAACATCTGAAGAAAAAGAGCCTGAAACAGTTGCGCCAGATGGATGCCATGCTGCTGTGCGACGGTGACGTTGGTTTTGCTGGCTTCTGGCCTTGTGTTGATGGCTACGTCATCTGTGACGACCAGTATCGTCTCTACGAGCGTGGCGAGTATAATGATGTGCCGGTAATCGTGATGACTAATAGCGATGAGGGTGCCCTTTTTGCTCCTGGAAATATCACTGCCGAGGATTATCAGAAGACGGTTAAGAGTATCTTTGGTTCGTGGGCCGATGAGGCTTTGAAGTATTACCCTGGTACTACGAACGATGAAGCTTGGCACGGCTTTGGCGATGCCTTCCGCGATATGGGCTTTGCATGGCCATCATACGCATGGGTTAGTCTGCAGAGCAAAACAGGTAAGAGCCCTGCTTATGCAGCCTATCTGTCTCAGCCCTCAACCATGAGTTTCTCGCAGGATCCACGTCGCCGTGGTGTGGCTCATGCCGATGATATCATGTATATCAATGGCCAGTTCCTGCTTCAGAGCGAGAAATACCCTGTAGAGAGTGCCCTTTCTGAGATCATCCAGCAGTACTGGATTAATTTTGCCAAGACTTGTAATCCTAACGGTAAAGGACTACCTTACTGGCCTGCATTCGACGATGCTAAGCCCACAACGATGCAGTTCTCTAATGGTGCTTCGCTTATGATGCGCCCCAACCGTGAGCAGATAGACTTTGTTGATCGTTACTACCGGGCAAAACGTCAGGAAGTAGAGTCAGTACGTTAATTGTAACCTTATGACATATTTTAGAACAACTGTTCTTGCCTTGATGCTTGGGATTCTTGCCACAGGCGTTTGTGCACAGGTATATACTGGTGAGCACAAGTTTGATGGCGAACACAAGAACGAACTCTCGGGCTACGTGATGGCAGGTAATAATGTGGTAGTTAATTGGTTTGGCGGACTTGAGGTTTCTTACAAACGTCACCTTACCGATCGTTGGCATGTAGGTGGAGATGCTCAGGCACAGTTTGGCAAGCAACTCTATTCTATCGATGCCAAAGGTGGTTATCGCCTTCCTGTCAAGTGGATGGATTTATACTTCGATGCCACTCTGCTTTACAACCGTTATCATAAGTGGGGGGCTAACGAGAAGATAGCCAACCTCTCAGTGACTTGGGAAACGCCTTATGTATATTTGCGTGTGGGCGAATCGCTGATACACTGGAGTATTCAGAACTTCGGTTATACCGAGCCGCTGACGTTCACTTTTGGTTTTGGTGCAAACATGCGTCCGCGCTGGAACTCGTGGAATGTTGGTGTGTTCTTCCGCAACTATGATGACTTCTATTTCGAGAACTGGAACATTAACTGGGGCTTAAACTTCTATGGTCGCATAAACCCTACAATGAGTTTCTTTGGCGAGTTTAATATCCGTCCGGCAGGAAGTATGAGCCAGCTGGCCAGTAAATATGAGACATCAGGAAAGTTAGGAATTAAATACGTTTGGTAATGATGAAGAAAATTAAATATACCCTGTTTGCAGTCTTAGCCGCTACTGCATTTACATCGTGCGATAAGGTAAGTCCCATCGGTGTGCTTGTATCGGGCACTGGTGTTGAGGATCGTGTAAAAATGTCGCACCAATATTACGAGGAGCACAAGACTGATTTTAAGTTTCATCTTGTTCTTGGCGATTATACGTTCCTTGTTGGAGCCGATAGTCATCTTACCAATGATGACGGGCGTATGTCGGAAATGCTGGAGAATGGTATTAATAACGACGATCTGTTCTATGCCCACCTTGGCGACATCGCTGATACCAAGGCCGAGTACTACATCACGTTGGAGAATGTCATTCACAGGTATAAAAAGATATGGGCTGAGAAGAATTATGAAAAGGTGTTTGTTGGCGATGAAAATGACGAGTACCAGTTAGACGATGATGATTGCTATTTCTATAGTGATGGCGATAGACTGATACCGTTCGACCAATTACCCTTCCCGTTCTATCCTGTAGTGGGCAACCACGACATCACACACAACGGATGGGCGCTGTGGTCGAACATCTTCCATTCGTCGTTCTACCAGATACCTATATTGGTAATGACCGATGTGGAAAAGGGCGAGGCTGTGATGGACCGCCTGATTTTCCTTGATTCTGCCAGTGGCACGCTGGGACGTGAGCAGGTAAGGCTCATAGAAGAGGGAGTACTCGATGCTCAGACGCTGGAAAAGGAGTATGGTGTGAAGACACGTAATACCTTCATCTTTAGTCATACCAACATCTTCCGCCCACGTTCGGTTGAGTTCGCATCAACATTCCCCCGCGAAGAGATGTTTTTCCTGCTCGACAAGTTTGCTAAGTGGAATGCTACCATCGTATTCCTGGGCCACGTTCACAAGTGGGATCAGCAGAACGTTAATGGCATAGAATATCTTACGCTCGACTCAATGTGCGAAGAGAACAACCCTGAGCCAGGCGATTATCTGGTGCGTGTGAAGTGTGGTCTCGATGGAGGTGTAACGTGGGAGAAGGTTCACATGAACTATAAGCCCTGATAATAAAGGCTAGCATAAATTGCTAGCCTTTATTATTTAGTTTAAATCTATTGTTATCTTTTTTAAGTCCTTATCTGCACTTGAGTTGCCTACCATTATCTCGTACTTGCCAGGTACCACGCGCATCGTGTTGGTGCTTGCGTCCCATCCCTCAAAGCTCTCACGCGGCAGAGGGATGGTAACTGTCTTACTCTCGCCTGGTGTAAGTTCTACTTGTTTATAGGCACGAAGTGTTTTCAGCGGTCCTTCCTTGTCGGCTGTATTGCGAATGTAAACCTGAATGGTCTCGGTGGCAATGCCTGCACCAGCACCATTCCCACTGCCCACATTGCTCACCTTTACCTGCACTTTGCCGTCGCTGTATGTAGGCTTGTCAATCTTGATGTCGGTATATGTAAGTCCGAATCCGAAGGGGAATAACGGCTTGCCCTTGAAGTAGCGATAGGTGCGGTTCTTCATCGAGTAGTCGAGGAAGTCGGGCAGATCGTTTGTGCTCTTATAGAAGGTGATAGGCAGCTTGCCACTTGGAGTGCGGTCGCCAAACAGAATCTCTGCCAGTGCAGCACCGCCCATCTCGCCGCAATACCACCACTGTATAATGGCATCGCATGTCTGCACTTCGGGAGCTAAGCCCATTGCCGATCCCGAGCAGTTCACTAATATCACTTTCTTTCCTGCCTTGTGCAGCATGGCCAACAGGTCGCGTTGAGCCTGAGGTAACTCTATGCTTGTGCGGTCGCCACCTTTGAACCCCGGTTCGTCTACGCGCATCTCCTCGCCCTCAAGACTGGGTGATATTCCACCCACAAAGATAATGGTGCGGGTGTCGCCAATCTGCTGCAGCAGCTCCTGTGGAGTAGGGGTGTACTTACGCTGAACATCGAAAGCCAGAGCGGCAAAGTTCTGCTCCTGTACATAGTCTATCTGTATGCGGTATGGCTTACCTGCCTTTACCTTTAGTTCTTTCTTAGCCCCCTGAATGCGCTGGCGTGCCGACCAGAAGTTGGCCAGTGTGTCGCCGTTAACAATCAGTCGAAGCCTGTCGTCGCCGCCGATAGTGAATTGCAGTGTCTCGTCGGCTGTTGGTGTGAGTGTGCCCTCTACGCGAGCAGAGAAATTCTCAAGGTTAACGCCAGGTGCAAACACGGTGTTGCCGCCATTGCTAAGCTTAAGAGCCTGCTTGGCTGTAACCACAGTGGCAGGCTTTCCTTTCATATCCATGTTGTTCCAATAGGTTATCTGCATGCCTGCATCGCCCTTAGGCGTTTTTATCAGGCTGAACCGACTCTCAAACACTTCGTTGCGTGTAAGACCGCAGCCCTGGATATAACGTATGCGACTGCCTGGTACGCGCTTATTGGCCTTTTTGATAATACCTTCGAGTGCAGTGATGGTGTGGGTGGGGTAGCCTGCGTAGTTGCCCCACATCATGACAGAGTCGTTAGCATTTGGTCCCATCACAACGATGTCGGTAGCCGATCCTGAGTAAGGCTTGAAGTTGTTGCCAAGTGGCAGCACATCGTTGCGGTTCTGCAGGAGCACAATACTCTTCTGTGCCATCTGTGCAGCAAGCTCCTTGTGAGCTGCTGAAGCCACTACGCTCTCAGGAATCTTGGTCCATGGGTTTAGCTCGTCTGGATCGAAATCGCCCAATTCGAAACGTGCTATCAGCAGGCGGCGCAAACTACGGTTTATGTCGGCTTCGCTGATATCGCCACGGCGTACAGCCTCCGGCAGATGCTTATACTCCGATCCGCATTCCACGTCGGTTCCTGCCAATACGGCTTTGGCCGATGCCTCAGCACCATCCTTGGCCACATTATGCCAACGAGGCAGAAAGTCGCGTATAGCACCGCAGTCACTTGTGATGATGCCGTCGAATCCCCATTCGTTGCGCAGTATCTGCTGTTCGTAGCGTGTCTGTGCACAGCATGCCTGTCCGTCAATGCGCTGGTAGGCACACATCACCTCGGCCACCTTACCTTCCTGAACCAGAGCTTTGAAAGCAGGTAGGTAAGTCTCCCACAAGTCGCGCTCGGGCAGATTTTCAACATTGAACTCGTGGCGGTTCCACTCCGGACCGCTATGCACGGCAAAGTGCTTGGCACACGCCAGCAGTTTGCGGTATTTCTCGTAAGGGCCCTGCAGTCCCTGGACTACGGCTACTCCCATCTTCGAGGTGAGGTATGGGTCTTCGCCGTATGTCTCCTGTCCGCGTCCCCATCGTGGATCGCGGAAGATGTTGATGTTTGGTGTCCAGAATGACAGACTCTGATAGCGTTTGATGTCGCCTGTTCGCTTGGCCTGTTGGGCTTTTACGCGTGCTTCGTCGCTAACAGCAGTAAACACTTTCTTCAGCAGTGCATCATCCCACGATGCCGCCATACCTATTGTTATAGGAAAAACGGTAGCGTAGCCATTACGTCCCACGCCGTGCAGGGCCTCGTTCCACCACTGGAATTGTGGTATGCCCAATCGGGGAATTGCTGGTGAAGAATCCATCATCAGACTAACCTTCTCTTCAAGTGTCAGTCGGCCCAGCAAATCGTCGGCGCGCTGTGCTGCCGATAGCTGTGGATTCTGATAAGGTAATGACTGAGCGCCAGCCGAAGCAGCGCAGAAAAAAAATAGGATAGTTACTAGCTGTTTCATATTAGTTCTTGTTTTTGGCACAAAGATATGAAAAAGATTTGAAACAACAAAGAAAAAAAGCTACTAAAAGTTTGGTGTTTATCTGTAAACGATGTATCTTTGCAGTCTATGAACATATAATAAGCAATGGAGCGTAAAAAGGAAATATATAAGGTAACCCTGGTGGGGGGAGCAGTTAACGTGATATTGCTGCTCTTCAAGTTTGTAGCAGGCATTGTTGGCCATAGTGCTGCTATGGTGGCTGATGCCGTACACTCACTGTCTGACTTTGTTACCGATGTTATCGTGCTGATTTTTGTTCGTATTAGCGGTAAGCCGGAGGATAAGGATCACGAATACGGACATGCTAAGTATGAAACACTGGCCATGACGCTTATTGGTGTAGCACTACTCATGGTGGCAGTGGGAATTGTTTACAGCGGACTTACCAAGATCATCGCTTGGGCCCAAGGGGAAGTCTTGAAGGCACCAGGTCTGATGGCATTATGGGCTGCGCTGTTGTCGGTAGTATTGAAAGAGGCTGTGTATCATTATTCTATGGCTGAGGCACGTAAGTTGAACTCTCAGGCGGTAGAGGCCAACGCTTGGCATCACCGCAGCGATGCATTGTCATCAGTCGGAACGGCCATAGGCATTGGCGGAGCTATCTTTTTAGGACAGCGATGGGCGGTGCTCGATCCTGTAGCTTCAATCGTCGTTGGTGTGCTTATTATAAAAGTCTCTGTAGAGTTGTTACGTAATGGCATTGGTGATTTGATGGAACACTCGCTGCCAGAAGAGGTAGAGAATGAGATACTCCAACTTGCAGCATCAGTACCAGGTGTAGTTGAACCTCACGCGTTGCGCACCCGCCGTCTAGGCAATCACTACGCTATTGAGTTCCATATACTGATGGATGGCAATATCACCCTTTGTGAAGCCCACGAAAAAGCATCGGAAGTGGAAGATATCCTACGAGTTCATTACGGTCCAGAAACACATATAGCAGTACACGTAGAACCCAAATAAAAACCCGCCACGTGGGCGGGTTCTTTATTTACTTGATGTTCAGAACTATTATCGACTTGGCGGGGATCTTTACACTTAAGGTTCCCTTCTTATTCAGCTTGGCGTCTTTATACTCCCTAGGAGAAACAACGTCAGGATGCTGGAAGTCGTTGTAGTCGGCTACATTCTTTGAGGTGAGGATGCGGCCGCTGACACTCTTGGCCTTAAAGCCTGCCAGATCGAAATCGATGGTCTGAGCCTTGTCGAGACTAACATTGGTGATAGCCAGAACAATACTGCCATCGGTGGTCTTTGCAGCTGATGCTGAAAGAACAGGGCAGGGGCGGGTAGAGTTGTCCTTGGTGTCCTGCTTAACCTTAAAGTACTCCTTGCTGCACTGGATGGTCTCGCTCTCGAGGTCGACAGGCAGATAAGTAGCCTCCATAAATGGTGTGTACATCTGGAATACGTGGTAGGTTGGTGTGAGCACCATGTGGCCTGTACCTTCCTGATCGGTGAGAATCATAGACTGCAGCACGTTTACCACCTGAGCGATGTTGGCCATCTTTACACGGTCGGTGTACTTATGGAATACATTCAGCGAGAGGGCTGCTACGAAGGCATCGCGAAGTGCGTTCTGCTGGTACAGGTGACCAGAAATGGTGCCTGGCTCCTCGTCCCACCATGTGCCCCACTCGTCGACAAGCAGACCAATCTTACCCTTGGGATCCTTCTGGTCCATAATGGCCTTGTGCTTCTTGATCACCTCTTCTATCTCAAGGCACTTGCCCAGAGCCCAGTAGTACTGATCGGTATCGAACTTAGTGGCAGAGCCCTTAGGACCATTCCAACCTGTGCAGGTGTAGTAGTGGAGCGAGATACCCTGCATACGGTCGCCAATCTTATCCATACATACTTTGGTCCAGTCGTAATCATAATCGCTGGCACCAGAGGCGATGCGATAGAGGCGGTTCTGTCCCTGGTCGCGCAGATAGGTGTTGAACTTACGGAACTCGTCGCTGTAATACTGTGGAGTCATGTTACCACCGCAGCCCCAAGCCTCGTTGCCGATGCCGAAGTATTTTACCTTCCAAGCCTTGTCGCGGCCATTCTGGCGGCGCAGACGTGCCATGGGGGTATCGCCGTCGCTGGTCATATACTCAACCCACTGGGCCATCTCCTTAACGGTACCAGAACCTACGTTACCACTGATGTAAGGCTCGCAACCCAGCATCTCGCAGAGATTCAGGAACTCGTGGGTGCCGAAAGAGTTGTCCTCGATAGTACCACCCCAGTTATTGTTGCGCAACGATGGACGCTGTGACTTTGGACCAATGCCGTCCATCCAGTGATAGTCGTCGGCAAAGCAGCCTCCTGGCCAGCGCATAACGGGAATGTGAAGGGCCTTGAGGGCCACGAACACGTCTTTGCGGTAACCATTGATATTCGGAATCTGTGAGCCTTCGCCCACCCAGAGACCGCCATAAATACAGCTGCCCAGGTGCTCAGAGAACTGGCCGTAGATTTCTTTGTTAATCTTGGCGCCAGCCTGATCGGCATGAACCGTAGCTTTCACATTCTCAGCTGATACTGATGTGGCAAAAGCCATTGCGATAGTCGCGGAAAAAATAAATTTCTTCATGTCGTTTTTATGTTTTAAACACAGAGATACAAAGGTACAGAGGTTTAGATTCTTTCTGAAATATACTCTGTCTCTCTGTGTCTCTGTGTTGAATAATACAAATTACTTGTTATCTACAGCTGCCTGCTCGATGGGGAGACAGCGCTTGTAGTTCTCGATATACTTCTCGAAACCTGCTACGTCCTCGGCTGTAGGAGCGATAGATACGCCAGTGTTTCCTGCGAATACTACGTCCTCCAGATAGTCGGCCAGATTCTTACCATTATTGTTAATAAGGTATCCTGCCAACAGGGCGATACCCCATGCACCACCTTCGCCAGCTGTTTCCATCACAGAGATTGGAGAGTTGAGGGCGGCAGCCAGCATACGCTGACCTACACCGGCAGTCTTGAAGTAACCGCCATGACCGGTGATGCGGTCAACCTTGATCTTCTCTTCCTTCAGCAGGATATCGTTACCAATCTTGAGTACGCCGATGGCACCATAGAGGTGTGCGCGCATAAAGTTGGCCAGGTTGAACTTGTCGCTTGCAGAGCGGACGAACATAGGACGACCCTCGGCCAGACCTGTTACAGGCTCGCCTGAAACGTAGTTGTAAGCCATGAGTCCACCGCAGTCGGTATCGCCTTCAAGAGCCTTGTTGAACAGCTTTCCGTAAAGCTCATTCATGTCAACGGGCACACCAAGCAGTTGCTGGTACTCCTTGAACAGACCAACCCAAGCGTTGATGTCGCTGGTACAGTTGTTACAGTGAACCATCGCTACGAGTGAACCATCGGGAGTGGTAACCATATCAATCATCTCGTAAGGCTTAGAAAGTTCTTTCTCAAGCACAATCATTGAGAACGATGATGTTCCGGCAGAAACATTACCTGTGCGCTGTTTAACAGCGTTGGTGGCAACCATACCAGTACCAGCGTCGCCCTCAGGAGGACATACGGGGATACCAGCCTTCAGGTGACCAGAAACGTCAAGCTTCTTAGCACCCTCTGGGGTAAGGAATCCTGCATTCTCGCCTGCATTCAGAGACTTAGGCAGAATGTCGAGCAATTTCCATGAGAAACCTTTAGGAGCAATGAGCTCATCGAACTTCTTTACCATTGTGGCATCGTAAGTCTTGGTCTTGGGGTCGACAGGAATCATACCTGATGCATCGCCAACACCCAGAACAAACTGTCCAGTTACCTGCCAGTGAACATAACCGGCAAGGGTAGTGAGGTATTTGATGCTGGAAACGTGCTCCTCATTGTCGAGAATGCACTGGTAAAGGTGAGAGATGCTCCAGCGCAGGGGAATGTTGTAGTTAAAGAGCTTAGAGAGCTCGGCAGCAGCCTTACCGGTGTTGGTGTTACGCCATGTGCGGAAGGGAACGAGAATCTCCTGCTTTTCATCAAAGGCCATGTAACCGTGCATCATAGCACTGAAACCGATAGCGGCCAGTGACTCGATCTCGCAGTCGTACTGCTTCTGAACATCTTTGCGTAGATCAGAGTAGCAGTCCTGGAGGCCATACCATACAGCCTCGGTAGAGTAGGTCCAGAGACCATCCACCAGCTGGTTCTCCCACTCATGTGAACCCTGGGCGATAGGGGTGTTGTTCTCGTCGATGAGAACGGCCTTAATGCGGGTAGAGCCAAACTCGATACCGAGAATGGCCTTACCTGCTTCTATAGTTTGTTTTGCTGTCATAGTTATTCTTTTATATTTATAAACACAGAGGTACAGAGTTACAGAGGTTATATAAATCTCTTTAAATAAAAGTCTCTGTGTCTCTGTATTTCTGTGTTAAAATGTTATCGGAGTGCTTTGTTGAGCATGAAGTAAACCTCGTTGTTGCGGAGGGTCTGCTTGAAGTCGGCAATAGTAGTCTGCTTGTTGATGCGAACATACTCGATGCCAGTCATCTCGGCAAAGTCCTCCCAATACTCCTCGGTGATGTCGTAAGAGAAAGCGCTGTGGTGTGTACCACCAGCCAGAATCCAGGCTGCAGCACCAATCTCGAATGTAGGCTGTGGAACCCACAGAGCAGAAGCTACAGGAAGTTTTGGCATTGGCTGAGGCTCGATGCACTCAACCTCCTGGCTGATCAGACGGAAACGGTTGCCAAGGTCAACAACTGTAGCCTTAATACCAGCACCAGTCTTAGATGTGAATACCAGACGTGCAGTCTGCTGCTTGCGGATACCAATACCGAGGAAATGAACCTCGAGCTTTGGCTTGTCGGTAGCAATCAGAGGACAAACCTCCAACATGTGGCTCTGCAGACAAGAACTCTTGTCGCCAGCGAAGTTCAAGGTGTAGTCCTCGAGGAATGAGCAACCTGTAGGCATGCCCTGCTGGATAACCCAAAGTGTGCGATACAGGCAGGCTGTCTTCCAATCGCCTTCAGCACCGAAGCCGTAACCCTCCTGCATCAGGCGCTGTGAAGCCAGACCAGGAATCTGGTCGAATCCGCAGAAGTTTGGATCGTCGATGTTGGCATCGCCCAGGTCGTCGAAGTTGGTTGTGAAGGCTGTTGCACCCTCGTCTTTCAGTACGCGGCGCAGGGCAATCTCAGCCTTAGCAGCGTTCTTAACCTTCTCCCAGTAAACCTCCTCGCCACTCTCGTCAATCTTGATGGTATAGAGCTTCTTGTACTCCTCAACGAGTGCATCAGCTTCTGCATCGGTAACTTTCTTGAAGTACTCCATCAGAGAAGAAACAGGGTAGTAGTCAACATGGTATCCCAGACGCTGCTCGAACTCAACGCGGTCGCCATCGGTAACGGCAACGTTGTTCATGTTCATACCGAACATCAGACAACGAACATTGTGAGCATCAGCAACACCTGCTGCTACGCGTGCCCATACTGCAATCTGCTTCTGAGCCTTCTCGTCCTTCCAATAACCACAAACAACCTTGCGGGCGATGCGCATACGAGTGCAGATATGTCCGAACTCGATGTCACCATGAGCACTCTGGTTGAGGTTCATGAAGTCCATGTCGATCTCGCTCCAGGGAATCTCGGCGTTATACTGGGTGTGGAAGTGAAGCAGAGGCTTCTGCAGCTGCTGCAGACCCTTGATCCACATCTTTGCAGGTGAGAAGGTATGCATCCATGTGATGATACCTGCGCATTTTTCATCGTTGTTGGCTGCAAGCATAATCTGCTCTACCTCCTTGCTGCTGTTAGCAGTGCCTTTATATACAATTTTTACAGGGATATTGCCAGAGGCGTTAAGACCATCGACCATCTCCTTAGAGTGTCCATCAACTGCAACTACTGCATCGCCTCCGTAAAGAAGCTGTGCACCTGTTACCCACCAAAGTTCTAAATTCTCATACATAGTTTTCTAATTTTAATTGTTATTATTAATGTTTCTGTCCTTTCTGTCCATAGTAGGCGTTGGGGCCGTGCTTACGCATGTAGTGCTTCTCTATAAGCAGAGGATTCATAGTGAGCTCGGGGTTTACCGAGAATGCTACAAATGCCATCTTGGCGCACTGCTCCATCACTTTGGCATTGTAAACGGCATTGTCGGGTGATGTTCCCCATGAGAATGGACCGTGATTCTTTACAAGAACGGCAGGCGTGTGATCGGGATTGATTTTACGGATGTTCAGAATCTCATCAACAATCACATTTCCTGTCTCCAACTCATAGTTGCCTTTAACCTCAGCCTCTGTCATATCGCGTGTGCAGGGGATATCCTTGTAGAAATAGTCGGCGTGAGTGGTGCCAATGTTGGGGATATCACGACCTGCCTGGGCAAATGCTGTGGCATAGGTAGAGTGGGTATGGACAACACCCTGAATGTTAGGGAAGTTGCGATACAATACAAGGTGAGTTGGCGTGTCGCTCGATGGGTTCAGGTCGCCCTCTACTACCTCACCGGTATTGAGGTCGACAACTACCATGTCGGATGCCTTCATTACATCATAGTCTACGCCAGAGGGTTTGATGACAACAAGACCTTTCTCGCGGTCGATGCCAGATACATTACCCCAGGTAAAGATTACCAGGTTCTGCTTTACAAGGTCAAGATTAGCCTTGAAAACTTTTTCTTTCAGTTCTTCTAACATAATTTTCAATTATTAATTGTCAATTGTCAATTAGGATTACAACTTAAAGTTGGAATCCTCAGTATATGCTTTGTTGTTGAAACGATAGAGGTAAGCTCCACGCTTAGAACTCTTCTTATCAATGAGCTCTGTCTTCTCGATAAAGTCCATATCCTTTACGCGCTTGCGGAAGTTGCGCTTGTCGAGCTCGGTGCCATACACAGCCTCGTAGAGTGTCTGCAACTGCGTGAGTGTGAACAGATTGGGCAGTAGGCGGAAACCGATAGGCTCGTGCGACATCTTCTGCTGAATGAGCTTGCGCGCTTTGGTGAGCATCTCATTGTGGTCAGAATAGAGGGTGGGAAGATTCTCGACATCAATCCATTCTGCACCGTGGGCCTGACGAAGTTTCTCGTCGTAGTCGTTGACATTGATGAGTGCATAGTAGGCTATCGACACAACACGTTCGCCTGGGTCGCGGTCTATCTTACCAAAAGCACCTATCTGGCGCATATAGAGGTTGCGCAAACCGGTAAGTTCAAACAATGTACGTGTTGCTGCTTCGTCAACGCTCTCGGTGGCACCAACGAAGCCTCCGTAGAGGCTCCATTCGCCACGTCCCGGGTCCATCTTACGGCGACCGACAAGCACCTTAAGCTTCTTATCATCGAATCCGAAGATGATGCAGTCTACCGAAAGAAAAACCTTGGAATGTTCGTTATAGAAAGTTGTCATATCTTATCGATTTACCAGAAATAAGCATAGAAGCATGCGCACAGACCGATAACTACCAGTGTGCCGATAACATCGAATGCACCCCAGCTTTCCTTGATTGACTTCTTGAAGTCGCTGGTAAAGGTGATGGCATCGATCTGAGCCTTGGTAGGTGCAGGTGTGAACATAGATACTGCATAGATGAATATGAGCAGAAATACCAGCAACCAGCACTCAAATACAAGCCAGTTGGTCTGCCAGAACCATGCTGTAGCATCCCAGAAACCACCTTCCATAGTGGCACGGCCGGTGTCGGTGATGACGTTGGTTACCAGACGAATCATACCAATCATGAAGCCCACAATCAGTGTCCACTCACCAGCCTTTGGCGTGATCTTTTTACTCAGGATACCGCAGGCAAAGATGACTACCATGGCAGGAGCCAGAAGAGACTGGATACCCTGCAGATAGTTGTAAAGTGTGTCCATACCCATCATGATAGGCAGCCATGCGAAACCAAGAATTACAACCACAACAGTAGCTACACGACCAACGAATACGTAGTGAGCCTCACTCATGCCCTTCTTCAGAGGTTTGTAGAAGTCCTCAGTAAACAAGGTGGCACAGCTATTGAAGAATGCTGCGAGAGAAGCAACAAGTGCACAGATGAAACCGATGGTAACGATACCTTTGATACCGGCAGGCAGAACCTGCTGAACCATAATGGCAAAGGCCGCATCAGTCTCTTCCATGGTGAAGGCGCCCTTCTGGGCCAGTGCAGCAGCTATCATACCTGGAATCAGGAACATGAAACAAGGAAGGACTTTGAAGAAACCGGCTGCAATTGTACCACGGCGTGCACGCTTGATAACTTCGGCGTTATCCTCGCCTGGTACCTGACCCAGTACACGCTGAACAATGTGCTGGTCGGTACACCAATACCAGAAACCGATGATAGATGCACCAATAAATACCACAAAGCCTGGATACTCCTGATACATCGAGTCACCCTCTTCCCAGTGGAACATGTGAGTGGTACCATAACCATTGTTCAACTGTCCGCAATAGTCCATCATGTTTGCCCATCCATCAGCAATATTGCCAGCGCCGAGAGCAGAAAGACCGAGGAACAGTACCAGGAACGAACCTATAATAAGAATAGGTGTCTGAATGGTAGAAAGGGTCATTACACCCTTCATGCCGCCAAATACGGTGAATACAGCAGTGATGAGGATCAGTCCGATGGCTCCATACCAGAAGTTAAGTCCCCAGAGATATTTAAAGAAGATACCACCTGTGAGCGCTGTTACACTAACCTTGGTGAGAATATAAGCCACCAATGTGATGATGCTCAACCAAGAACCTGTGCGCTGTGTGTAGCGGAATTTCAGGAAGTCGGGCATGGTAATAATCTTGCCCATCTTGTTAATCATCAGCTGATAGAAAGGTACGAACAACCAACCTAAGATGAGGATCATCCAACCCTGCATCTCCCAGTGGGCCATACCTACACCGCTTTTTGCACCAGTACCGGCGAGACCAACCAAGTGCTCAGAGCCAATGTTGGCAGCAAAGATGGCCATACCGATTACATACCAAGGCTCGCCCTTACCAAAAAGGTAAGCCGAAGAGTCTTCGCCCTGCTGGGCTTTCTTGTCTTTCCAAATGGCATACCACACAGCTGCCACCACACCTAAAAGGCCGATGGTGAGTACCACCCAATCGAGCCAGATGAATTCATGTGAACTCCAATTCATAATTGATATTAATTAGTAATTATTAGTTATTTGATTGAGAATTTGTAAGCTGCGTGACTGAAGTACTTCTCGCCAGGATTGAGAACAGGCTGAACCCAATCTGGATGATTTGGAGAATCGGGGTACTTCTGGCTCTCCAAGCAAACGCTTACATGCTTAGGATAGGTTATGCCGTTTTTGCGGGCAATGTCCTTATCGGCACCTACACCTTGGAAATTTCCACTGTAAACCTGTACACCTGGCTCGTTGGTAAACATCTCCATGAAGATACCTGTCTTAGGACTGTATAGGCTGGCACAAACCTGAGTGTCATCACCCTTACCGTCTTTATATGTGTTCAGACAGAAGTTGTGGTCGTAGCCTGTAGCGTTCTGGATTTGATCAAAACTGCTCTGAATGCTGTCGCCAATGGCGTGTGGAGTACGGAAATCCATTGGAGTTCCCTCTACTGATTTGATCTCGCCAGTGGGGATATAAAGTTTGTCACTTGGAGTAAAGTTGTCGGCATTTACATACAGTACCATGTCATAGCCAGGCTGTGTGAAATCGCCACTCAGATTGTAGTAGTTGTGATTGGTCTGATTAATGATAGTTGGCTTGTCGGTTTCTGCCTCCCAAGTCATATCAAGTACGTTGTCGGCTGTAACCTTATAGGTGGTTACTGACATGACCTTGCCTGGGAATCCGTTCTCGCCATCCAATGCTACATGAGTGAGCTTCAGGATAGAGTCGCCAATCTGCTCGGCATCCAGCACTTGATGCATCCAACCGGTGTTACCACCGCCATGTAATGAGTTGGGACCATCGTTAGTGCGTAACTGAATGGTGTCGCCATTGAGCACAAATTTACCATTTTTGATGCGGTTTGCATAACGACCTACACTTGAACCGTAATCGGATGGGGTATTGATGGTATCAGCATACTGGGCGATGTTGTCGAATCCGAGAACAACGTCGGTTGGATTACCATCCTTGTCGGGAACAACAAGAGATACAATACGACCACCATAGTTTGTGATACAAACTTCCATACCATTTTGGTTCTTAAGCGTGTAGAGCTTAACGGGCTTAGCTTGGATGGTTGTGTCGAACTTTGCTGGGTCGAGACCCGAAACAGTGAGTTGTGGAGCCTGCTGGCTACCAGCACAAGAGAGCATAAGTGCTGCTGCACCTACCCCCATCAATGTTGCTTTTAATGCTTTCATTGCTTTTGCGTTTTAAGTTATTATTGAATATATTGTTGTTATTTTGGGTGTAAAATTACAATTAACATCCGAATAAACAAACTAAAATAAGAAAAAAAATAAAGAGTAAGGTGTGAAAATTACACCTTACTCTCAATTTTTAACCTTTATAAACACAAAGACTGTGCTTTTGTCGATTCTGAGTTAGCAAATCTTACGTGCTCCGTCGCCAATAACTACATCGTAGATTTTTGGCTCGTGACCGTATTTTGCACTGAACTTAGCCTTAGCATCTTCAACAAACTTCTTGTAGAGGTCGCTGCGAACCAGGTTGATAGTGCAACCGCCAAAGCCGCCACCCATAATACGTGAACCTGTTACGCCATTCTCCTTGGCAACTTCGTTAAGAAAGTCGAGCTCATCACATGATACTTCGTAATCTTTCGACAAGCCTTCGTGAGTCTGATACATCAGTTCGCCTACCTTCTCATAGTCACCCTCGTTAAGAGCATCGCATACTGCCAGCACGCGATCTTTCTCGCCAAGAACAAACTTTGCACGCTTATAGTCCTCTTCGCCAACTTCGGCACGTACCTCGTCAAGCTGCTCCCATGTGCAGTCGCGCAGGGTTTCGTATTTTCCCTCTGGGTGCTTGGCCTGAATGTGCTTTACAACATTCTCACAAGAGTTACGGCGATCGTTATATGGCGAACCTGACAACTCATGCTTTACAACACTGTCGACAAGTACAAGGCGGTAGCCATCGGGCTTGAATGGGAAGTACTCAAACTCACGAGAGCGGCAGTCAAGGCGCATCAGGCAGCCTGCCTTACCGAATACGGAAGCAAACTGGTCCATGATACCGCAGTTAACACCACAGTAGTTATGCTCAGTAGCCTGTCCGGCCAAGACCATATCCCACTGCGAAACCTTGTTGTCGCCAAAGATATCGTTAAGGCCGAAGGCAAAGCAACTCTCCATAGCTGCTGATGATGACATACCAGCACCAAGGGGAACATCGCCAGCGAAAGCAATATTGAAACCCTTAACAGGAACACCAAGCTTCTTCATCTCCAAGGCTATACCATAGATATAACGCGCCCATGAAGCCTTTGGTCCAGCAGGGTCGGAGAGTTTAAAATCTACACGATCCTTAAGATCAATCGCATAAGCCATAACGGTATCCTCTGTGTCATTAGCACGCATCTCGGCCATAATACCTTTGTCAACAGCACCGGGGAACACAAAACCGCCATTGTAGTCGGTGTGTTCGCCAATAAGGTTGATACGTCCGGGAGATGCATATACGTTGCCGGTCTTTCCATCAAAGTGCTTGATAAAACGGCTTCTTACAAATTCAATGTCCATAAACAATAATTTTTTAATTATCAATTGTCAATTATCAATTAATCAGAATTATTCTACTGGAATGTCCTGGTTTACATTTTTGCAACCAATGAGGGCATAGAACAGAATGTAAGCCAACATTGCAATTACAAGCCAATAACTGAGGATTGGGCCAACTGATTTGGCAATAGTTTCCTGAAGAAGTGGCATGACACCACCACCAACAACCATTGTCATAAAGATACCAGAAGCAGCCTCAGTGTACTTTCCCAGTCCCTCAACCGATAGGTTGAAGATGCCTCCCCACATGATTGATGTGCAGAGACCGCAAGCAGGAATAAGGAATGCCTTGGCAGGTACGTCATGGCCGCTGAAAGAGATTGTTACGCTCTCTGGCATAAAAATGGCAATAACGAGCAGCAAGATAGCTACTGCACTCACCGTTGACAACTGCAACTTTGTAGATACCTTACCAGAAATGGCGCTTGAGCATGCACGGCCAATCATCATCAGAAGCCAATAAGCTGCAGCCAATGTACCACCTGCTGCAGCAGCACCCTCGAAACCAAGGTCGGTAACATAGAAGTTCAGCTCCATAGGAATACCAATCTCGATACCTACATAGAAGAAGATGGCAATAACACCCAGCATACAGTGGCGGAAAGCCAGAGGGCTGCGCTCATATTTAGGTGCTACTTTGCCGAGAGTAGGCTCGGGGATTGCAACACGGCTGATGATGACGAACGAGATGGCAAAAACTGCCATACCGATGAACAGCAGAGGAGCAACGTCGCTCATGCTGGTGTCCTTGGTAACAGTACCAACGAGAACACCTGCCAGTAACGGAGTCAGTGTGCCGGTCAACGAGTTCAGTGTGCCGCCAACCTGAATAAGCTGGTTACCCTTGTTGCCACCGCCACCAAGAAGGTTAAGCATAGGGTTAACAACAGTATTAAGCATACATACGCAGAAACCGCAGATGAATGCACCCAGCAGATAGATAATCAGGTTCAAGGCAACAGGAATATTATCGTAAGTAAATACGTATGTACCTGCGCCTACGAGGCTTGACAAATACTGGAAGCAAAGACCTACGATACCTACGATAAGAGCTATCAGCGCGGTCTTCTTATATCCGTACTTAGTCAGCATTTTACCTGCAGGGATACCCATAAACAGGTAAGCAGCGAAGTTCATCAGGTTACCCCAAGCTTTGGCAAAGGGATATTCAAATCCCCATATATTGCCAAAGGGGGCGCCCATGTTGGTTACAAAGCTGATCATCGCGAAGATGAAGCACATTGTCACAATGGCAATGATTTTGCCATTCTTATTTGTCTCAGTCATATTGTCGTCAATAATTTTAATGCAGGTTTATTATTATTCTACTACACCGAAGCGGTAAACAGTCTTCTGCTTATAACGCTGTCCGGGATTAAGTACTACACTTGGGAAATATGGGCGGTTAGGTGAATCGGGGAAGTGCTGAGCCTCGAAACATACAGCCGAACGATGTGGGAATGTGCAACCGTTAGCTCCCTTGTATCCGTTAAGGAAATTACCGGTATAAAGCTGCAGTCCTGGCTCGGTGGTGTATACCTCCATTGTACGTCCGCTCTTTGGATCTGTGAGCTTTGCAGCAAATGAGAGCTCGCCCTCTTCCTGCTTATTCAAAACGTAGTTGTGGTCGAAACCGTGACCGAACTTAATCTGCTCGTTATCAGCATCGATGTCCTGTCCGAAAGATTTTGGTTTACGGAAATCGAATGGAGTGCCTTCAACCTTCAGGATCTCACCTGTTGGGATAGCTGTAGCATCGGTAGGAAGATAGAAATCAGCGTTAATCTCGCAGATCTGGTCTTCAATACCAGGAGTAGGATCAGCAGTACCACCCAATGCAAAGAAGGCGTGATGTGTCAGATTGACAATGGTCTTCTTGTTTGTTGTGGCCAGATACTCAATAACCAACTCGTTCTGGTCGGTGAATGTGAATTCAACTGTTACATCGAGCTCGCCTGTGAAACCTTCTTCACCATAAGATGAAATACGATGCAGTGCCAAAGAACGTGGACCCATCTGGCGGGCATCCCAGACCTTTGCATTGTAACCAACCTTACCGCCGTGGAGATGGTTTGGTCCGTCGTTAAGTGCTAGCTGGTACTCCTTACCATTCAGGATGAACTGACCTTTGCAGATGCGGTTTCCCCAACGACCTATCAGGGTAGACAGGTAAGGCTCATTGCCGCTGGTAAGCTGCTTGATGTCGTTATGCCCCTCGATAACATTAGCTACTTTGCCATCCTTACCAGGAACCATAATAGCACAAATGGCACCTCCATAGTTAGAGATTGCCACTTCATATCCCTTACGGTTTCTAAGAATGTACAAGTCGGTTTTTTTACCGTTGATAGTGGTCTGAAAGTCTTCGCGCTTCAGACCGCACAGATTCACTGTCTCTGTAGTATTTGCCATATTGATATGTTTTTAGTTAAAATATTATTTTTCTGCAAAGTAACAGAAAAAAAATCAAAATGACAAATGTTTAGGCCAAAAAATAGTTGATGTTGTATTAAAAAAGCCTAAATGCAGTTCTTAAGCAGCTCTGCTACCACATAACTGCTACCTCCAACGAACACAAAGTCATTACTATTAGCTGCAGCCTTTGCTGCTTCGTAGGCACTTTTTACGTCGGGATAGCTCTCACCATCCAGTCCGATTCCTTGTGCATAAAGCTTCAAAACGTTCTCTGAAACGGCTCTTTTATTGTTGGCTTTTGTAAAATAATACGTCGCTTTTTTAGGCAGCAGTTCCATCACTCCGTGAATATCCTTGTCGTCAACCATTCCGAAAACGATGTGCATCTTGTTACACATGACATTGTTAAGTTGTTCGCTCAGATATTTCCATCCTGGAACATTATGACCTGTGTCGCAAATGGTGAGTGGTGCCTCGCAAACCTTCTGCCAACGTCCTTTCAGACCTGTAAGACTGCAAACGTGCGAAAAGCCTTTAAGCACTTCGCGGTTTTGACATGTAACATTGGCTTGGCACTTAACGGCATGCATGAAACCGAGGTTTTCAAGCTGTTGTATGGCACACAACACGGTATTGGTGTTTTTTTCCTGGTATATGCCATTAAGCTCACCATTGATGATACCGAAATTCTTGGTGTAGTATTCGATACCTTTTCCCCCTACAGAGAGCGAGATAATCTGTTTCTGATCTTCGGCAAATACTATAGGGGCATTGTTCTCAACGGCGATGGCCTCGAAAACCATACGTGTCTCTGGTGTGGTCTCACCTATAACTACAGGAACGTTCTTCTTGATGATGCCGGCTTTCTCGATGGCTATTTGTTCGAGAGATGTGCCAAGAAACTGAGTGTGATCCAATCCAATGTTTGTAATCACAGATAGGATAGGAGTGATGATGTTGGTGCAGTCTAAACGTCCGCCCAGTCCTACTTCTATAACTGCAATGTCAACGTTCATGTCGGCAAAATAGCTGAATGCCATAGCTGTAGTAAGCTCAAAGAACGATGGCTGCAAAGGTTCGAAAAATGGCTTGTTTTTTTCAACAAACTCAACAACATAATCCTCGTTTATAGGTTGCCCGTTGATGCGAATGCGCTCACTGAAGTCAACCAAATGTGGTGATGTGTATAGTCCTACCTTATAGCCACACATCTGCAGGACAGCAGAAAGCGTGTGAGCACATGAACCCTTGCCATTGGTTCCTGCCACATGTATCGTTAGATACTTTTTGTGGGGATGTCCCAGATGTTCGTCAAGTGCATGACTGTTTCCCAGTCCTTCCTTATAACCGCCTGCTCCTTGTTTCTCGAACATAGGCAACTGGTTGAACAGGTATTCACACGTTTCCTGATATGTCATACTATATACCTTATTATATTAATTAAAGTAATTCTTGAACTTTTGGAATATAGAGTCGCGTGTTTGCTTGTCGCCCTTGAAGTTGTCGCTGCCCTTGAACTGCTCAATGGCCTGCTTCTCTTCACGACTTAAAGTCTTAGGGACATACACGCTGATGTTTACTACAAGATCGCCTCGACCGTTGCCATAACCTTGTACGGCAGGCAGACCCTTTCCGCGAAGGCGAAGAGTCTTACCAGGCTGAGTTCCGTTATCGAGTTTTACTTTAAGTTTGGTTCCCTCGATGGTTGGAATCTCTATATCGCCTCCGAGTGCAGCTGTTGGGAAATCGAGCAGAAGATTGTATATCAGATCATTGCCGTCGCGGATAAAGGTCTGGTGTGGTTCTTCTTCAATAAACACCTGGATGTCGCCAGGGGTGCCATTGTGCCTCCCGGCATTACCTTTGCCAGGAACATTTACTACCATACCTTCTGCAACTCCTGCAGGGATGTTTATCTCAACAACTTCTTCTCCCTTCTCAACACCAGTACCGCCACAATGCTTGCACTTGTTCTTGATGACCATTCCTTCGCCACCGCAAGTAGGACAAACGCTCTGCTGCTGCATCATACCGAAGATGCTCTGTGTGGTGTGGGTGATGTAACCCTGACCGTGGCATGTGGGGCACTGCTCTTTCTGACTGCCTGCCTCAGCACCGCTACCGTTACAATGTGGGCAGTGGATATCCTTGCGTACTTTGAACTTCTTGGTAACACCGGTGTTGATCTCCTCGAGTGTTAACTTTACCTTAAGACGAAGATCGCTGCCGCGATGCTGCTGTGGGCGACGCTGACCGCCACCAAAGCCTCCAAAGCCATGGCCACCGAAGATATCACCGAACATAGAGAAAATATCGTCCATGTTCATTGTGCTTTCGAATCCGCTGAAACCACCGAAGCCGCCGCCCATGTTAGGACCATTAAATCCAAACTGGTCGTACTGCTGACGTGTCTTTGGATCGTGCAGAATATTGTATGCCTCAGCCGCCTCCTTAAATTTCTCTTCGGCTTCTTTGTCGCCAGGATTGCGGTCGGGGTGATACTTGATAGCTATCTTTCGATACGCTTTCTTGATTTCGTCTTCTGATGCGCCTTTGTCGACGCCCAGCACCTCGTAATAGTCTCTTTTTTGTGCCATATTATTGTCCTACTGCCACTTTGGCGTGGCGGATTACTTTGTCGTTTAGTTTGTATCCTTCCTGCAAGCAGTCTATTACCTTGCCTTTCTTGTCGTCGCCCATACCAGGAACCATTGCTACTGCCTCGTGTAGGTCTGTATCAAAGTCGGCATCTTTGGTTTCTATCTTGCTTACACCTTGTGCCTCAAGGGTCTTGACAAACTTCTGGTATATAAGTTCCATACCCTCGCGCAGCACTTGGGGATCTTCTGTCTTCGAGCCGTTGGCTATAGCACGCTCCATATCATCAAGAACTGGCAGAATGGCTGTGATAACCTTCTCGCCGCCATTCAGAATCAATTCGGCGCGCTCTTTGAGTGTGCGCTTGCGGTAGTTTTCAAACTCAGCAGCTTTGTAAAGCAGCTGGTTCTTCATCTCTGCAAGTTCTGCCTGAGCCTTCTCCAACGGATCCTGCTCTTTAGCCTCTTCTTCATGAGCAGCCTCTTCGGTTTTTTCAGCCTCTGTGCTCTCAGTACTCTTCGTGTCTGCTGTGTTCATCTCTTCGAGGTTTTCGCCCTCTTCGATGTTGATATCTTTTTCTGTCATAATAGCGTTGTTTAAAGTTCTGATTTGTTCAGAGCAAATTCCGTGCCATTAGTTATACATCTTCTCTTTTTGTGCCTTGATGTTCTCATCATAGATATAGTCATCATAGCTCATAAGCTTGTCGATAGTGCCCTTTGGCGTGAGCTCGATAATGCGATCGGCAACAGTGTTGATGAACTCGTGGTCGTGAGATGCAAAAAGGATGTTACCCTTAAACTGAATCAGATTATTGTTAAATGCCTGAATCGACTCCAGATCCAAATGGTTAGTTGGAGTGTCGAGGATAAGGCAGTTGGCGTTCTTTAATTGCATACGAGCAATCATGCAACGCATCTTTTCTCCTCCGGAGAGTACGTTTACGTGCTTCAGTACATCCTCCTCTTTAAACAGCATGCGTCCTAGGAACGACTTCATTGTTACCTCGTTACCTGGTCCCCACTGCGAGAGCCAGTCTACAAGGTTCATCTCGCTTTGGAAGAAGTCTGTATTGTCCAATGGCAGATATGCTGTGGTGATGGTGACACCCCACTTATATGTGCCGGCAGCAGCCTCACGATTACCATTGATAATCTCAAAGAGGGCTGTCATTGCTTTGGAATTGTGTGAAAGGAATACAGTTTTCTGTCCCTTCTCGATGGTGAAGTTCACGTTGTCGAACAATACTGTTCCGTCAGCATCTACAGCCTTCAGACCTTCTACCTCAAGAATTTGTGTTCCAGGTTCGCGCTCCATAGAGAAGATGATACCTGGATATTTACGTGTTGATGGTGTAATCTCTTCTACATTCAGTTTCTCCAGCATCTTTTTACGCGATGTGGTCTGCTTACTCTTTGCTACGTTAGCGCTGAATCGGCGGATAAACTCCTCAAGCTGCTTTTTCTTCTCCTCGGCCTTCATCTTCTGGTTCTGGGCCTGACGTAGAGCAAGCTGCGAACTCTCGTACCAGAATGAGTAGTTACCTGAGAAGAGTGTTACCTTACCGAAGTCGATATCTACGGTCTGTGTTGATACGGCGTCAAGGAAGTGACGGTCGTGCGATACAACCAGCACACACTGCTCAAGGTTAGAGAGATATTCCTCCAGCCACTGAACGGTGTCGAGGTCCAAGTCGTTGGTAGGCTCGTCAAGCAGCAGGTTGTCGGGGTGTCCGAACAGTGCCTTAGCCAGCATAACGCGCACCTTTTCGTTGTTTGATATCTCGCTCATCTGCTTGTAGTGTTCTGTCTCCTTTACACCGAGGTTCTGCAACAGCTGGGCAGCCTCACTTTCAGCCTCCCATCCGTTCATCTCGGCAAAAGCCATCTCAAGGTCGGCGGCACGTACACCGTCTTCCTCGCTCATTTCAGGCTTGGCGTAAAGAGCCTCGCGCTCTTTCATGTTCTGCCAAAGTGGCTGATGTCCCATCAGCACTGTGTTCATCACAGAAAACTCGTCATACTTGAAGTGGTCCTGCTCCAGTACACTCAGGCGCTCGCCTGGCTGCATCTCGATAGTACCCTTGTTGGCCTCAAGCTCACCGCTGATGGCACGCAGAAGGGTAGACTTACCGGCACCGTTGGCACCGATGATTCCATAAATGTTACCACTTGTAAACTTTAGGTTCACGTCTTTGTAGAGAACCTTCTTTCCAAACTGGATTGCCAGATTTGTAACTGTAATCATATTAACTCTTTAATACCTTTATGTTATTTGGGCTGCAAAGGTACGAAAAATTTCTGAAATTACCAAATTTTCTACAACATTCCCTTCGTTGAAGGGAGCTCGTAGTGATAAATGTCGCGTCTTACAGCCATTTTCAGCGCTCTCGCCAGCGCTTTAAATATTCCTTCTATTTTATGATGCTCGTTCTGGCCCTCGGCCTTGATGTTGAGGTTCATCTTAGCGGCATCGCTCAAACTCTTGAAGAAATGCAGGAACATCTCTGTTGGCATTTCGCCTATCTTCTCGCGATGGAAATCGGCATCCCAAACCAGCCAAGGGCGACCTCCGAAGTCGAGGCATGCCGAACACAGGCAATCGTCCATTGGCAGGCTATAGCCATAACGCTCTATTCCGCGCTTATTGCCCAAAGCCTGCAGGATGCATTCGCCTAAAGCGATGGCAGTATCTTCGATGGTGTGGTGCTCATCAACCTCCAGGTCACCTTTGGTGTGCACTGTCAGGTCAATCATTCCGTGTTTGCCAATCTGCTCCAGCATGTGGTCAAAGAATCCCAGTCCAGTCTGTATGTCGCACTTGCCCGATCCGTCGAGGTTCACCTTTACCCAGATGTCAGTCTCTTTTGTGGTACGTTTTACCTCAGCTATGCGTTCTCCAGCAAACAACAACTCAGCAATCTTGTTCCAAGAGTAGGTGTTGGGTGTTGGGTGTTTGGTGTTGGTGGCTACTTGCATAAATTTGCAGCCGATATTTTGTGCAAACTGACGGTCGGTCTCTCGATCGCCAATCACGTACGAGTTGGCAATGTCGTAATCAGGATTGTTGATATATTTCTCAACCAATCCGATGTTAGGTTTGCGAGTTGGAGCGTTGTCTTCTGGGAAATGTGGATCTACCAGAATCTCGTCGAAGGTAATGCCTTCGCCCTCAAGAGTCTGCAGAATGAAATTGTGAACAGGCCAAAACGCGTCTTCAGGGAAAGCCTCTGTGCCAAGGCCGTCCTGGTTGCTCACCATGACAAACTCAAAGTCCAGTTTCTCTCGTATGAAGGCCAGGTTACGAAACACTCCCTTTACGAACTTCAGCTTCTCAAAGCTGTCAATCTGTTCGTCGGCGGGTTCCTCAATCAGTGTTCCGTCGCGGTCGATAAATAAAATCTTTTTCATATTGTCTTTTTGTTGAATTCTTCTTTCTCTTTATCCTGTATGCCCATCGTGCCCTTCATCAGATAGAAAGGGGGTACCATTGTGAGCCACACGTAAGCTTGTATGAATCCGGCTATCAAGAATACCCCAATACTCAGCCAACGAATCTGGTCGGGCATTCCTGACGGGTCGCCGTTAAGCATTCCTATTTGAGATTGCCAATTGGCAGCCATCAGGATAATGGTGGGTAGCGATGTTAGCAGCGTGAGTACGGCCACTATTGTTATGCATACTATAGTTACAATAAATACTTTTCCAAGGTGGCGGAACCACGACCCAAAGGCCAATGGGCGCAGCGGCTGAAGCAGTTGGCGCTTCTTAAGTTGCCGATTTGCAGTTGTCAGCCATACTATAACAGCAACCAACCCCAGTACTAATGCAGGTAGCAAAAGGGTAGGTGAGAGTAGTACCGGCAGTGCCGATGCTGCAGCCTGAAGTATAGCAAATACGATGGCGAGCCACCATGTGGCGCGAAATATCTTACGGAAATTTCCTGTGTACAACTGGTAGCCTTCGCGTACGCAAGCCTGACTGCTACGCAGCTTTATTTCTATCCCGTTTTTATCTTTTTCCATTGCACTTATCTTTTTTTCGTGGTGCAAAGATAACGTTTTTTGGCGCGAATTACACGAATTAACATGAAAAAATAAATAAATTCGTGAAAATTCGCGTAATTCGTGCCTAATTTTTAGTATCTTTGCAGCCAAATAGGATAATATATGAAATTATTAAGGTGGGGATTTATAGGTTGCGGCGAGGTTACCGAGAAGAAAAGCGGTCCCGCTTTCAGCGATGTTGAAGGCTCGAGCGTGGTGGCTGTTATGAGTCGCACCGAGGTTCATGCGCGTACCTATGCCGTTCAGCATGGCATTGCCAAATGGTATACCGATGCTCAGGAGATGATAGATGATCCTGATGTTAATGCAGTATATGTGGCCACTCCTCCATCGAGTCATGCCACTTATGCCATTATGGCAATGAAGGCAGGAAAGCCTGTTTATGTAGAAAAACCACTGGCAGCAAGCTATGAGGACTGTGCTCGTATTAACCGCATCAGTGAGCAGACGGGTGTTCCTTGTTTTTGTGCTTATTATCGTAGATACCTGCCTTATTTTCAAAAGGTGAAGGATATTGTTAAGAATGGTACAATAGGTAAGATTCTTAATGTACAGATACGTTATACCGAACCTCCGCGTCAAGCCGATCTTGAAGCCATTGCTAATCATGAGCCATTACCCTGGCGCTTGCAACCAGACATTGCCGGTGGAGGCTATTTCTATGATATGGCTCCCCATCAGCTCGACATTCTTCAAGATCTTTTTGGTGTCATTCTCGAGGCTCGTGGTATCTGCAGTAATCGCGGTGGCCTTTATAAGGCCGAGGATTCTGTAAGTGCATGTTTCCGTTTTGAGAATGGGTTGCCTGGTAGTGGTTCTTGGTGCTACGTGGCTCATGAATCAGCTCGTGAGGATTGTATCGAGATTATCGGTACCGAGGGACAGGTAAGTTTCTCTGTATTCGATTATACTCCTATACGTCTCCAGACCAATCAGGGCGAGGAGCGTATTACCGTACCAAATCCGCCTTATGTTCAGTATCCAATCATCAAGAACGTCATCGAGCATCTTCAGGGCTTGGGCGTTTGTGAGTGTACCAGTGTTTCGGCAACCCCCGTCAATTGGGTTATGGATCGTATTTTAGGCAAATTCTAAAATCGTTGGTATGAAGAGAGTGCTGTTGGTGTTCCTATGGTGTGTGGTTGGACTGAGTGCAAGTGCAGAGGACGACGACTCTTTGGGAATTATCCGTCGTACCGTTCGTGGATTCGACCGCCTCGACAATGCCTATATTGAACCTCAGCACTACGAGTTTACTGTTATGGCTCAGTTAACCCGTACCTACGAGAATTTTGCTATTGCCAGCAATGACCAGAGTATAACCCTTGCTCCTGATGGCCTCACCAAAATTGGGCCTTATTTCGGATGGCGATGGTTCTTTCTTGGTTATACGTTCGACATCAAGAATATAGGTTTCAGTCAGAACGGACTTCGTAAGGAGTTCGACCTCAGTATCTATTCCTCTCAGGTGGGTATCGACATATTCTATCGCCGTACGGGAAACGATTATAAGATTCGCGATGTACGTCTGGGGCGGGGTATCGATGGCTCGCTGTTCGAGGGTATGCCTTTTGATGGAGTAAATGTGGGCATTACAGGTGCCAGTGCTTATTACATCTTTAATCATGGCAAATTCTCTTACCCTGCGGCATTTAGTCAGAGTACTTGTCAGAAGATTAGCTGTGGCTCGTGGATGGCTGGTTTAGGTTTTACCAAGAATACCCTTTCGATGGACTATGATAAGCTTGATGCAGCACTTAAATCGCGTATCGACAAGAAACATGAAGTAAAGCTCGATTCAGGAATGATGTTCCACGACATCGAGTATAACGATTTTATCATTTCTGGCGGATATGCCTATAACTGGGTGTTTGCCAAGAATTGGCTTTTCTGTGCCAGCGGTCAGTTGGCTGTTTGTTATAAGTCAAGCTATGGCGAGGTGGCCGATGAGAAGAGTGGCTTTAGTTTTGATAAAGTTAACCTTGATGGCATTGGTCGTTTTGGACTGGTTTATAACAACACTCGCTGGTATGCCGGCTGTAGTGCCATTATGCGTACCAACAACTATCGTACGTCGCGATTTAAGGCCAACAATATCTTTGGTTCTTTGAATTTCTATGTGGGATATAATTTTGTATTGAAAAAGAAGTATCGTAAAGCATGAAACAACGATTATTATATATAATAATAGGTGTAACCCTTTGTCTTGCAGTGCACGCAAAGTATTTGGGTGATGTAAAGCAGCTTCCTGCCGACAGCATCACCATCTGCAAATTGCTGGCTGAGGCCAGACAGTTGCCTGCATCTGCTAATCTTCCGCTATTCTTCGCACAGAAGTTCATCGGCCGTCCGTATGTGGCAAGCACTCTCGAGGGCGATGCTCAGGAGCGTCTGGTGGTAAATACCCGCCAACTTGACTGCACCACACTTGTTGAGAATGTTGTGGCTCTAACCCTTTGTGCGCAGAATAAGCAGTATACCTATTACGCTTATAAGCATGCGCTTGTAGACCTTCGTTATCGTGGTGGCGTTATCGATGGCTATCCCTCTCGCCTGCATTACTTTACAGAGTGGATTACCGATAATACCAAGGCAGGTGTGGTTTCTGAGGTTCAGTCGCCCAATCCGCCTTTCTCGGCTGTTCAGGCCGTTAAGGTTAATTTTATGAGTACGCATCCACAGAAATATCAGGCGCTTCGCGAGCATCCAGAGTTTGTTGGCGCCATCAGTAAGATGGAGCGTGAGGTGTCGGGGGCCAAGTATCGTTTCATACCCAAGAAGTCTGTTGGTAATAAGAAGTTTCTTCGCAAGGCCATCAACGATGGTGATATCATTGCTATTACCTGTAATAAGAAAGGACTCGACATTGCCCACTTGGGTTTTGCTGTTTGGAAGAAGGATGGTCTGCATTTGCTCAATGCGTCGCAATTGCACAAAAAGGTGGTTCTGGAACCCATGACACTTTACAAGTATCTGCAGAAGCATTCATCTCATACTGGAATCAGAATAATTAGGATAAATAAATAATAATAACTTAACCAAAAGAGAGAAAATATGGAATTACCCGATTTTATGAGTTATGCGAACAAGTTTTCGCAGTCGGAGTTTGCCGAGAAGATTGCACGTATTGCAAAGCGTGCTGGTGCAAAATTAGTTTATGCCGCTCTTATTTTGTATTACACCCTTCAGAGCGACAAGGTTAGTAAGGCTGATAAGGCCATCATCATTGGTGCATTGGGCTACATGATAAGCCCGCTTGATGTTATTCCCGATGCTATTCCCATTGCTGGTCTTACTGACGATTTAGCTGTACTGCTTTACGTACTTAAGAAAGTGTGGACGGGCATCGATCCAGAGATAGTAGAGCTGGCCAAGAGCAAGCTGTCACGCTGGTTCGATGAAGAGGAAATAGCTGAGATAGGCGATATCCTTGATGCAGAAGAATAAAAAAAGGCCTCCCGTTTGGGAGGCTTTTTTTATTTAATAATACCTTGTTCTACAAAGATTTTCTTTAGTGCTACAACCGAGCGGTCTACCTGTTCCTTAGTGTGGGTAGCCATCAGCGCGTAGCGTACCAGAGTGTCCTGAGGTGCACATGCAGGAGGAATTACAGGGTTGATAAATACACCAGCCTTGAAAGCCAGAGCGGTTACCAAGAATGTCTTGTCTACATCGCGCACGTAGAGAGGAATGATAGGACTCTCGGTCTCACCAATCTCAAAGCCCTCCTCGCGGAAACGCTTCAGAGCGTAGTTTGTAACATCCCACAGAGCCTGAATGCGCTCTGGCTCCTGCTGGATGATATGCAGAGCCTCGAGAGCAGCAGCTGTAGCGGCTGGAGTGTTAGATGCTGAGAAGATGTAGGTACGGCAAGTGTGGCGCAGATAGTTGATAGTATCCCAGTCGGAAGCGATGAAACCGCCGATAGAAGCCAACGACTTAGAGAATGTACCCATGATAAGGTCAACCTCGTCAGTAAGTCCGAAGTGATCGCAAACACCACGTCCCTGCTTACCGAATACACCAATGCCATGAGCCTCGTCTACCATGATAGAGCAGTTGTACTTGTGCTTGAGCTCAACGATTGCAGGCAGGTTAGCCAGGTCGCCCTCCATAGAGAATACACCATCCACAACAATGAGCTTAACAGCCTCCTGTGGCAGCTTCTGCAGTACACGCTCCAGATCAGCCATGTCGTTGTGCTTGTAATGCAACTGACGGGCAAAAGCCAAACGACGTCCGTCAACGATTGATGCGTGGTCGCGATCGTCGCAGATAACATAGTCGTCCTTGCTGAGCAATGCTGGTATAACACCCTGGTTTACAGAGAAACCAGTAGAGAGGCAAAGGCAATCGTCCTTACCAATAAACTTTGAGATTTCTTTTTCGAGTTTAACGTGCAGGTCGAGCGTTCCATTAAGGAAACGACTACCGGCACAACCTGAACCGTACTTGTCGAGTGCAGCCTTTGCTGCGTCAATAATACGCTGGTCGCCAGTAAGACCTGTATAGGCATTAGAGCCGAACATCAGCACCTTGTGGCCACCCATCTCAACTTCCGTTCCCTGTTTTCCTTCTATTTCGCGGAAATAGGGATATACGTCAGCCTCCATAAATTTCTGTGGCTCACGATAATGCTTGAATCTTTCTTGTAACTGTCCCATTCCGATTAGGTATGTTCTTTGTTATTTTTTAATTTCAGGGTGCAAAGATACACATTTTTTGGTAAATAGTGCAAGTTTTTCTAAAAAAAATAGTAAATTTGCACACGCTTATGATGAAAAAGAGAAAAATTACATTTATATTGAACCCAAAATCGGGCACATCATCAAAAGCAGAAGTGCCCGCCATGATAGAACAGACGCTTGATCACGAGCTGTTCGACATAGAAGTATGTTTTACCGAATATCGTGGTCATGCAGCAGAGATTGCAAAGCAAAAAGCCGAAGACGGCGTTGATGTAGTTGTAGCCGTAGGCGGCGATGGCACTGTTAACGAGGTGGCGCGCTCATTGGTGCACACCAATACAGCATTAGCCATTGTTCCCTGTGGAAGTGGAAACGGATTGGCACGCCACTTGTGCTTGCCTTTGGACATAAAAAAAGCCCTGAACATTATTAACAGTTACAAGATTGAAGCTTTCGATTACGGCGTGATTAACGGCATGCCTTTCTTCTGCACTTGCGGAATGGGCTTTGATGCCTTTATCTCTCTCAAGTTTGCCGAGGCTGGTAAGCGCGGACCAATCACCTATGTAGAGAATGTGCTGAAGGAGGGGTTGAAATATAAACCCGAGACCTATGAAGTGTCCGACGACACTGGGGCTAAGAAATACAAGGCTTTCCTCATTGCTTGTGCCAATGCATCGCAATATGGCAACAATGCTTACATTGCTCCAGGAGCCACTATGAAAGATGGCGAGATGGACGTGATTGTGATGGAACCGTTTACAGCACTCGATGCACCACAGATAGCTGCCGACCTGTTTATGAAAACGCTTGGCAATAATTCGAAGATAAAGACTTTCCGCACCAAAAAGTTGCACATCAGTCGTAAACAGGCCGGGGCGATACATTATGATGGAGACCCTATTATGACCGATAGTGAGATTGATGTTCATATGGAACATCAGGGGATAAAGATTCTAACCAATCCAGAGGCTATCGAGGATAAGGCTCAACCCAATGCGGTGCTGAATGCTTTTAGCGACTTCTTTAATAATATAAATAATGTACGCGAGGACATAGAACGTCAGGGCCACCGCATACAGGTCATTAACAAGGTGCTTTTGCGCAAGTTGACTAAATTGTAAATGACAAAGCCTTTTTCTCCCACCTTGTCATCTCGACTAAGCGTAAGCGCATGGAGAGATCTCTTAAATCTCCGCAGGAGATACTCTTATGATCATTAGTAGGTAAAAAAATAAAATAATGCAGCAGATAATTGTTTTTTTTGTGATTTTTGCAGCCGTTGGGTATGCGTGCTGGTGGGGATGGCAGAAAATGAATAATGCAAATAATCCGTGTGAAGGATGCTCTGGATGTCAGCTAAAAGACCTGAAAAACTGCCAAAAACAGAAAAAATCATGCTGTAATGCAAAAAAGTAGCTAAAAAATTTGGTGGGTTTAAAAAAACTTAGTAACTTTGCACCCGCAAACGACAAAAGGTGCCTTGGATGAGTGGCTTAGTCAACGGTCTGCAAAACCGTCTACGGCGGTTCGAATCCGCCAGGCACCTCAGAAATTTGCAAGAGAAAACGAGGTGTAGCGCAGTTGGTAGCGTTCCTGGTTTGGGACCAGGCTGTCGCAGGTTCGAGTCCTGTCACCTCGACCAAAAGAATCCCGCTGAAAATGATTTTTTAGCGGGTTTTGTTTTTTTACGTCACACCATGGGTTGTGCGTTTTTTTTTCTTGATAGATATGGCTATACAGGTAACATATAGGCGAACAAGGAGGCTGTCAATGCGCATTGTGAAAAATGGCGATGTGCATGTGTCGGCACCTATTGGTATGCCTAAAAAGGAGGTGGAGCGATTTATTGTTGAACATCGTGAGTGGATTACCGAGGCACGCAAGAGAACCTGCGAGAACCAAAAGCGCAGAGCCGACTTTTATAATCAGCTACCGCTAAAAACAAAGGAACAGGCTGGCGAAGCCTTGCGGCGGTTAAAAAAACTGATAGAGCCGATGGTGGACCTTCATTCCAGAGAGATGGGCGTGAAACCATCATCTATATCTTATAAGACAATGATCTCACGCTGGGGTGTCTGCAATGTCAGGGACAGGTCTATCTGTTTTTCTTCCTATTTACTGTTGCTGCCGGAATTGTGTGTTGAGCATGTGGTGGTTCATGAACTATGCCATCTGTTGGAGCCAAGCCACAATGCCCGTTTTCATGCTCTGATGGACAAGTTCTTTCCACGTTGGAAAGAGGCCCGCAAGGTTGCAAAATCCTGTGTCACGATGTCTTAGTCCATGTCATTCTGATATGGGGAATGCCATCGAGCATGAAAGAATCGGAGGATTGCCTGAATCCTACACTTTCATAGAAGCCTTTGGCATATTCCTGTGCCTCAATGTCTATGCGTGTGGCGTGGAAACATTTTACCGCTGTGTCGATGGCATAAAGCATAATCTGCTTGCCATACCGTCTAAGTCCTGATAAACGCAATTCTGTTCTACCACAAACACTTCGCTGCGTACTCTCAACAGTTCGTAAAGCTCATCTGTAGTGAGTTCTTGAAATGTTTTCTTATGTAATACAATACTCATAGCCATTTTTGGCTGCAAAGATAGTAATAATCTGTGTATTTTCGTTATGAAATGGGGCTTTTTCCCATTTCTATACCGTCATTACGCGTTTCATTTCCAGATTCTCGTAGCCCTCTGGACAGTGGGTAGAGAGATAAACGGTGGGCTGGTTCTTGATGAACTCACGTACACGGTCGAGTGTCTCACGGGCTGCTGCGATGTCCTCGAATACGATACTTAGTTTGTTAGCTTTCAGGGCTGCGTCGCAGTAGGTTACATCACCGTGGAACATATAGTAAAGTCCATCACTCTCTGCAATGATGATACTGTTGCCTTTGGTGTGCCCTTTAGCCTCGATGAACCATATGTCGGGGGCTACCTCCTGTGCGTTGGGGAAGTTCTTGAATGGCGTGCCATACTGAGCACGGATGATGTTGCCGCCCTCTGGTAGTTTCATGGCGTCTGCATCCTCAGGACCGATAAAAATCTTGGCATTGGGGAAATACTGCAGGGCTGCCGAGTGGTCGGGGTGCTTGTGGGTGATGAGAATCTTGGTAACCTGTTCGGGCTTGTATCCCAACTCGGCGAAAGCTTCGGTATAGTCTTTTATTTTCTCGCCCATATAGAGTGGGGCGCCCAGTTTCTTCTCGGGAGCCTTGAAGTCATCCTGGAATCCTGTGTCAACCAGAATCACCTCACTGCCGGTGTCAATCAAGAAGTTCTGAAGACTGCTGCGATAAATAATTTGAGGGTCGGTACCTTCCTTGCCTTCGCCACCGAATGCAAACTCCTGATTCATAAAACCGCCATCAAACATACGAATTGCTTTAATTTCCATAATTGTACTTGTTTAGTAGTGAAAAATAAATAGATTGTCAGTGGCAAATATAGAAAAAAAATCCCAAAGCCATATCATCTGGCCTTGGGATTTATGATTTATTATGTTATCGGTTTTACGCTTTCAAGCCAATGATGGTAGCGTAAGAAGGCTTCTCGGTATTATTCCATATTCTTGGTGAAAAACTCTGCCAACGTATCCCACGGAATCATGTTCTTGGGCTCTCCCTTTCCGGCTTTTTCCTCGTAACCGCCATCATACAGGTCGCAGTGAGAGGCATCGGGAATGATGAGCAG
>ONAK01000090.1 GCA_900315765.1 uncultured Prevotella sp. | reverse complement strand
TATCGCAGCCCTGAATGCAGCTTGGCAGACTGCTTCACAGCAGATGTACCAGCAGAGCGGTGCAGCAGGTCAGCCTGGTGGCGACCAGTTCCAGGGCGGTCAGCAGCAAGCAGGAGGCCAGCAGGGTCCAAAGCCTGAGGATATCCAGGACGCCGACTTTGAGGAGGTGAAGTAAGAAATAATAAGAAAAAAACATAAGAAAGTGGTGTAATCCAAGTGGTTACGCCACTTTTTATTATTGTTAAACTTTGTTTCATTTCTTGTTTTTTTTCGGATTTTTGCTTCATATTTGCGACACGACAAGAAAGTAGATGACATTCGTCAATAATCTAAAGACTAAATATGACAAACAGGATTTTCAAATGGGCGACAGCCGCCATCCAACTATTGGTGCTCACCACGGTCTTCTGTGGTGCAAATGTATTGGCATCGTGCACGACGGACAACAACGATGATCCCACCGCAATGATTCAGGGAGGCAGTTGGGATCCGCAAGTGCAGACAGCACTCAACAGGCTGATATCTAACTGTGGAAAAGGCTCCTATGCAGTATTCGATTTCGACCAGACCTCCATTGTTCACGACATCACACAGGCCATCTGGGTGTACCAGATTGAGCACCTGTGTTTTGCCGATGCCCCCATTCACGACTTCTTAGATGGCATCCCAGAGCCGGAATCCTTCATGCTGGGAACGAAAACAACCTATGCAGAGATGGGCAGAATCCTCTCGGAGGAATTCAAAGCTATGACCGCCAGACAGGAGGCAGGTGAGCGCATCGAGTCTATACGGCAATCGGACGTCTACCTCGACTTCCGGGCTCGCATGCACTCCTTATTGGAAACGATGGATGAGCAATGGGGAAACCGGGTGGCATATCTCTGGCAGCCAGGACTGCTGGCTGGCTATACCGAAGCCGAAGCCCGAGCACTCATCCACGACGCCATCCTCGAACACCTGGGAATCGAAAAACTGGCGGTAGAGCAGTGGAAATCACCTGACGGCCATTGGGGTGGTAATGTCATGCGTGGCATCTGGGTGTCGCCGGAGATGAAAGAGCTATACAGATGCCTCAAAGCAGCCAACATTGACGTCTATGTCTGCTCTGCCTCTCTGGAACTGATTGTAGAGGTATTAGCCTGCGATTCTGTCTTGGGATTCGGTCTGCCCGCAGATAGAGTATATGGTCTCCGTTTCGTTGAAGGAGAGAAACTGGTTGCACAATATGATCCTCAATACAAGCAACCGATCAATGAGGGAAAAGTTGACTGTATCAAAGCCTATATGGCTCCAGCCTACGGCAATAGCGGTCCTGTATTGGTAGCTGGAGACAGTAATGGTGATGTTGCGATGCTAACGGCATTTCCGGATATGAAAAACGGTCTTATCATAGATGTTGGTCGCAGTGAGACTTCTGCCATCGGGCAGCTTGCCACCCGAGCAAAGAAGGAAGGCAACATTGGTATTTATATCCTACAACCATCGTTCGAAGCTACAGGAGATTAAGGAAGAGGGATCACACCACACAATAATCCGAATAATCTATCGATTATGCGGATTTTTTTATCTTTAAACTCGAGTTTGTTGCGCAACAACTAACATTTATTAACTACCAATTACATACAACTTATTGTTTTTTTTCTTATATTTGCCTCGAGCATATTGTAATACTCAAAGCCAATCACTAATATAAACTATAACTTATTACTATTATGAAAAAAAACAATTATCTCGGATTTATAGTCATCATGACCACTCTGTTGGGTGCAATGGTACTATCGTCATGTAAGCATGACTTCTATTACGATGAGGGAAGAGCAGAGCAGGAGGCAAACGATAAATATGCCTCTGCTTTTGAAAAAGCATTTGGGCATGTTGCTCCCACTGTAGACTGGGGATTTAGCAGTAAGCATATCAATGCACGTGCACTTACTCGTGCCGTGGACACATATGCTACGTACAAAGGCAATATGCAGCCCACAATTTCATTCCCAACCGACTGTGATGCCAGTGAGATCAATCCTGATATCACGGGTATACCTTCTTATGAAGAGTATTTAATAAGTAAAGGTACACAATGGTGGCACCCAGAAGAAATAACTGATGGAGGAGTGGTTTATATTGATGCAGTCCAGCCTATTGCGATCTCTGGCGGCACCGAAGATGCACATGCAAAACTTTACATCAAGGCAGGAACGTACGATTTCACAAGCGTATCGTTTGTTTTAGGCAAGTTTACTGACTTGTATCTATTAGAAGGTGCAACTGTTACATTCGACAACACCGTTACTTCTACTGCCATATTTAATATTTACATCGCTTCAGGAGCCGAGCTGATAGCCAACGGCGATGACGGTTTAGTAGCAAATTCTGGTGCCCGTGTATATAACCATGGTACAATTACGTGTTCAAAATTTAAAGTTAACTCGACCAGCTTCCTCTATAACGTTGGCACACAGGAAGTAGGAAGTCTGAATGTCGAAAGTAATGCTAGCAGAGTGGTCAACGACGGAACCATAAATGCAACAAATGTCGTAGTGAATGCAGGTGCTGTACAGAACAATGCCGAGTGTACTGTTACTGGCACCACCAAAGTTAACAGCAACAACTCTGGCTGGGTAAAGGCGCATTTAAGATTGATGCAGGCTGTGGTGTAGTGACAGAGAACTTCTATGGAGGCAGAGATTCCAGCACAGGCGCCGTCTCTGGTCCGTTCAAAATCGTGATGGGGCAGAATGCAGTATTTGTAGTTGAGGAGACAGCCCAGTTCGAGTCAGGGACCACTGGCGATGCAGACTATGGCATCTATGGCATCTCTCCTAATGGCTATGCAGTATTCCAGGCAAAGGAAATTGTCAGAGACCCATATCTTGAAAGTATACACAGTCATGGTGCAGTGACCTATGGCGGCAACTTATACGTTTCAGCAGAGACACATTTTGCTCAGGGCGACGATGGCAGCGGAAAATTGTTTATTTATGAGAAAGATGGTTTCAGCATCGCTGACAACATATATGCAGCAGGTTTCAAATCAGGCAAGCCCAGCATCACCATTCCAGAAACGCCATGTAACCCAGGCTTTGTTGGCGGCAGCCCACTCTATCGCGTGATTGCTGAGGACCTGTCAGCATCATATGCAGGCGACTTCGACTTCAACGATGTTGTATTCGATATCGTGAAGACAGAAGGTAACAGAACCACTCTGAAGCTGATCTGTGCAGGTGGTACACTCCCACTGAGAGTCATGGGCATAGAGGTACACGGTCTGTTTGGCGAAACAACTCCTAATGCAAGTGGCACTTATCAGATGTATAACACTGGTGCAGGACCTACTGTAGACCCAGTTGAGTTTGAGATTAATGGTGTGTACTCAACTCCTGAACAGATTAAGGACATTCTCATTCAGGTGTATAAGAACGGTACATGGATGGAGCTGAGAGCCACTGCAGGCGAGGCAGCATGCAAGATATTGGTTGACGACACATTCGTACCCGTTCCTGAGAGAAAGAATATCGCAAACGAGCACAAGAGATTCACCAACTATGTACAAGGTCAGTTCGTAGATGATTTCTGGTGGAAGTAGTTACAGGATATTCAGGAAGAGTGTAATCAGTCCTGTATTAATAATATCTGCAAACATCGCTCCGATGATGGGGACGATAAGGAATGGTTTCACTGTATAGCGGTATTTATAACACACAGCACTCATGTTGGCCATGGCGTTGGGGGTAGCCCCAAGGCCAAAGCCACACATACCAGCACACAGTACGGCAGCATCATAATCGCGACCTAACAAAGGGAATGCCACAAAGTATGCGAACAGTGCCATCAGAAGCACCTGAGACACCAGAATGACGATTAACGGCAGGGCCAGACTTTGAAGTTCCCAGAGCTTCAGAGATATCATGGCCATGCCAAGGAACATTGACAGGCAGATGTTACCTACACTGATGATGCGCTCCATATCAAGTAGTTTCTCTGCCTTCTTCCATTTTCCGTTTTCTTTATAATTCACAAATCCGATGACGTTACGAACGATGGCAGCAAGAATCAAGGCTCCAAAATAGGTAGGAAAGGTAACACCCGTTTTTGCAAACAGCCAACTCAACAAGGTTCCTCCACCCATAATCAGGATAATAAAATAAGAAGCCTTGGCATATTGCTGAAACTCCATCTCGTTTGTACTCACACGCTTGGCACGACCTGTTGGCGAAGCCTCGTCGCTCTCGATACCCGACATGGCAGGATCAATTTCTTCGTCCTGTGGCTGCATCTGTTCATGCGTAAGTTTGGTACGAACAATTTTCTCTGCCAACGGACCTCCGAGCATAGAACCAGCTATCAAGCCGAAGGTTGCGGCTGCCATACCTATTGTTCCTGCACCATGAAGCCCCATCGACTCAAGAACGCCAGCAAATCCACCAGCCGTGCCATGTCCGCCAGTCATCGAGATACTTCCTGCAGCCATTCCAATCAAAGGGTCAACTCCCATCAGTTTGGTAATTCCCATTGGCATCAGGTTCTGCAAGGCAATAATGACAACCAACAGCACAAGCATAATTACCAACAATCTGCCACCTTGTTTCAGCACTTTAAGATCGCTTTGGAAACCTACGCTAGTAAAGAACGCCAGCATGAAGACATCCTTCAAAGTGCCATCGAACGACACCTCGATATCGAAACAGGCATACAGCGCCAAAGCCACCAACGAAAAGATGATGCCACCACTTACTGGCGACGGAATGCAAAACTTCTGAAGGATCTCAACCTTTCGTGTTAAAACCATACCAACATCGTGTTAAAACCATACCAACAAGGAGAGCTAAGGCTCCAATGCCGGCAGTCTGTATCATATCCAGTTCAATATTTACCATACGCTCTTTCTTATGATTGTTAGAATCTATACTGCAACTTAATATTGGCAGCATGCCTGTTTACTGCCACATCACTACAAACGACATCAAATATATCATGCCAGTCTAAGCCCAGGTTCCATCGCTTGCCAAATTGCTTATTAACAGAGAGGCTTCCATACACAGGTTCACCTGTATCCTTACGAATTGGCGACTGCTTGGTAAAAAAAATCATCTGCAGACCAATCTGCCAGGCATGAGGAAGATAAGCCTTTGGCGAGAAACGAATGGAAGCATAGGTTTCACTCTTGGCGATATACAGATTCGAGCCACCAGTAATACTCAGCCAGTTTGTTTTCCAATATGCCGAAGCCCCAAGTTCGGTAAAATTCTCTTTATCTTCAACTATGCAATAGCTTGCTTCTGTCTGCACCGTAAGCTTCTGCCTGCTATAGGCATAAGCCAGCTTCATCTGGTCGATAGTACACTCACTCAACAAATCCCTGGCAGCAGCCAGTCCTTGATGGAGCAGAGAATTTGGATTCATATATAAAGCAGCACGCGAAGGATTATAATATTTATGATAGTAACCCAATTGTATCTGGTTACGATTATCTGGCACATAGATGACGCAAGCATTCGCATTGTAACGTGTATCAGAATGCTTTTGACTGTTTTTCCCATTCGAGAATTTATAGTCGTAGAACATCACACGATCACCAACAGTAAACTTCCACTTTGGCAAGGCATAAGAAAACTGCAGATAAACATCATTGTTAAAGATATCCCAACTCATACTAGTTCCTTTTTGTCTGTCCATCAGGAAATCACCCTCAACACCCGCCATCATAGACAGACGCTTGGTAAACAAAGGCGTGTTCAACTCTAATACGTACACTGGCAGTTTGTGAGTCTGGTCTGGATCGCTGACATACTGATAGTTACCCATAACGAGCAGCTCTGTGCCCAGATCATTAAAGATATGGTAGTATCTCGCCCTGCCCATCACCTTACGCGACGTACCTGAAGGAATGTCAATATACTGCTGAGTAAATCTGGTCAGCAGCCTGTTTCTGTCATCAAAACGGTTGGTCATATGTAACGTCAGAAACTCCTCGTTTCCTTCTTGATGGCGATAAGAAGCATTGGCATATATATCAGTATGCTTACTACCATATAGTGCATTCACAGATGCTATTCCAGCAACGTCCTTTCCAAAGTTCCCTTCTCCTTCAACGATACCTTTCAGTCTATCGGGCATCCTCATGTTGATATCCAGCACCTTAGCCATACCAACAGTTCCCTTGGCAACACCTGTATTGTCGCAAACCTGAATTCTTTCGATGTCCTTGGCTTTCATCTGACTGAGAATCAACCTGGTGTCGGCATTCATCGGAGCGTTTTCAATGCGGAGATTATAGCTGGATATGACATCCTCATAACCCTCAATCAGCAACTCTGGCACCATCTGGAGTATATCCATCAACGACTCTTCACCCATCAAATAATCGTTCTGTCTGCCCTTTTCTCTATGACAGGCAAATCGCTCTCTGCAAACATCGCTACCGATAAAAGCAGACAGCTAACCAATGTAAGAAGAAAGCGATGTGTTTTCATGAGAAAAGAAACTGTTTTATTCGTAATGGCGTATTCTAACATCCATATCTTTCAACTGAGCAGGAACGGTGCTCAAGTCGGTCTGACCATAGTGGTATGGAAACAGCACTTTAGGCTTAATCACCTTTGCAGCACGCACCAGCTGATCGGGCGTCATGGTGTAAGGCTGATTACAAGGCAGAAATGCGATGTCGATATCCTTAATCTGCGACATTTCAGGGACATCCTCAGTATCGCCGGCGATGTAGATGCGCAGTCCGTCGATAGTCAGGATATAGCCATTATCGCGACCTTTAGGATGAAACTGGGTGTGCCCCTCAGTGATGTTATAGGCAGGCACAGCCTCCACGCTCAGATCGGCCAACTGCAGCTTATCGCCATTCTTCACAGAGCGAAGCGTCCCAAGTGCAGAACGTTCCATCTCTTTTCCTGCTCCATACATATCAGCACAACGTTGGTTCATCACCAACTGAGTTTTTCCGTTTGTAAGCAGTTTTATGGAGTTGGCATCGTAGTGGTCACCATGCTCGTGGGTCACAAAGATGTAGTCGGCCTTAGGCATCACAGCATAATCAACAATACGATTACCCAACTTACCCACTGGGTCAATCTGTATCTCCTTACCATCAAACTCAATGCGGATACAGGCATGCATCAGCGCATGAAACCTTACGGTTTTCCCGCTTTTGGTTGTAAACTCATCCATCTCGTAAGCCGCCTGACCGCAGGCTGTGGTGAGCCCCATCATGGCCAGTAAACACATAAATAGTTTTTTCATATACCTTATTATATTATATATAACGCAGCAAAAATACAATAAAAATACTAATGTTCCAAATCTTTTTTCAGAAAAGTTTACGTTATTCCGATTATTTTTGTAACTTTGCGCCCGTAATTAAGAACATAAAGTTTTAATCATACCTCTAAAACAAGACATTTTGTTATGAAGAAAGCCGTTTTTGCTACCATTCTGCTCACATTATTGGCAGCATGCGCCCAGCAGCAGGACCACGGAAAGAAAGCTGCAGTGAGCGAGTTTGAGAACGTATCGAAGCTGGCAGTCGAAATTCTGTCACAGAACCCCGACAGTCTGTTTGGTATTCTGGATAGCCTCGAGGCCCAGAAAACCTATCCGCTCTGTGTAACCAATCTAGTGCGCGGCACCAGCTACGCCCGTCTGAGCAGCATCAGGTTCGGCGAGTTCTATATCCGTAAGGCACTGGGCGACGAGCTGCACAGCCTTTGGCCCAAAGGCTACTACCAGGGTTACTACAATCTGGGCGCTATGCTGATGATGAAGGGCAACCTGGAAGAGGCCCTTAAAATATCGCAGGAAGCCTACGCTCAACTGAACCAAGAGACCGACCAGCAGCTCAAGGCCTTCGAGTCGTCGCTGTTGTTTATCATTGGCAACTGCCAGCTCACTCTCCACCAGTTTGACGAGGCCGACAAGACGATGCTGAAGTGCTACGAGGCCATGAACCACCAACTGAACGTAGATACCACTCACGCTGCCGTGGAAATGGTGGGTACCCTGAGCGTGAACATGGCTGCTGCCTACTTCAATCACAGTCCTGAGAAAGCCATGCCTTGGGTGGAGCGTACCACTCATATACTCGACATTCTGGCCAAGCACAACAAGCAGGCAAAGCAGCCTTCGGCAGAACCCATACTGCGCGCCAAAGCCAGAATTATCAAAGTGAACGCCTATGCCGCCATGGGTAAAACCGACGAAGCCAAGCAGCTTTACGACGCACACATGGCATCGCCCTTTGCCCACCATCCCCTCATGCTCATCGAAGAGCTCACCTATCTGGAGAAGACCAACCAATGGGAGGCTGCGGCCGATCTGCTGCCTGCCATCTATCAGCTGCACGAAGCCATGGACATGAACTACTCGATGGAGAACCTGAGCAACCTGGCCGAGAGCTACCGCGTGTACGAGAAGGCCGGCCGCCATGCCGAAGCCACCAAGATGGCCGACGAGATGGCCAGCATCGTTGACAGTGTGAGCGCGCGTAAGCAGAAAGACGACGCTGCCGAACTGGCCGTCATCTACTCTACGCAGGAGAAAGACAAACAGATAGCCCGTCAGGAGGCCACGATGTCGCGCCAGCGACTCATCACCTACGCCATCATATCGGGCATCATCATACTGGCCCTCGCCATCTTTATCTTCTTCCGCCATCGAGCAGCCAAACGACTGGAAGTGGCCCACGAAGAACTGAAAGTGGCCTACGACCAGCTGGAGGAGACCACTGCTGTGAAAGAGCGTATGGCCAGTGAGTTGCGCATTGCCCGCGACATTCAGATGAGTATGGTACCCAGCGTGTTCCCTGAGCGGGAAGGCCTCGACATGTTTGCCAAGATGACCCCCGCCAAGGAGGTTGGAGGCGATCTGTATGGCTACGTGCTGTTGGGCAACAAACTGTATTTCGCTATCGGCGACGTGAGTGGCAAGGGCGTGCCCGCCTCACTCTTCATGGCCCAGGCCACACGCCTGTTCCGTATACTGGCCGTGCAAGGCATGATGCCCGATGAGATATGCACCCGCATGAATGCCGCCCTCACGGAAGACAACCAGCAGGGCATGTTCGTAACCTTCTTCCTGGGTCTGATCGACTTGCAGACAGGCCATCTCTCCTTCTGCAATGCAGGTCATAACCCACCTGTAATAGGAGGTGGAGAAGACAAAGGCGACTTCCTCAGCATGAAGTCAAATGCGCCCATAGGCCTGTGGAAGAACCTGAAGTTCGAAGGCGAGGAAATCGATACTATCAAGGGACGCCCCCTGTTCCTCTATACCGATGGTCTCAACGAGGCCGAAGACCCCGAGCAGCAGCAGTTTGGCGAAGAGCGCATGATAGAGCAGTTGCGCCAGACACAGTACGCCTCGGCCGAACAGGTGATTAAGGAAATGGGAACAATGGTGGAGGCACATCGTAACGGCGCCGAACCTAACGACGACCTCACCATGCTCTGTATCCATGTGAGTTAGGGCAAATGTGTTTTTTCCGCTATTTTTAAACAAGTTTCTTGGTAGGTTAAAAAAAATAAGTTAACTTTGTACCCGTAAAGTACATACAAACAACAATGAACATACAATGATTTGGAATGAAACAATGGAGTGCATGGATCGCGAACAGCTTCGCGAAATCCAGAGCCGCCGTCTGGTAAAGATGGCCGAGTACGTGTATTACAACACCCCCTTCTACCGCAAGAAATTCCAGGAGATGGGGTTGGAGCCAGGTGACATTAAGAGCATCGACGACATCACGAAACTCCCCTTTACCAATAAGCTCGACCTCCGCGACAACTATCCCTTTGGACTGGCTGCCGTGCCCATGAGTCAGATTGTAAGAATCCACGCCTCATCAGGTACCACAGGAAAGCCAGTCGTAGTACTTTACACCCGCAAGGACCTTGCCATGTGGAGCGAGGCCATCAGCCGTGCCTTTACCGCCTATGGCGCTGGAAAAGACGACATCTTCCAGGTGGCTTACGGCTATGGTTTGTTTACAGGAGGTCTTGGTGCCCACGATGGCGCCACTAACATTGGTGCATCGGTAATCCCCATCTCGAGCGGTAACACCCAGAAGCAGATGACACTGATGCACGACTTTGGCACCACCATTCTCTGCTGCACCCCAAGCTACGCTATGTTCCTGGGCGAGGCCATGAAGGAGTGCCCCTGGAACCGCGATGAATTCAAACTGAAAGTGGGCGTGTTTGGTGCAGAACCCTGGACTGAGAAGATGCGCAAGAAGTTGGAAGAGAGTCTGGGCATTAAGGCCTACGACATCTACGGACTGAGCGAGATAGCTGGTCCTGGCGTTGGATATGAGTGCGAACACCAGTGCGGCACCCACCTTAACGAAGACCTGTTCTACCCAGAGATACTTGACCCAAAGACAGGCGAGCCAATGCCAGAGGGGCAATTAGGCGAACTTACCTTCACCCATCTTACCAAGGAAGGCATGCCCCTACTCCGCTATCGCACTCACGACCTGACAGCCCTGCACTACGACAAGTGTAAATGCGGACGCACCTTGGTACGTATGGACCGCATTCTGGGCCGTTGCGACGATATGCTCATCATCCGTGGCGTAAACGTATTCCCATCGCAGATCGAGGATGTCATCCTGAAGCTGCCTGAGTACGAGCCTCACTTCCTGCTCACCGTCGACCGCGTGAACAACACCGACACATCCGAGCTTAAGGTAGAGGTGAAGGAAGAGTACTTTACCGACGATATGGCCACAATGGTTGGACTACAGAAGAAGCTTGAGGCAGAGTTGCGCAGCGTCATCGGACTGGGATTCAAGGTTAAGCTCGTCGAGCCAAAGGGCATCGAGCGCTCTGAGGGCAAGGCCAAGCGTGTGATTGACAAGCGTAATATTTAAAACAATAATCTTATGAAAACAAAGCAACTTTCAATTTTCCTTGAGAACAAGTCAGGCCGCCTTACCGAGGTGACCGAAGTTTTGGGTAAGGCAGGTGTGAACCTTTCTGCCATGAGCATCGCCGATAACAGCGACTTTGGTATTCTGCGTTGCATCGTTTCCGACCCCGACAAGGCTTATCAGGTACTTAAAGAGGCTCACTTCGCCGTTAAGATTACCGATGTCATCGGATTTGTATGCCCCAACGTCAGTGGTTCACTGGCAGTGGTACTCAAACATCTCTCCGAGAACGGCGTTTTCATCGAATATATGTATTCGTTTGCTAATGGCGATGTGGCTACAGTGGTTATCCGTCCTACCGATTTGGATGCCTGCGAGAAGATACTTTCAGACAAAAAAGTGGATTTGATGGCCGCAAACGACCTCTATCAGCTATAAATTTACATGAGACTGCAATTTTTTCGCCTGAAAATTTTGCAGTCTCAAATTTTCTTCTTACCTTTGCACCCGCTAAGAAGAAATAAGGGCGTTTAGCTCAGCTGGTTTAGAGCATCTGCCTTACAAGCAGAGGGTCGGCGGTTCGAATCCGTCAACGCCCACAACACAAAATAGCTCATGACGCAGCCGTTGAGGTTGCGTTTTTGGGTTAAAAGAGGATTGAAATTTTAAGGATTATCGATAATTTAGGAATTAATTTAAAACATGGATTTAAGTTTATTGACAGCCATCTCGCCTATAGATGGCCGTTACAGAAGTAAGACCGAGCCATTGGCAGAATACTTTTCTGAGTATGCCCTTATCCGTTACAGGGTACGCGTAGAAATTGAGTATTTCATCACGCTCTGTGAATTACCATTGCCTCAACTTCAGGGTATCAACCATCAGCTTTTCGATCAGCTTCGCGACATTTATCGAAAGTTCACACCCGCTGATGCACAGCGAGTTAAGGACATCGAGTCGATTACCAATCACGATGTGAAAGCCGTTGAGTACTTCATCAAGGAGCAGCTCGACGCTATGGGTGGTTTTGAGAGTTATAAAGAGTTCATCCACTTCGGACTCACCTCTCAGGACATCAACAACACCAGCGTACCTCTTTCTATTAAGGAGGCACTCGAGCAGGTTTACTATCCTTTGGTTGAGGAGCTTATCGAGCAGCTGCACGATTATGCTGAACAGTGGAAGAACATCCCCATGCTGGCCAAGACTCACGGACAGCCAGCCTCACCTACCCGTCTGGGCAAGGAGGTGATGGTTTACGTTTACCGTCTTGAAGAGCAGCTGCGCGGATTGAAGGCCACACCAATCACAGCTAAGTTTGGTGGCGCCACTGGTAATTACAATGCTCACCACGTGGCTTACCCACAGTACGACTGGCGCGAGTTTGGTAATCAGTTTGTTAGCGAGAAACTTGGTCTGGAGCGCGAACAGTACACCACCCAGATTTCAAATTACGACTGGCTGGGCGCTATCTTCGACGCTATGCGCCGCATCAACACCATCGTCATCGATCTTGATCGCGACTTCTGGATGTACATCTCTATGGACTACTTCAAGCAGAAGATCAAAAAGGGCGAGGTTGGTTCGAGCGCTATGCCTCACAAGGTAAACCCCATCGACTACGAGAACTCTGAGGGTAACCTCGGTATCGCCAACGCCATTCTGCAGTTCCTGGCAGCCAAGCTGCCTGTGAGCCGTTTGCAGCGCGACCTTACCGACTCAACCGTTCTGCGCAACGTAGGCGTACCTATGGGCCATGCCGTCATCGCATTCCAGAGCACACTGAAGGGACTGCGCAAGCTCATCCTCAACGAGGAGAAGCTGCAAGAGGATCTCGACAACACATGGGCTGTAGTAGCCGAGGCTATTCAGACCATTCTGCGTCGCGAAGCCTACCCCAACCCTTACGAGACTCTGAAAGCTCTTACACGTACCAATGAGAAACTTACAGGAGAGAAGATCAAGAATTTTATTGAGACACTCGAGGTTAGCGAGGATGTAAAAGAAGAGTTACGTGCCATAACCCCATCAACCTATACAGGAATTTAATAAAGAGAGAATAAAAATATTAATTAAGTCATTACATATTTAAATTTATACAACACATGGATTTCGAAAACAACGAGAAGAAACAGGAAGAGACCACTCAGGATGGCGCTCAGAGAGAGTATCGCCCAGGTCGTTCACCACGTCCACGTATTCACACAGCAGCAGTACGCCCAGCCTATGAGCGTGCAAGCTATCGCAATAACAACGACGATGAGGGTGGTTTCCGCCCCGAGGGTTTTGGTGCTGCTTTGCAGAACAATGCCCCTCAGCGCCCACAGGGCGGCTATCGTCCACGTAACAACTACAATGCCGAAGGTGGCTATGGCCAGCGTCAGGGCGGTTACGGTCGTCCTCAGCAGGGTGGCTATGGTCGTCCACAGCAGGGCGGTTACGGTCGTCCTCAGCAGGGTGGCTATGGCCAGCGTCCTCAGCAGGGCGGTTACGGTCGTCCTCAGCAGGGTGGTTATGGTCGTCCTCAGCAGGGTGGTTACGGTCGTCCCCAGCAGGGTGGTTACGGTCGTCCTCAGCAGGGTGGCTACGGTCGTCCTCAGCAGGGTGGCTACGGCAAACCTTACGGCGCATCTCCTTACAAGAAGGGTCCACGTCAGCACAGTGCCGACTACGATCCAAATGCAAAGTACTCAATGAAGAAGCGCATCGAGTACAAGGAGATTAACTACGATCCAAACGAGCCACTCCGCCTGAACAAGTTCCTTGCCAATGCAGGTATCTGCAGCCGTCGCGAGGCCGATGAGTTCATCCAGGCAGGTGTAGTATCAGTTAACGGTGAGGTAGTAACCGAGCTGGGAACAAAGATTCTGCGCACCGATGTAGTAAAGTTCCACGATCAGCCTGTAACCATCGAGAAGAAGGTTTACGTGCTGCTCAACAAGCCAAAGGATTACGTTACCACCAGCGACGATCCACAGCAGCGTAAGACTGTGATGGACCTCGTTAAGAACGCATGTCCTGAGCGCATCTACCCAGTAGGTCGTCTTGACCGCAACACCACTGGTGTGCTTCTGCTCACCAACGATGGCGATCTGGCTTCAAAGCTTACACATCCTAAGTATCTCAAGAAGAAGATTTATCACGTATATCTCGACAAGAACGTTACCGCTCACGATCTGCAGCAGATTGCTGAGGGCATCCAGCTCGAGGACGGCGAGATTAAGGCCGACGACGTTCAGTACGCTCACCCAACCGATAAGAAGCAGGTAGGCATCGAGATTCACTCAGGTAAGAACCGTATCGTTCGCCGTATCTTCGAGAGCCTGGGCTATCGCGTTCAGAAGCTCGACCGCGTTCAGTTCGCTGGTCTCACCAAGAAGAACCTGAAGCGTGGCGACTGGCGTTACCTTACCGAGGAGGAGGTAGACCGCCTGCGCATGGGAGCTTACGAGTAAATAATTTAGCAACGGACTACAGGACTACAGGAATAAAAAGTCCTAAAGTCGTGTTGTCCGTTGCAAAAAAATAAAACAATGAAAAGAACAAAGATTATTGATGTGCTCAAGAGCACAGAATATGGCAAGGAAGTCTGCGTAAAGGGTTGGGTGCGCACGCACCGCAGCTCTAAGGCAGTCGACTTCATTGCCCTCAACGATGGATCTACCATCAAGAACGTTCAGATTGTGGTCGATCCCGCTAAGTTCGAAGAAGAGACACTCAAGCAGATCACAACAGGTGCCTGCATCTCAGCCGAGGGTATTCTGGTTGAGAGCCAAGGCGCAGGTCAGTCGTCAGAAATCCAGGCCACCCGTCTCGAGGTTTACGGTCTGTGCGGCAACGACTACCCCATGCAGAAGAAAGGTCAGAGCTTCGAGGTGATGCGTAAGAACGCCCACATGCGTCTGCGTACCAACACCTTTGGTGCTGTGATGCGTATCCGCCACAACATGGCAATGGCCATCCACACCTATTTCCACGAGCACGGCTTCTTCTATTTCCACACCCCACTGATCACTGCCAGCGACTGTGAGGGCGCAGGAAACATGTTCCAGGTAACAACAAAGAACCTCTACGACCTGAAGAAGGACGAGAACGGTAAGATTATCTACGACGACGATTTCTTTGGCGAGCAGACATCACTCACCGTATCTGGTCAGCTCGAGGGCGAGCTTGGTGCCACCGCACTGGGTTCTATCTACACCTTCGGTCCAACCTTCCGCGCTGAGAATTCAAACACTCCACGCCACTTGGCCGAGTTCTGGATGGTAGAGCCTGAGGTTGCCTTCCTCGACCAGGAAGAGCTGATGGACCTCGAGGAAGACTTCATCAAGTACTGCGTTCGTTGGGCACTCGACAACTGTAAGGACGACCTTCAGTTCCTCAACCAGATGATCGATAAGACCCTTATCGAGCGTCTCGAGAGCGTACTTAAGGACACCTTCGTTCGTCTGCCATATACTGAGGGTATCAACATCCTTCAGGAGGCCATCAAGAAGGGCAAGAAGTTCGAGTTCCCCTGCAACTGGGGCGACGACCTTGCCAGCGAGCACGAGCGTTACCTCGTTGAGGAGCACTTCAAGAAGCCAGTCATCATGACCGACTACCCACGTGCCTTCAAGTCGTTCTACATGAAGCAGAATCAGGATACTGCCGATGGCGGTTCAGTAGGTTACAAGGGCGCCGTAGCTCCTGGTCCTACCATGCAGGGCACCGACGTACTCTTCCCACAGATTGGTGAGATTATCGGTGGTTCTGTTCGTGAGGAGAGCTACGACAAGCTGATGGGCGAGATCAATCGCCGCCAGATGGACCAGACCCACCTTTGGTGGTATATCGACACCCGCCGTTGGGGCTCATGCCCACACGCAGGTTTCGGTCTTGGTTTCGAGCGTCTCATCCTGTTCGTAACAGGAATGCAGAACATCCGCGACGTGATTCCTTTCCCACGTACTCCGAAATCAGCAGAGTTCTAAATACAAATCCCCCGCTCATCTCGAGCGAGGGATTTTTTATTTATGCCAATGTGCATCAATTGGTATTGATAAACAATTCAAAAGTAACCGCGTAACTGCGTAACCGTGTCGCTCGACCTATGGTCGCTTGCCTAAGCAAGAACTGCGTTAAACCATAATGCCAATTTTCTTATAAATAGCCTTGGTTAGTGCTTTTCCTTAAAACTACAAAGGCTTTTCCACAAAAATATAATAGCTTAAAACTTTTATCCCAAAAGGTTTGGTCAACTCAAAAAATAGTGGTATCTTTGCAGTC
>ONAK01000061.1 GCA_900315765.1 uncultured Prevotella sp. | reverse complement strand
TAAGGATTACGATGTAGAACTTCTTATTCGTTTGATGCAGGATTTTCATAAGCGTTATCCTTGGCTGAAGGTTATTCTTGAACCTGGTAGCGCTTTTGCCTGGCAAACAGGTCCGCTTGTATCGCATGTTGTCGATCTTGTAGAAGATAAGGGCGTCAAAACGGCTATACTTGACGTTAGTTTCACTTGTCATATGCCAGACTGTCTTGAAATGCCATACATGCCTGAGGTTCGTGGAGCAGAAATCGTTGATATGGAAAATGCTACCGAACCGATGACATATCGTTTGGGAGGTAACAGCTGTTTGAGTGGAGATTTTATGGGTTCGTGGCTTTTTGATCATGAATTAGAAATAGGCGAAGAAGTAATCTTCGAGGATATGATTCACTATACAACAGTTAAAACTTGCACTTTTAACGGAATTTTACATCCATCTATAGGTATGCTCCATAGTGATGGTCATCTGGAGGTTTTACGCCGTTTTGGGTATGAAGATTACCGAAATCGCATGGATTAGTGCTATTTTTGTCAAGATTTCGATAAAATCGCACTTTTTTGAAAAAAAAACGCCCGAAAAGTTTGTCAGTTCCAAAAAAAGCATTACCTTTGCACCCGCAATCGAGAGAGATTGATTAACGAACTAAAAAAATGCGGAAATAGCTCAGTTGGTAGAGCACAACCTTGCCAAGGTTGGGGTCGCGGGTCCGAGTCCCGTTTTCCGCTCACTTGTTGAACAAAAAAGAGGCATTTAGGAATGGCCTAAATGATAAAAATGCCCAGGTGGCGGAATTGGTAGACGCGCACGTTTCAGGTGCGTGTGCCGCAAGGCGTGCAGGTTCGAGTCCTGTTCTGGGCACTCTTTTTTCTTCAGCGTATGTTGGAGAGGTGGCGGAATTGGTAGACGCGCTACTTTGAGGGGGTAGTGTCAATTGCGACGTGGGAGTTCGAGTCTCCTCCTCTTCACCATTTTTTTTGATTTTTTGCGGAAATAGCTCAGTTGGTAGAGCACAACCTTGCCAAGGTTGGGGTCGCGGGTCCGAGTCCCGTTTTCCGCTCTTTTTGTTATAAGGAAACCACATCTTTTTCAATAAAAACATAAACAATGAATTTATACTTAAGATATTTTGATAAAGAGATATTAGTGTCTTCTGTTGAGGAGGCTATTGATTTTTTATGTACAATTGAAGATATAGAAATGACTCCAATGCTTGAGGCAGATATTCGTGAGTATGCTTCAAGTGATATATTTTATCCTAAGCGTTATAAGGTACATCCGCATGTATACTTTATAATTATTAAGACTGAAGCCAAAACACTTCAGGATTTCAAGGATAAAAAAGCTGTTCATGATAATCAGGATGCAGCTCCAGCAAAAACAACTCCCGCTCTTCTTCGTCTCAATGAGATCAGGGATGGTTGGTATGAGGGTGTTGTCGATTTTAAGCGTGTATTACTCATTCCAGGTACGGGTAAGTTCCAATATCGCGACACTCAGTTTGTTGCTCGCCTTAAGGCTATCTCAGGTTTGGAGTGTTACGAACGCATGATTGATTATCTTCGTGAACGTGTAGACGATCGTAGTCAGTTCCCCTCACCAAAGGGTAAGAACTTTAAGTTCCGCTATCTTGGTAAGTGTAAATAAATAGTTTAATACTTTAATTATCTGCAACAATTATGAATAAGGTAATGCTTATTGGCAATGTGGGTCAGGAACCTGAAGTAAAATATGTAGATCAGGGTGTTGCTGTAGCTCGAATTCGTTTGGCTACCACCGAGCGTGGATATACTTTACAGAATGGAACCCAGGTACCCGATCATACCGATTGGCATAATGTTATTCTATGGCGAAGATTAGCCGAGATTGTAGAGAAATACGTGCATAAGGGCGATAAGTTATATATCGAAGGCCGTATCCGTTATACTACCTACGATGATAAGCAAGGCCAGCGTAGATATGCAACTGAAATCTGGGCAGATAATATGGAAATGCTTTCACCAAAATCTGAAAATGGATTATCTTCAACCACTACTGAGTGAAGTTACTATCATGGCGCCTAATATGGGCGCTTTGATTGCTATTATAATGGCAGGCATTCTGCTTATCTTTTCTGGTTTCGCATCTGGTTCTGAGATTGCGTTTTTTTCGCTTTCTCCAACAGATATCAGTGAACTTGACGAGAATAAGAATGACACAGATAGTAAGATAAAGCAGTTGCGTGATGATTCTGAACGTACACTTGCTACCATTCTCATCACAAACAATCTGGTAAACGTTACGATTATTATGTTGTGCAATTACTTTTTTGCACAAGTGATTGATTTTGGTGGCGCTTATTGGCTTCAGTTTCTTGTTATCACTGTTCTGCTTACGTTCCTGCTGCTGCTGTTTGGCGAGATTATGCCAAAGGTGTATGCCAGTCAGCATGCCCTTTCTTTTTGTCGTCGTGCGGTTGGTAGTATCATGATTCTACGTCGCATATTCTGGCCATTGTCTTCTATTCTTATACGTTCTGGAATCATTGCAGAGAAAGTTGTGCAGAAAGAGAATCATGCCCTTTCTGTTGATGATTTGGAGCAGGCTCTGGAACTTACCGATGAAGATGATCTTAAAGACGAGAAGAATATGCTTGAGGGCATCGTCCGTTTTGGTGACGAGACCGCAAAAGAGGTTATGACATCACGCCAAGATGTAGTCGACCTTGATTTTTCTCTGCCATTTCCAGAGGTGCTTAAGTGCATCGTAGAGAATAATTATTCGCGTATACCTGTTTACCAGAACACGATAGACAATATTCGAGGCATTCTTTATATCAAGGACCTGCTCCCACATATTTCCAAGCCTGCAACATTTCGCTGGCAGTCACTTATCCGTCCACCTTATTTTGTGCCCGAAACAAAGAAAATAGATGATTTGCTTCGTGAGTTTCAGGCCAATAAAGTTCATATTGCCATTGTGGTAGATGAGTTTGGTGGTACAAGTGGTATTATTACCCTTGAGGATATCTTGGAGGAAATCGTAGGAGAGATTAACGATGAGTACGACGAAGAGGAGAAAACCTATACACGTATTAACGCAAACACATATGTGTTTGAGGGTAAGACGTTGTTAAGCGACTTCTATAAGATTCTTGATATTGACGACGAGACATTTGAAGATGTTGAGGGTGATGCCGATTCTCTTGCAGGTTTGCTGCTTGAGATTAAAGGCGATTTCCCAGAACTTCACGAACGTCTTGACTACAAGAACTTCACCTTCGAGGTTACTGAGTTGGATGGTCATCGCATATCTAAGGTAAAGGTGATTATTCATCAATAATCACCATCCAAACGAAGCCCAATCTACAGCATTGTACCACTGTAGCCTTTTAATTCGCTCGTTATAGCGGAAGTAGGCGTTATTGTAGCTCTTTTGTGGGAAGAACATGCTTACAGCTCCCCAACAGTCGGCGTCTTCTGGGAATGATGGGAATTTGATGACTACTCCTGGTATTGTCGACCACCATTTTGTGGAAACAGCCTGATAAGGAACAGCAGTGTTGAAAACTTCCAACCAGTTGTTATAGCTATCTTCAGGTGCGTATTGTTTAAATACGTTTTTCATATCGTAACACACATTGCTGTCATAGAAGAAATAGAATGCCAGCTCAGACGTCTGATTTAACAGATCTAACTGATTCGGGTAAACTGGCATAAAAGTCTTCATGAGTTGCTTGGTGGCATTAGCAAGATTTTCCATCTGGTCTAAACGGAATGTACTCAAAGGTATGCTATAGCCTTCAAGTTCCAGTTGAGAATAGATAGGCCAATAATAGGCATCTAAATAGTAATCGTAGTAACAATTACATATATCATCATAAAAAGTGGGTGAGTTAGAAAACAGCTTTTCTACTATTAAATGATAAGGTGCTCCTTCTCCAGGAATCTCTGCGGGTGAACCTATAAGATAATCAGCACAGTTTCGTAATTCGTAGGCTGATTCAACGCACATAAAGTTGCAACAATCTGCAAATATAAACTTGAGTTTGGGCATGGTTTCTAAAACCTGCACCATCTGAGTGATATTCATCCATCGCGCACTGCTGTTTGTGTCCCATCCCTCATCTTTACCATAGCCTCGAGTAGTAGCCGTAGTTGTAGATGAAGCAGGCACCGTGTCATTATGAATAATCCAGCCTGATGAGTGCCCCCATAATACTAAGCCATATTCATCGGCAGGATATTTGTCGAAGGTATATTTTAGAACCTCACGGAATTTCTCTGGGTCACTAGCATAGAAATCTTCGTCGAAGCGATACACCTCCTTTGATGTGCCGTTAGCCACTTCTATAATGTGCGGCTTGTTGTCGCCACCAACACTATCAATAAAGCATATCAGACGCTGATCGTCGGTTAGTTTATATGAACCCTGCAGAATCTCATCAAGATCGTTTTTCAAAAACGATGAATTAGGATACTTACTATCTTTAGTAAGGTTATTTTCGCCCGACATGTAAATCAGTACCGTGCACTGTGCTTTTGTAGGCTCCGGCTCAGGCTCCGGTTCCGGAGCAGGCGTAGGTGTAGGCTCTGGTTCTGGCGTAGGTGTTGGCACTTCGTTCCTGTCGCAAGCAGAAAAGAGTAGAAGTGATATAAATAAAATTACGAGTTTGTTCATTCGAGTCATATTTTTGGTGCAAAATTAGTTATTTTTTGGCATGAAATACACGATTTACACAAAAAAGTTATATTTTTGCATCCTAAAACAGAAATATACATGAAAAGACTATATATACTGCTGGCTTTTTTAATGATGTTTGCCGGCGCTACAGATGTCAATGCTCAACGCAGAAAATATAACAAGAATCACTCCAAACATCGCACCACGCGTGTTTCAAAGAAAAGGGGAAGAAAGGCAAAGAAGAAGGTTAGTACCTATAAGCCCACTATTCACGATTTTGCAGGGAAACTATCAGATCCTCGTTTTCTTAACGACCCGAATTATAATCCATATCTGCAATGCGAAGATACGTGCGACCATGTACATGGTATCGACCTGAGTCATTATCAGGGAGAGGTGTTTTGGGAGATTGTTGGCGAGAATTCCAAAATGTCGTATGTGTATCTTAAAGCTACTGAGGGTGGCGATCGTATCGATGCACAGTACGAACGTAATATCGATTTGGCTCATCGCCACGGACTGATGGTTGGCAGTTATCACTATTTCCGTCCTAAGACTCCAGTAATCACACAGATTGATAATTTCATGATGCAGTGCCGGCCAGGCGAGCAGGACTTGATACCAATGATTGATGTTGAGACTACAGGCGGACTGGATAACGAGGAGTTTTGCGACTCGCTATTCGCCTTTCTCGACCTTGTGGAACAGGCCTATCATCAGCAACCGCTTATTTATACTTTCCGCAATTTCTATAACCGCCATCTGGTGGGAAAGCTAAATAGTTATAAGCTGATGATTGCTATGTATACTGACGAAGAGCCAGAATTAGCCGATGGTCGCGACATAACGATGTGGCAGTACACCAGTCATGGTCGCATCACGGGAGTTCGCGGAAATGTAGACAAGAGTCGCTTTATGGGCAATCACGAACTGAAGGAAATCAAGTTTAACCACGTACGCCGGCTGGAGAAACAGGTTTCATTCTTCGATGTGCGTAAGCGAATGGGCAAATGAAGCAAAGAAATTAGTGAACGCCTCACTTGGTATGAAGTGCATGTAGCGTGCCGATCGGCGTATGTGGCTGATAAGCGCGTTACCTCCGCTTGCGTGAACGAATATACTATCGGGCGATTGTGAGAAATAGAAGTTCTGATGATTGCTGGTATATTCTGCCAACTCGCGAGCCACGATGTTAGCTTTCTTACTGTCTATATCACCTCCGGCAAACGGAATGTCTTCGGCCGAAAAACCAAACAGTTCTATCAGCAGTGCACTTTCCAGTTGTGCCATCTGGGTAAATCGCAGTCGTGTTAGCCAGTCGTTAAGCACATCGTAGTCAACCTTCTCGGTATTGTCGCGCAGGTTAACACCAAGATCTATCAGTAATCTAAGTGGCAATCCCCAGTTCAGTATATGTCGTGCAATACGTATTATCTGAATAAGCATACGTCGGGTGTTGATGTCGCTCTGTTCGTCGTCAAGTATGCTTTGCAACTGCTTGTTTATAATCGGGTTAGTGAGCTTATATGGGCGCAGTAGTTCTTCGTCATCAGCATCCTGCATCTGTTGGAAGTGCGCAAGTTCCCATTGTTGCCATTGCTGTGGCAGGAGTTTTAGATTGAACTGATTCTTGCATTTTAGTAACCCCTGGTATATAAATGGGTTCACGTTGTGCAGTTGTCCCATTTGGTATAGCTTGTTCCACTTGTGTATACTCATGGGTTCAAGTTGCTCTGCGGTGCCATAAACGCCGCATTTTATCAGTCGGAAGAAGTTGCGCTGTATGATGTTCATTAGGAGTAACGTTTAGGATAACGGAATAAGATAGATAGCAAAGCTGCCACACCCAGAGCATAAGCATAGTAAAGGTACGGCAGAATAGACACCGGATTGATAGCCGCTAATCCAGCAGCAATCAGTAACTGAGCTCCATACGGAATCAGTCCTTGTGTAAAGCACGAGAAGGTGTCAAGAATAGATGCACATTTCTTGTTGTCTACACCATATTTATCGCCTATCTGCTTGGCAATATCGCCCACAGTAAGGATAGCCACCGTGTTGTTGGCAGTACACAGATCTACAAGCGAAACCAACGCTCCGATGCTGAGCTCAGCACCTCGTTTGCTGTTGACACGACGTGTTAGCTGTCGGATAATGAAATCGATGCCGCCATGCTGCTTCACGAGTTCCAGCATACCACCTGCCATCATGGTTACAATGATGAGCTCGCCCATCGAGAGTATGCCTTCGCCCATCGCACCAAACCATGCATAGATATTGGCAAAGCCGCCCGTGTAGAGCCCGATGATGCCGCAGAGTATGATACCAAGTGTCAGTACCGCCATCACATTCATTCCGCAGATGGCTGTTATCAGCACGGTGAGGTAGGGGATGACCTTTACCCACTGAACAGCCTCTACCTGTTGTGGGGCATTTGTATCTTTGCCAAGGAAGAAGTAAACCATCAGAATCACGATGGCTGCAGGGAAAACAAGGAATGAGTTCACGCGGAACTTATCACTCAGTCGGCATCCTTGTGTCTGGGTGGCCATAATTGTTGTGTCAGAAATGAACGACAGGTTATCGCCAAAAAACGAGCCTCCAACAATGATGGCCGTCATCATGGCAAGATCTGTTCCCGTTTCTTGAGCTAATCCTACAGCAATCGGTGTAAGTGCAGCAATGGTTCCTACGCTGGTACCTATACTGAGTGAGATGAAGCACGCCGATAGAAACATACCTGCGAAGATCATAGATGGCGGCAGGAAGCTAAGCGCCAGGTTTACTGTGGCGTCAATACTTCCCATCGACTTAGCCGAATGGGCAAATGCCCCAGCAAGCACAAATATCCATATCATCAGCATCATCTGTTCGGTAGCCGCTCCTCTGCTATAGCTGTTTATGCGTTGCACCAAGGGCCTGTCGCGGAATATGATGATGGCATAGATGCTAGATACCATAAATGCCACCGTTATGGGGATTTTGTAAAAGTCACCAGCGATGATGCTAGTGACCAAGAAGAATAGTACGAATACTATGATTGGTGATAATGCTATGATTCCTTTGCCGGTTCGCCGCTGGCAACAGCCAGAACTTTGTCAATAAACTCGGACACAATTTCCTGCATGGTCCGTCCTTCAAGAAGTTGTCCTGCCGAGAAATCAATCCAGTTTAACTTGCGGCTGGCCAAATCGGGATTTGTGGCAATCTTCATCGTTGGTACAAAGGTGCCGAAGGGTGTGCCTCTGCCTGTGGTAAACAGTACCAGATGGCATCCGCAAGCTGCAAGTGCTGTTGAAGCAACAAGGTCGTTGCCTGGAGCTGAAAGCAGATTCAATCCTGGGTTCTGTAACCGATCACCATATGCCATCACGCCGTTTACAGGAGCCTTTCCGCATTTCTGCGTGCAGCCCAAAGCCTTGTCCTCAAGAGTAGAAATACCGCCTGCTTTATTGCCAGGACTTGGATTTTCGCCTACAGGTTCGCCATGACTAAGAAAATAATTCTTGAAGTTGTTTACCATTGCAACAGTTTGGTCAAACAATTCCTTGCTGGTACAGCGATTCATTAGAATCGTCTCTGCGCCAAACATCTCTGGCACCTCAGTAAGTACCGATGTGCCTCCCTGAGCCACCAGCCAGTCGCTGAATTCTCCCACAAGCGGATTGGCTGTGATACCACTAAAACCATCGCTGCCACCGCACTTCAGTCCCACGCGTAACTTGCTTACTGGTACCTCTGTGCGCTTGTCTTGCGATGCTATATTGTATAGCCCACGCAGCATCTGCATACCAGCTTCTATCTCGTCGTCTACACGCTGGGTTACCAGCAGTTTTATACGGTCTTTGTCGTAATCGCCCAGCATAGCCATAAAGTCTTCGGGCTGGTTGTTCTCACAGCCCAGACTTAGCACCAGAACAGCTCCGGCGTTAGGGTGAAGACAGATGTCGCGTAGCACTTTGCGGGTGTTCTCGTGGTCTTCCGACAACTGCGAACATCCGTAATTATGATGCCATGCATAGATGTTGTCTATGTGAGAGGTGAGAGATGAGAGGTGAGAGGTTAGAGATAGCTCTGCTTTCAGCTTTGCTACCAGCTTTTCGGCGATACCGTTTACACAGCCCACCGTGGGCACAATCCATATTTCGTTGCGGATTCCTACATCGCCGTTCTTGCGAACATAACCATTAAAGGTTCTGTTTTGGTGTGTGTACGTAAGATGCTTAGTAACAGGATGATACGTGTACTCAAGAGTATCCTATCGGATAGCCGTATTTTATAATGTTCTCACCCTCGGCTACATCCTTAATCAGCACTTTATGCCCTGCAGGTGTGTCTTGGTTTATTGTAATCTGACAACCGTCAACAACCATCATATCGCCTTTCTTTTTGGGCGATAGACACACCACCACACTGTCTGCTGGATTAATCTTCAAATAAGTAGCCTGCATGTCTCTTACTTGTCAAATTGCCGTTCTGCGGTAAAAATCAACATTCTCCTTCGTCAGAATTTCAATAGGCATGTAGTTAACCGGATTAACAGCACGTTTCATAACGATGGCATTAAACAGCGCGTCGACACTGGCATAGCCCTGCCGATATGCATGCTGTGCAATCAGGAACGAGATGCTTCCGTTACGAATGCAAGCCTCGTTTTTTGCCACCATGTCGTAGCCCATTATCTGCACGTTTCTGCGATTACTGCGGAACAGGAAGTCGCCCACGATGTGCGCCTTCGAATTAAATGTGATGCAGTGGTGTACGTTGGGGTGGGTAGAGAAGAACTTCTCCAGAATGCCATCGTAATCCTTGTGGTCCTCGTCGAGTGGCAAATCAACCTCAGTTATCTTTACCTGTGGGAAGTGGTCAACCATATAATGACGGAATCCTGTTTCACGGTTTGCCTGCTGCTTTGACCCCACGATACCATCGCGTGTCTGCTTCATCAAGGCAATCTCCTTCTCTTTGTTAGCAATAAGCATCAACATTTTTGCTGCGAAATATCCGCTGGCAAAAGAATCCTGACCAAAGAATGACAATGGTTTCAGATCGGGCATATACGAGTCGAGCAGCACGTATGGAATATTACGCTCCATCAGTTTCTCTGTGAATCGCTGTGTCTGTTCAAGCGTAGAGGGCACAAGTATCACGCCATCAATCTTAGCCGAGAACAGTTCGCGTGCCATTTTGGTGAATGCGGGTGGATTGAAACGCTCGTAGTAGATGAACTTAAGTGAAATGCCGAAATCCCTGCGGAATTCTCTACAAGCCATAGCTCCTTCTTCAATCTCGTCCCAGTAGGCCTCCTGCTCGTGTTTAGGCAATACACAATAAAAGGTGTATTCCTTATTATATGCGAGCGCACTTGCATACATGTTAGGACGGTAATCCAACTCCTCTAGAGCCTTGTTCACCTTCTCGAGTGCAGCTTTCGACACATTGGGTCGGTTGTGCAGCACACGGTCTACAGTTCCGGTTGATACGCCCGCGCGAGCGGCGATATCCTTGATAGTAATATTCTCTTTTGCCATAAATCCAACAAATTTTGGGCAAAGGTACATATTTTTTTGGATATACCAAAGAGATAAGTAAAATATTTGTCGTGAATTGGTTTCCGTAAGATTTAATAGAGAAAATTGCGCAAAAATTTGTCTGACTCAAAAAAACTGCGTATCTTTGCCACATAAAATGAAATGAATTAAACAGAAATAAATCAAAAAAATCAAACAAAGCAATGGCAAAAATTGTAACTTTGGGCGAGATTATGCTCCGCCTTTCGCCTCAGGGCAACGATCGTTTCATTCAGAGTGAATCCTTCCGCATCATTCCTGGTGGCGGTGAGGCTAATGTAGCTATCAGTCTGGCAAACTACGGCCACGATGCTTATTATGTGTCAAAGCTGCCAAAGCACGAAATCGGACAGATTGCTGTTAATGCTCTGCGCCGTTATGGTGTTAATACAGAGTTTGTAGCTCGTGGTGGCGATCGTGTAGGTTTGTACTATGCAGAGACCGGTGCTTCAATGCGCCCATCAAAGGTTATATACGACCGTGCTCACTCTGCAATAGCCGAGGCTACTCCCGATGATTTTGATTTCGACAAGGTGATGGAAGGCGCTGCGTGGTTCCATTGGAGTGGTATCACACCAGCCATCAGCGATAAGGCTGCCGAACTTACGAAGTTGGCCTGTGAGGCTGCTAAGCGTCATGGGGTTACAGTGTCTGTCGACCTGAACTTCCGCAAGAAGCTGTGGACCAGCGAGAAGGCTATCAGTATTATGCGTCCTCTTATGAAATATGTACACGTTTGTATCGGAAACGAGGAGGATGCAGAGCTTTGTCTTGGATTCAAGCCCGATGCTGATGTTGAAGGCGGACAGACAGATGCTGCCGGCTATGAGGGCATTTTCAAGCAGATGATGCAGGAGTTTGACTTCAAGTATGTCGTTTCTACGCTGCGCGAGAGCTACAGCGCTACTTACAACGGCTGGAAGGCTCTTATCTACGATGGTAAGGAGTTCTATCAGAGCAAGCGCTACGAGATCAATCCCATCATCGACCGTGTAGGTGGTGGCGATTCATTCTCTGGTGGTCTGATTCATGGTCTGCTCACCAAGAAGACTCAGGGCGAGGCGCTCGAGTTTGCTGTTGCTGCATCGGCTCTTAAGCACACCATCAACGGCGACTTTAATCTTGTTTCTGTCGAGGAGGTTGAAGCCCTTGCAGGTGGTAACGCAAATGGCCGCGTGCAGAGATAAAAGTGAAAAAGTGAAATTATGGCAAAATTTGATAAAATAGCAGTGATGCAGAAGATTGGTGAAGCCCCCATGGTTCCCGTCTTCTACAATAAGGATCTTGAGGTTTGTAAGAATGTGGTTAAGGCTTGCTATGCTGGCGGCGTGCGTGCATTCGAGTTTACTAATCGTGGCGACTTTGCGCATGAGGTGTTCGGCGAGCTTGTAAAGTGGGCCGACAAAGAGTGCCCTGAGTTGGCCATGGGTGTAGGTTCGGTTGTCGATGCTCCTACAGCCGGTTTGTACCTGCAGTTGGGCGCCTGTTTCGTGGTTGGTCCGCTGTTTAACCCCGATATAGCTCCTGTATGTAATCGCCGACTGGTGCCATATTGCCCAGGGTGTATGACTGTGAGCGAGATTGGTAAGGCACAGGAGTTGGGTTGCGATCTGACTAAGATCTTCCCAGGCGATGTTGTTGGACCTAACATGATTAAAGGACTTAAGGCCCCCATGCCTTGGTCAAAGATTATGGTAACAGGCGGTGTTTCGCCCGACGAGGAGAATCTTACCAAGTGGTTCAAGGCAGGCGTGTTCTGCGTTGGCATGGGCTCAAAGCTCTTCCCTGGCGATAAAGTAAAAGCAGCCGATTGGCAGTATATCACCGACAAGTGCCGCGAGGCCCTCGGTTATATCGCCAAGGCTCGCGCTTAATGAATATGTAGCCCCCTCGTTATGTGTTGCGAGGGCGGCTATTTTTTTTTACTTGTAACTAACATGAGAATCTGGCTATTCATATTGTCAACCATACTCTTGTCAGCGTGCTCGCACCCTGATAGGCAAGTTGTTGATAAGCTAAACGGCAAGTCGTATGCCTATCACTATCGCGACATCGACTCAACCGAAGCTCTGGCTCATAGAGCTTATGAATTAGCCGGTAATTACGCTGCGGGTAGGGCCGAAGCGCTTAACAATCTGGCTTTCGTCAACATCGTGAGAATGCGCTATGACGAAGCTGAAAAACAATTGAACCAAGCCGTAGAAACCACTGATAATCAGATACAACAGCTTATTAGCTATGTACAGCAGATGCGCCTTTGTCAGCGACGTTCACGAAACCGTGAGTTTCATGAATATCGCGAGATGGCAAACCGCACATTGAGTAGAATAAAAGAAGAGCGTGAGCAGCTTAACGAGCGCGATTTGAAGCAACTGCTCTACGCTGAAACAGAATATGCGATTGTTAACTCAACCTATTATTACTATGTAGGTTTGGAGCAGCAATCTGTAAAAGCGCTATCGGCTATCGACGAGAACGAGGTGCAGAAAGATAGTGCACAATATCTCAACTATCTTTACAATATTGGTGCTGGAGGTATCATCTCTAAAGGCACCCAGCAGGAGATTAACCAGCAGGAGTTTGACAGACTGATGCGTTGCTTCCTGACAGCGCGCAAGGGCGGATACACTTTCTTTGCCGGTCAGGCATTAGAGGCCCTGAGCGAGCATCTGATGGACCCAGAGTCGCGCCAGCAACTGATGATGGATAATCTTCCTGCCATGAAGTTCATAAACCCTGTGGGGGTTGACGAGGAGATGCTTTCTGGATTCCTTGCTGAGAATGCGCTGGAGATATTCGAGCGCTACGGCGATGTATATCAGATAGCAGGTGCTTATCGTACGCTGGCATCATGCTACAGGCAGATTGGCGATTACGAGTCGGCACTCTATAATCTTGAACAGGCCCTTAACGATAGCATCATCAATCAGGCGCCCGATCTGGTTGCTTCTATTCGCGAGCAACTGAGTGTGGCCTATGCTGCCATGGACAATAAGCAGCAGAGCGACGCTAACCGCAATATATATCTCGACTTGCAGGAGACAACCCGCCAAGACCGTCAGCTCGAGGCGCGTGCTTACCAGTATGATAAGCAGCAGGGTCAGCTCAACCTGATGCTGATTGCTGTGGTTGTGGCCATCGTACTGCTGCTTTTCTCGTTGTGGCTGTTCAATCACCTTAACAAGAAACAGTCGAAGACTGAGGAGCCCGACAATCTGTATGAGCAGAAGAGTGAGCTTCTGGCCGCCAAACTGCTGCAGATTGAGAAGAACGAACGCAAGAATCTCGAACAGCGTGCCAAGGTGTCGCTGATATGTAATATCACCCCTTTCATCGACCGTATGATTCATGAGGTTTCGCGTCTTGACGATGATAACCGCGAGGAGCGCATACAGTACATCAGCGAACTGCTCAACCAGATAAATGAGTATAATGAGGTGCTAACCTACTGGATACAACTGCGCCAAGGCGAGTTGAGCTTGCACATAGAGAGTTTCCCGCTGCAGCCATTGTTCGACGTGCTGGCCAGGGGAAAGAAGTCGTTCCAGATGAAAGGTGTAGAACTTCATGTTGAGCCAACCGACGCTGTAGTAAAAGCCGACAAGGTGCTCACGCTGTTTATGCTGAACACGCTGGCCGATAATGCCCGTAAGTTTACCGACAACGGCGGACAGGTTGGTGTGAAGGCAACAGTTGAAGCCGACTATGTTGAGATAGCTGTTGAAGATACAGGTAAGGGAATGACCGATGAGCAGCTTGAGCATCTGTTCGACCACAAGATTGAGGGTGGACACGGCTTCGGATTGCTCAACTGTAAGGGTATCATCGAGAAATATCGCAAAATCAGTCAGATATTTGGGGGTTGTCATATTGGTGCTTCAAGCGCCTTGGGCAAAGGCTCAAAGCTGTTCTTCAGACTTCCTAAAGGAGTCATGAGGGGTGTAGGCTGTTGGCTGTTAGGTGTTTGCTTGTTAGCCGCTACCTCTGTATCAGCCACCACCCATCATCCATCACCCGTCACTCAACCCTCATCACCCGTCGACGCCCTCGGCATGGCCAGTATTTACTCCGATAGTGCTTATTTCTGCAATATCAATGGCGAATACGAGAAGACACTTCAGTTTGCCGATTTGTGTCGTTACTATCTCAACCAGCACTATCTTAATCAGGTGCCTAACGGAAAATATCTGATGCGCCAGCTGGGAAATCTCTCTCTGATGCCACCAGAGATTAAGTGGTTCCACGACAGTCTGCAAACCAATTACCACATCATTCTCGACATTCGTAACGAGAGCGCTGTGGCCGCTTTGGCCTTGCACAAGTGGCAGCTCTATAGCTATAACAACAAGATTTATACCCAGCTGTTCAAGGAGATGTCGGCCGATGACACACTGGGCGAATACTGCGCCACCATGCAGCAGTCGCAAACCAACCAGACCATCGCTATCATCCTGCTTGTACTGCTGCTCATTGCCATAGTGCCTGCCTATTATCTGCTGTATTATCGCCACCGACTCTACGAGCGTTTCATGCAGGAGCAGCAGCGCAGAACCGATTTGGAACTGCTTGACGACGAACTGCGCCGGGCTGAGCTCGACGACAGCAATCTGCACGTCTCAAACGCAGTGCTCGACAACTGTCTGTCGGCTCTTAAGCACGAGACGATGTATTACCCCTCGCGCATTCAGCAACTGCTCGATAATGGCGATATGGAGTCGCTGGGCGAGGTTGCAACTTATTATCGCGAGCTCTATGGTGTGCTCAGCGAACAGGCTCTGAAGCAAACCGAGCGAACACGCCTGCACCTGAAACAGCTGCACGACGACATTCTGGGCGACGAAACCCTTGTGCGCTATCTCTTTGATATTCTGCGCAAGATAGCAGGCGAGAAACTCAAGCCCCAATACACCAAGCGTACCGACGGCTATGTAGAGGTGCGCGTGCCTCTGCCTGCTCTTAAAATAACAGAAAAAGAGGCAGCCGAGTTGTTCACGCCCTCAAAAGAGCATCTGCCTTATCTGCTGTGCCGCCAGATAGTTCGCGACTTGGGCGAGGCCACCAACCGCCGTGGATGCGGTATTTATGCTACGATTCAAGATAATACAACATTTATGATTATAACACTACCAAGCGTATGGAAAATTTCAAAGTAATAATAGTAGAAGATGTGCCCTTGGAGCTGAAAGGCACACTGGGCATCGTTAAGAACGATATCCCCGAGGCCGAGGTAATAGGTACTGCCGAGAACGAGCAGGAATACTGGAAACTGCTGAAGCAGCAGATTCCCGATTTGGTACTGCTCGACCTTGGATTGGGCGGTTCTACAACCGTAGGCGTAGAGATCTGCCGCCACACCAAGGAGATGCACCCCGATGTAAAAGTGCTGATATTCACAGGCGAGATTCTCAACGAGAAGTTGTGGGTCGACGTGCTCGATGCAGGTGCCGATGGCATTATACTCAAAACAGGCGAACTGCTTACCCGCCGCGATGTGTCGGCCGTTATGGATGGTAAGCAGCTGGTGTTCAACGAACCCATCCTCGAGAAGATTGTCGATCGCTTCAAGCGTGCCGTCAGTGGCGAGCTGGTCAAGCAGGAGGCCGTTGTAAACTACGAGATTGATGAGTACGACGAGCGTTTCCTCCGCCACTTGGCATTGGGCTATACCAAGGAGCAGATTACTGGTCTGCGCGGCATGCCTTTTGGCGTAAAGAGCCTTGAAAAGCGCCAGAACGAGCTGATACAGAAACTCTTCCCCGAGGGCACCAGTGGTGTTAATGCCACCCGCTTGGTTGTCAGGGCCTTAGAGCTGCGTGTGCTGGATATCGATAATCTTGAAGCCGATGAAGAGTAGTCGTTTGTGCTTAGGACTGTTGGTGGCCGAGAGTGTGCTTATCATCGTGTCGTGGCTGTTGTCGGCCATGCGGTTGGAAGGTGTGCGCTCTATGCTTTCGTCAGAGGGTATCCGCTGGTTTGTTGGCGGATTCTCTGACATTGTGGCCAGTCCTCTGTTAGCATGGCTTCTACTTGCGCTCATCGCTGTGGGCAGCGTGGTGCAGAGTGGGGTAGTGGCACTCTTCCGCCACAAGGGCTTGCAGTCATTCCGCTCCAAGCTGGCGCTGCGCGTGGCCAGCGTCTTTCTGGTCCTTTATACGCTGGTTGTCTGTCTGCTGGCGTTTGTGCCCCACGCCATCTTGCTGTCGGTAAAGGGCAGTCTGTTCCCCTCGGCCTTCAGTCGCAGCCTCGTTCCAATCGTATGTTTCGGCATCACGCTGTTCTCTGTTGTCTACGGTATGATGTCGGGCCACAAGAAGACAGGCGAGGACATTATCGACATCCTTTCCTATGGCATTCGTCAGGGCGCTTCGCTTATCGTCGTCTACATTCTGGCGATACAATTATATGCCTCTTTGCGGTTTGTTTTCATGTTTTAAACAGCATTTTTTTTCATTTTTATTTGGTACTCTAGTAAAAGTTTTATATATTTGCAGCCGAATTGATAATCTATTATCCTTTTGGGAACGAATATAATTTTATATTACTATGGGTTTAATCTTAATAACAATTATTTGTCTGACAGCCGTGTTCGGCGCAGCGTTTTATTTCTTCTATCGTCACTTTGTACATCGCATCAAGAAAGAATACAAGCGAGCACAAAGAAGCGAAAAACTCAAGTCGGTATTCCTGGAGAACATCAGTCGTTCACTCCGCACACCTATCAATGCTATCCTGGGTTATAGCAATCTTATTCTTGAAGAAAGCGATGATTCTATGAACTCTGTACAAATCAAGGATATGGCCAAGAACATCAAGAACAACAGCGAGCAAGTGCTTTCATACATTCATCAACTTGTTCAGCTGGCAAGCTTCGATGGCAATATGCCTGCCTTCACCGAGGTAGAGGTTAACCTGGCCGAGCTCATGGCTTCCTATCGCAGAGAGACCATGACCCTCGTAAAGCCCGATGTGTATGTCGAGACCCGAAGCGACCTCTCGCCCCATTGCAAGGCAAGGCTCGACACTAACTTTATGCACCAGCTGATGATGCATCTGCTCACCGATGCGGCTAAGTTCACCTCTGCTGGAAATATCATTATCAACTACGGTAAAGACAATGGCTACCTGATGGTTTCCATTTCATACTATGGAAACTCTAATGCCGATCTGCTGTCGCAAGACCTATACACATTCCTTCAGAAAGACGCGCTCGACCTTACCAAGGATAATTCTGCCTTAGGTTTGTCGATGTGTAAGGCCATTGTCGATTCGCTTGGAGGTCATCTTGACATAGAGTCAGAAAACGGTCGAAAGACGGTTGCTTCATTCAAATTCCCCTGTAAGATGAAAGACTGTTATAGGAAATAACGATGAATCAGCACGCTTGTTGTGCTTACACGCCCATGCACGAGGTAGCCAGTTCTGGAGAAAAAATTAAACACAGAGATACAGAGGTACAGAGATAAAAAACTCTGTTTTCTTCGTGTCTCTGTGTTGAAAAATTAAATGAATGTGCGCTTGTCATGTCGAGCATTCCTTCCTCTCTTGTCATTCCGAGCGTTCATTCCCTCCTACGTTGTCATTCCGAGCGTAGTCGAGGAATCTTTGCGGCTTTAGCCGCTTGCGCCCTAAGGCGCATTTCATGAGATGTCTCCACGCGCTAACGCTTGGTCGACATGACAGGTGGGGGTAGTGCGCTTGATTATAACCCCAGCAGGGTGCCGATTTGGAATACCGCCATACTTGCCACCCAGGCTACTGCGGTGGTGTAGATGGCGGCAAAGCTTGCCCAGCGCCATGAGCCAGTCTCGTTTTTGATGGCGGCTATGGCTGCAATACATGGGAAATAGAGGAGGATGAATATGAGATAGGCATAGGCCGAAAGGGGCGTGATGCCATCTTGTATCATCATCTGGCGCAGGTGGGTGTACTTCTCGTTGTCGTCGCTGAACTCATCGTCATCGCCAAAAGAGTCGTCGCCGCTATACAGCACGCCGATTGACGAGGCTACTATCTCCTTGGCACCAACGCCGCAGATGAGCGACACATCGAGCTTCCAGTTGAACCCCTGTGGCGCAAACACGGGCTCGATAGTCTTACCCATACGGCCTATGTAGCTCTGCTCTTGCTGCTGCTCGCGTGGCAAGGCGTCGTTGTGAGGGAAGTAGCCCAATGCCCAAACAATGATGCTAGCCACCAGGATGATGCCTCCCATCTTCTTAAGATACTCTTTTCCCTTCTCCCAGGTGTGGCGCCAGATGGCTTTTGGTGTGGGCCAGCGATAGGGGGGAAGCTCCATCACAAATGGGGTGTCTTCGCCTTTGATGACGAACACAGAGAATATCTTGCTGACAACAACCGACATGAGAATGCCGAAGGCATAGAGTGACAGCAGTACCCAAGAGCGATACTGCAGCGAGAAGAAGGTGCCGGCTATCATGATGTAGATAGGCAGGCGGGCAGAACAGCTCATGAACGGCAGTATCATCATGGTGATGATGCGCGAACGGCGGCTCTCGATGGTGCGAGTGGCCATGATGGCTGGAACATTGCATCCGAAGCCCATGATGAGGGGGATGAACGACTTGCCGTGAAGGCCCATCTTGTGCATGAGCTTATCCATGATGAAGGCTGCTCGGGCCATATAGCCTGAATCTTCCATCAGCGAGATGAAGAAATAGAGTATCAATATCTGTGGCAGGAACACAATGACGCTGCCTACGCCGCCGATGACGCCATCAACGAGCATGGCTTTGAGCGGACCGTCGGTCATGCCTTCGCTTATCTTATCGCCAAGCCAGGCCACGCCTTCATCTATCCAGTCCATGGGGTACTGGCCGAGCGAGAAGGTGGTTTGGAACATGACGTAGAGTATCAGGAAGAATATGGGGAACCCGAAGTAGCGATGCGACAGGATATTGTCGATGGTATGGGTTACCTGATAGGTATCCTTTTTATGACCGGTCTTGAATTGGGCCTCTTTCAGGGCACCATTGATAAAACCGTATTTGGCATCCATGATGGCCGTCTCTGAATCGCTGCCCGTTTCTTCCTTTACGCGGGCCGAGGCTTTATCGCGCTCGGTGGTAAGATTGTGGAAGTCGTGCAGGCGGTCTTCGCCAGCCATGTGCTTACCCAGGTAGTCGAGCACCTGACTATCGTGCTCAAGCAGCTTCAGCGAGAGATATCGGGTAGAGTAGTGCTGGGTGATATGCTCGTCGGCCTTCAGGTATTTCTGGATGTGCGAGATACCGGCCTCAATCTCATGTCCGTAGTTGATGTGGAGGTGGCGCGAGAACTTGCTGGTGCCCTCGTAAACCTGAATCACCGCACGGAACAGTTCTTTTACGCCCATGCCGTTTTTGAACGACGTAGGTATCATAGGTGTACCAAACAGGGTGCTGAGTGTGTCGATGTTGACATGATCGCCTCGACGCTCAAATTCGTCGTACATGTTTAAGGCGCACACCATGCGGATGTTCATGTCGACCAGCTGAGTGGTGAGATAAAGGTTGCGCTCGATATTTGATGCATCGACGACGTTGATGACCACATCGGGCATCTTCTCTGTAAGATGTTCGCGCACGTATAGCTCCTCGGGCGAGTAGCATGAGAGGGAATAAGTGCCAGGAAGGTCGGTGATGTTGAACTCGTAGCCGAACATAGAGGCATGTGCCTCGGTGGCATCGACGGTAACACCAGAGTAGTTGCCGACGTGACCATGGGCGCCTGATGCGAAATTGAACAGCGATGTTTTTCCGCAGTTAGGATTACCCACGAGGGCCACATTAATGGTGCGGCGCTCTTTCATGGCGGCGTGATGCAGATAGTCGTCTTCATGGCGGTTGGTATCGGTAGCGAGGTTAAAGCTGGTAGCCTCAAGCGGAGTATCGGCTGATACCACCTCTATATTATCAGCTTCCTGATGGCGAAGCGACACTTCATAGCCCATCAGCTTGTATTTAACGGGGTCTTGGAGTGGAGCGTTGAGCAGAACCTCAACCTCTTGTCCGCGAATAAAGCCCATCTCGATGATGCGCTTGCGGAATCCGCCGTGGCCCAATACCTTTACTATAATACCTTTTTCGCCTGTTTTTAACTCTGATAGTTTCATCACTCAATTTATTTTGAGTGCAAAGATACATAAAAAAACTTGCAACCCGATTGCAAAGGCCGCAAGTTTTTATAAAATACCTAAAAATGATGATAGGTTATTCTGTTTCGAAGTAATTTTCGAGTTCAGCTTTGGCGCTTCCGCCCTCGTTAGCCAAGTCGCGAACGATGTGACCTTTCTCCAGCAGTGCGATGCGGTTAGAGATGTCGATAGTGTGGGCGAGGTTGTGGCTTGAAACCAGAATAGTAGCACCTGTCTCCTTATTATAATCGGTAAGCACGTGCTTGAGTGTGTTCTGGCTCGAGGGGTCGAGGAAGTTGAAAGGTTCGTCGAGAATCACCAATTTAGGACGGTTGAACAAGGCTGAGATAATACCCACCTTCTGCTTGTTACCAGCAGAGAGGTTGCGAATCAGCTTTTTCTGACCAAAGATCTCGCCAGCGGCAAGACGCTCAAAATCCTTCAGGCGTTCGTCAACCTGAGCCTGAGTCATATTGGTAATCTTGCCGATGAAGGCAAAATACTCTTCAGGTGTGAGGAAATCGATGAGGAAACCCTCGTCGATGTATGAGCCGGTAGATGCTTTCCACTCCTCGCTGGCAGCGGGGTTGATGCCATCGAGCGCTACCTCGCCCTCATCGGGTTTCAGCAGGTCGAGAAGCATGCGGAAGAGCGTAGTCTTACCAGCACCGTTATTACCTACAAGACCTAACATATCGCCATCGTTAACTGTGAAGTTCTCGATGTCGCAGGCAACGGTCTTGCCAAACGCCTTTTTCAAATTGGTTATGGTTATCATGAGTGTAAGTTATTAAACGATTCCTTTTCCGTGACAGTTCTTGAACTTCTTACCAGAGCCACAGGGACATGGATCATTACGTCCGGGCAGCTTATCCTTAACGATAGGCTGGTGGTTCTGCTGAGCGCGCGTATCGTGCTGAGCGGCAGCCTGCTGATTGCGGTCTACAAGCTGCTCTACCTCCTGCTTGCTCTCTACATACTGCTGGCGCTGAGTGGGCTGCTCGGGAGCGGCCTCCTGAACCTGCTGCTGCATCTCGGGGATACCGCTGCGGGTGAGGATTGAGCAGATGCGGTTGTACATCTCGTTAATCATCTCGTCCCAAACCTTGGCACTCTCGAGCTTGAAAATCAGCAGAGGATCTTTCTGCTCGTAAGAGGCATTCTGTACAGAATGCTTCAGCTCGTCGAGCTGGCGCAGATTCTCCTTCCAGCTGTCGTCGATGATATGCAGCAGGATGCTCTTCTCAAACTCCTTGACGATGCTCTTGCAGTCGCTCTCGTAAGCCTCCTTCAGGTTGCATGGAATCTGGTACATCTTGCGACCATCGGTGATGGGCACCATGATGCGCTCGTAGATAGAACCCTGATTCTCGTAAACCTGCTTGATGATAGGCTGTGCTACAGTCTGTATGCGCTCAGTCTTGCGGTTGAAGTTGCCGATGGCTGCCTGGAAAGCATTCTCGTGCAGCACCTCGCGAGGCTGATTGATATATTCCTCGCTGGTGAATGGCACCTCCATTGATAGCACATGCAGGAACTCCTCCTTGCAACCCTGATAGTCGCCAGAGTTCTCGATGATGTTAACAACGCGATCCCAGATGATGTTGGCAATATCCATGCCGATACGCTCACCCATCAGGGCGTGGCGGCGCTTCTCGTAGATAACGGTACGCTGCTTGTTCATCACATCATCGTACTCAATCAGACGCTTACGAATACCGAAGTTGTTCTCCTCAACCTTCTTCTGGGCGCGCTCAATGCTCTTCGAAATCATTGGGCTCTCAATCATCTCGCCATCCTTGAATCCAAGGCGGTCCATAACCGATGCAATGCGCTCAGAAGCGAACAGACGCATCAGCTTGTCCTCGAGTGATACATAGAAGACTGATGAACCTGGGTCACCCTGACGTCCGGCACGACCACGAAGCTGACGGTCGACACGACGGCTCTCATGGCGCTCGGTACCGATGATGGCCAAACCACCAGCGGCCTTCACCTCAGGCGACAGCTTGATATCGGTACCACGACCAGCCATGTTGGTGGCGATGGTTACGGCACCCTTACCGTTGGTGCTCTGTCCGGCCAGTGCTACGATGTCGGCCTCCTTCTGGTGCAGCTTAGCATTCAGCACCTGGTGGGGGATACCCTCGCGCTTACCAGTTTCAGGATTAACATACATATCGAGCATGCGGCTCAGCAACTCTGAAATCTCTACCGATGTGGTACCAATCAGGGTTGGGCGACCTGCATTACGCATCTTTACAACCTCGTCGATAACAGCCTTATACTTCTCGCGGGCTGTCTTATATACGCGGTCGTCCTGGTCGTTACGGATAACAGGACGGTTGGTAGGAATCTCAACTACATCGAGCTTGTAGATATCCCAGAACTCACCAGCCTCGGTAGAAGCTGTACCGGTCATACCCGAGAGTTTGTGATACATACGGAAGTAGTTCTGCAGGGTGATGGTGGCAAAGGTCTGAGTGGCAGCCTCAACCTTAACGTGCTCCTTGGCCTCAACAGCCTGGTGCAGACCATCGCTCCAACGGCGACCTTCCATGATACGGCCGGTCTGCTCGTCAACAATCTTCACCTCGCCGTCAATCACTACATACTCATCGTCCTTGTTGAACATGCAGTAGGCCTTGAGCAACTGCTGCAGGGTGTGAACACGCTCGCTCTGAACAGCGTAGTGACTCATCAGCTCGTCTTTCTTGTCAAGACGCTCCTGATCGGTCAGACCAGTCTCGGCCTCAAGTGCAGAAAGCTCGGTGGTGATATCGGGCAATACAAAGAGTTCGTTATCGTTCACCTGATTAGCAAGCCATGCTGTACCCTTATCGGTAAGGTCGCAAGAGTTCATCTTCTCATCAACCACGAAATACAGAGGCTCAATACACTCAGGCATACGGCGGTTGTTGTTCTCCATGTAGATGTTCTCAGTGTTCTGCATACCGCTCTTGATGCCCTCCTCTGACAGGAACTTGATGAGTGGCTTGTTCTTTGGCATAGCCTTGTGCGAACGGTAGAGCGACAGGAAACCGGCATCCAGCTTCTCCTGACCATCCTTTTTGTTGCCAGCCTCCATCAGCTTGTTACCTTCGGCAATCAGGGTCTTGGCATCAGCCAGATACTGTGTGGCCAACTGGCGCTGAACGCCTACCAGCTTCTCAACCAGTGGCTGATATTCCTCGAACATCTGGTCGTCGCCCTTGGGGATAGGACCAGAGATGATAAGAGGTGTACGGGCATCGTCGATCAACACAGAGTCGACCTCATCGACGATGGCGTAGTTATGTGCGCGCTGTACCAGGTCGGCTGGCGAAATGGCCATGTTGTCGCGCAGATAGTCGAAACCGAACTCGTTGTTAGTACCAAAGGTGATATCGGCCTGATATGCCTTGCGGCGCTCCTCTGAGTTAGGCTGATGCTTGTCGATACAGTCTACACTCAGACCATGGAACATATAGAGAGGACCCATCCACTCTGAGTCACGCTTGGCCAGATAGTCGTTCACTGTTACTACGTGAACACCGTTACCTGTCAGTGCATTCAGGAATACAGGCAGGGTAGCTACAAGAGTCTTACCTTCACCAGTAGCCATCTCGGCAATCTTTCCCTGATGCAGAACCACACCACCAAACAGCTGAACATCGTAGTGTACCATTTCCCACTTCAGGTCGTTACCGCCTGCTGTCCAGTGGTTGTGGTAGATAGCCTTATCGCCATCGATAGTGATGAAGTCTTTCTTGGGATCACCTGCCAGCTCGCGGTCGAAATCGTTTGCTGTAACGATAGTCTCCTCGTTCTCAGCAAATCGGCGTGCTGTCTCTTTAACGATGGCGAACACCTCGGGCATGACCTCGTTGAGGGCACCTTCGTAGATTTCCAATACTTCCTTCTCGATTTTATCGATCTGGGCAAAGATATCGGCACGCTCGTCGATAGGTGTATTCTCGATGGTTGCCGCTGTAATGTTTTGGTGCGTGCACGCAGTGCATCGTTATCCAGCTTCTGTACCTCGGGATAAACAGCCTTTACCTGCTCTACGAGTGGCTGGATAAGCTTCATGTCGCGTGAGGACTTATCACCAAACAGCGACTTTAAGATTTTGTTGAAATTCATATTTTAATGTTACTTTTTTACGAATGTTTGTGTACAAGCCTTTTTATTAAAAAAGAGGTGTAGTCATACAAGCATTGGGTGCTCGGATGCGAATTGTCTTGGCAATAGTGGGGGCAATTCGCTCAATGCTTACGGGTGTTTTTACCTTTTCTGCAGGTATATTGGCACCATAGAATATAATGGGGAAATAGGCTAATTGCTTCTTAACTGGTATCTGTTCGTGTGTGTCGTCGTTCTGCATCTGCCAACCTGGGTTCAGTTCAACTACCAAGTCGCCTATGTTCTGCTCGTAAAGATGCGTGCTCACGCGCTTTACGCCCGACATCTGCAGTAGGAACTCCTTGGCCTTAAGGATGGCATCAGTCAGCGCTATGCGCTTGGTCTCCAGCAACTGATGATTCAGGTAGAGCTGATTCCTGTATATGCCCTCTACGTACTTGCCTTGCCCCCAGAGTGCTCCAAGATACATGTTGAGGAGGTTGGCCGTACGGTTGGTGTAATACACACCTGTGGGAATATTGTATTTGGCATATTCTGCAGTGCTCTCTTCGGTGTAACCAGTAGAGGTTACCACAAACAGCGCATGTTCTTTTCCTATCAGGAATTCTATCTCTCGCACAAGTTTTACAAGTGCATTGTTGAGCGACGAATCGTCAGATTTATTCTCATTCTTTGTGTCGTACGATAATAGGAGCAGGTCGGGGATGGAGTCTTGTCCGAGATTCTCTTCAACAAGCAGTTGTAATGCTTTGTCGGTCAAGCTAATAGCGCTCCATTTCTTTCTCTTATTATCGTTCCATATAATGCGATCGGCGTTGTGACTGGCAGCAAGCTCTGCTGTCTCTTTTTTTGCAGCTACTGCGCATACCTTTCCTTCGCCCTTAGTCGCCATTTTCAGCTCGTCGCTAAGGGTTGATACGGCTATGTCTTTGGAGGTTGGAATAACGGTTTGTAGCGAATTGCGGTCAAGCCATTTGTCGCCAGTGATGTTGTGATAGAAAGGCGAAGTGCCAGTCATAACTGACGAAATGGCAGACGACAAGTCTATATGATGATAAGGATAGAATCCTTGTTCATAGATTAATCCATCGTCGAACAGAGTGGGGTAGTCATTCCTCAACTGGTCGATAGTGATATTCACTACCAACCTGGGCGAAACT
>ONAK01000075.1 GCA_900315765.1 uncultured Prevotella sp. | reverse complement strand
CAGGGATAAACCATCTCGCTGTAACAGATTCAATAGGCAGTACTGCAACCAATAACCATAGTCCGACAACGATTGTTCCTCCAAACAATCCGGCACTGGTAGGGAGTAGATAATCCTTTATTGAAAGATGACATTTGCTTACAACCAGTAATCCTCCCCAAATGGTCATCGCAACAAACCAGATGATGTTTATCCAGGTATTGTCAGTCTTAAATACTCCCCATACTATCAGCGAGAATACTAACAGTTGTACGATGCCTCGCACCAATGCTATTGCAAATGGTCGGATAGTTGGACGGTCCAATAGATATAATGCTCCAAAAGGCAGAATCAGCAATAATAGTGCTAAGATGGTATGAAGAATCAATGATGTTGTCATAACTTGAACTTGTTTAAATCAATTACCTGATTGGCGTGTGCCATTAACTGAGGATTTCTGCTAGCGATCAATACACATTTGCCTTTTGCTGCTTGTTGCCGTAGCAGCTGCAGCAATTGTAAAGCTAACTCTGGCGACAGATGCAGTGCAGGCTCGTCAGCTATCAGAATAGGCTTGTCTGCTGACTCTTCAATGATTTTGTTAATCAGAAGGAATACCTCTTCTGGTGACAAAGGCTTTGTCTCTGGCATCTCTTCAGCTGATGGCAGTTGTATGTTCCAGACTTTGTATTCGTCTGGCTCAACCTGCTTTTCTTCTACAGGATATAGCTGATAGCGCAGCTTGTCAATGTTTTGTGGCAGATAGCACATAAATCGCCTGAAGGCTGGGGCAGAGTTTACTGTCAGCAACTCGCCGTCAACACTCACAAATCCGTTCGTAATTGGTAAAAATCCCATTAGTGTACGGAGAAAAACAGTCTTGCCCGAACCTTCTGGACCGGTGATGCAAGTTATCTCTCCGTCGGGTGCAATCAAGGATAGATCCTGTACCAGAGTCTTCCCTAAAACGGATATTGTAGCGTCTTTAACCTCTAACATGGCAATTTGTTTGTGCAAAAATACAAAAAAATCTTATCACACAATCAGTAATTACTCAATTTTTTGTAACTTTGCGCCAAAATTATGAGCATAGAAACAAAAAACGAAACTAAAAAGTGGCGACTGCCTGCTGAATGGGAGCCACAATCTATGGTACAGCTGACTTGGCCTCATGCCAAGACGGATTGGGCTCCGATGCTCGAGGAAATCACCAAAACATACGAAGAGATGGCAGCCGCCATCGCAAGCCGCGAAGAATTGCTCATTGTTGGGGAGCCCAACAATGACACCTGGGCTCGCGACCATGGGTTCATCACGCTGGTTGATGATAAGGGTGGTGCTAAATTGTTGGACTACTGTTTTAACGGTTGGGGCGAGAAGTTCGAGGCTGATCTCGATAACGCTATCAACCGCCGCATATATGATGAAGGTAAAGTGAAAGGCGAGTATGTGGATTGTCTCGATTTCGTGCTCGAGGGTGGCTCTATCGAGAGTGACGGCAAGGGTACTGTCTTTACAACCTCATCTTGTCTGCTGGCGCCTCACCGGAATCAGCCCATGACAAAGGATGAGATAGAGGCACGACTGAAACGTGATCTCTATGCAGAGCGAGTGCTCTGGATAGACTATGGCAATCTTGTTGGTGATGATACAGATGGTCATATTGATACATTGGTACGTGTCGCTCCAAATGACACCTTATTATATATAGGGTGTGATGACGAGACTGATGAACAGTATGATGAACTGAAAAAGATGGAAGAGCAGTTGAGGACTTTCCGCACGTTGGAGGGCGAACCCTATAAACTGATTAAGTTGCCTACACCTCGTCCGATTTATGATGAGGACAACGAACGACTGCCAGCTACCTATGCAAACTTCCTGATTATGAACGGTGCCGTTTTGGTGCCTACTTATAACCAACCTGATCTTGATACTGAGGCTATAAGACTGATAGGCGAAGTGTTCCCTGACAGAGAGATGGTTGGTATAGATTGTAGAAGTGTAATTAAGCAGCATGGATCTCTTCATTGCTGCACAATGCAATACCCGGAAAAGGTGAAAAGGTGAAAGGGTGAAAAAGTGAAATAGTGAAAAGGTGAAAAATATGAGAGAACTGAGAGTAGGATTTCTGCAGCAGCATAATACCGCTGACACAAAGGATAATATGCTGAGATTGGGTGAGGGTATCACCGATCTGGCTAAACGTGGTGCAAAACTTATTGTGCTTCAGGAGTTGCACAATACCCTTTACTTCTGTCAGACAGAGGATGTTGATTTGTTCGATCTGGCCGAGCCAATACCAGGGCCGTCAACTACTTTCTATTGCGAGTTGGCCAAGAAGTTGGGCGTGGTTATTGTTGCCTCACTTTTCGAGAAACGTGCGCCAGGACTGTATCACAACACTGCAGTGGTCATAGAAAGCGATGGTGAGATTGTGGGTAAGTATCGCAAGATGCATATCCCTGATGATCCCGCATATTACGAGAAGTTCTACTTTACGCCTGGTGATTTGGGATTCCATCCTATTCAGACTTCAGTAGGAAAACTGGGCGTGCTTGTTTGTTGGGACCAGTGGTATCCAGAGGCTGCTAGATTGATGGCTATGCAGGGTGCAGAGATGCTTATCTATCCTACAGCTATTGGCTATGCCGACAACGATACTCCAGAGGAGCAACAGCGACAGCGTATGGCTTGGCAGACGGTGATGCGTGGTCATGCCGTTGCTAACGGACTGCCAGTGATAGCTGTCAATAGAGTAGGTTTTGAGCCTGATCCGTCTGGTCAGACGCCAGGCATCCAGTTCTGGGGAACGTCTTTTGTGGCTGGCCCTCAGGGTGAGATCGTTTATGAGGCTTCAACTGATGACGAGGAGAGCATCGTTGTTGAGATAGATATGGACCGTTCTGAACAGGTGCGCCGTTGGTGGCCGTTCCTTCGTGATCGCCGCATTGATGCTTATGGCGATATCACCAAGCGCTTTATTGATTAAAGGGTAAAAAGGTAAAAAAGTAAAAAGGTAAAAAAGTAAAAAGGTAAATAGGTAAAAAGATAATAAGACAATGTCAAATCAGCTAAGATTCCAAGTTGTAGAGGAGGCCTTTAAGAAAAAGGCTGTTGAGGTGAAAGCTCCATCAGAGCGTCCCTCTGAGTATTTCGGCAAATACGTATTCACTCGCGAGAAGATGCATAAGTATCTGCCCATTTCAGTGTATAACAAACTTATCGACGTTATTGACAATGGCGCCCGTCTTGACCGTTCAATAGCTGATGCTGTTGCTGAAGGTATGAAGAAATGGGCTCAGGAGATGGGTGTCACTCACTATACCCACTGGTTCCAGCCACTTACTGAAGGTACTGCCGAGAAGCATGATGCCTTTGTTGAGCACGATGGCAAAGGTGGTATGGTAGAGAATTTTAGCGGTAAGCTGTTGGTACAGCAGGAGCCTGATGCTTCTTCATTCCCTAATGGCGGTATCCGTAATACTTTCGAGGCCCGTGGCTACTCTGCATGGGATCCTACATCACCTGTATTCATCATCGATGATACACTTTGTATCCCTACCATTTTCATCGCATATACTGGTGAGGCGCTCGACTACAAGGCTCCTCTGCTGCGTTCGCTTCATGCTGTTGATAAGGCTGCAACAGAGGTGTGCAAGTTCTTCTATGACGATGTGAAGAAGGTTCAGGTAAATCTTGGTTGGGAACAGGAGTATTTCCTTGTTGACGAGGGCTTGTATTCTGCCCGTCCCGACCTGATGCTGACTGGTCGCACACTGATGGGCCACGAGAGTGCCAAGAACCAGCAGATGGACGATCACTATTTTGGAACCATCCCTGATCGTGTTCAGGCCTTTATGAAGGACCTTGAGATTCAGTCTCTTGAACTGGCCATACCTGTCAAGACGCGTCATAATGAGGTGGCACCAAACCAGTTTGAGCTGGCTCCTATCTTCGAGGAGTGTAACTTGGCTGTCGACCATAACATGCTGCTCATGTCGCTCATGAAGCGTGTGGCTCGTAATCATGGTTTCCGTGTATTGCTCCACGAAAAACCTTTCGATGGAATCAATGGTAGTGGTAAGCACAATAACTGGAGTATGACTGCTGACAACGGCATATTGCTCCACGCACCAGAATCTGCGATTCGTTACCTTTATCGTTGAGACACTGATGGGTGTATATAAGCACAACGGACTGCTTAAGGCTTCCATCATGAGTGCTACAAATGCTCACCGTCTGGGTGGTAACGAGGCACCTCCTGCCATCATCAGTTCGTTCCTTGGCAAGCAGCTCACTGAGTTGCTCGACCATATCGAACTCTCTGATAAGGAAGATTTGTTCACTATCAAGGGCAAGCAGGGTATGGAGATTGATATCCCCCAGATTCCTGATCTGATTATCGATAATACCGATCGTAACCGTACTTCTCCATTTGCATTTACTGGTAACCGCTTTGAGTTCCGTGCTCCTGGTTCTTCTGCCAACTGCGCTTCGGCACTGATTGCACTCAACTCTGCTGTGGCTGAGGCTTTGCAGAGCTTCAAGCAGCGTGTTGACAAGCGCATCAAGAAGGGCGATAGCAAGTTGTCGGCCATTGTTGATGTACTGCGTGAGGATATTAAGACCTGTAAGCCTATCCGTTTCGATGGCAATGGCTATAGCGACGAGTGGGTTGTTGAGGCTGCCAAGCGCGGACTAGATGTTGAGAAGTCTTGTCCAAAGATCTTTGAGCACTATCTCGATGCAGCGAGCGTAAAAATGTTCGAGGCAACCAAGGTCATGAACCGTAAGGAACTCGAGGCTCGCAATGAGGTTAAGTGGGAGACGTACGTAAAGACGGTTCAGATTGAGGCTCGTGTGATGGGCGACATGTCGATGAACCATATCATTCCTGTAAGCACTCACTATCAGAGTCAGCTCATTAAGAATGTGCAGGGTATGAAGGAGGTGTTCTCGAAGGAAGAGGCTGCAAAGCTCTCTGCTCGTAACATGAAACTGATCCGCGAAATAGCAGAGCGCACACAGCGTATTGAGCAGTTGGTTGAGGAACTGACAGAGGCTCGTCGTGTTGCTAATCGCATCTACAATATCCACGAGCGTGCTATGAGCTATCATGATACCGTATGTCCCAAGATGGATGCTATCCGTTATGAGATAGATCATTTGGAGATGATTGTTGAAGATGGTTTGTGGTCACTGCCAAAGTATCGTGAGTTGTTGTTCATCAGATAAATAGGTCGCACAAAAATGAAGAAACTCTTAACTATATGGATGCTTTTGGTAGCTGTCATGGCTGCCAATGCACAGATGATGGACCCAGTCCACTTCACAACTCAGTTGAAGGATCTGAAGAATGGTGAAGCTGAACTGATATTCAAGGCCACTATCGATGCAGGTTGGCATGTATATTCTACAGGCTTGGGTAATGATGGTCCTATATCAGCATCGTTCAATAAGGTAAAGATGGATGGTGCTGAGACTATCGGAAAGTTGCAAGCCCGTGGTAAGGAGATCAAGCAGTTTGATAAACTCTTCGAGATGGAGGTACGCTACTTTGAACAGGCGGTAACCTTTGTGCAGAAGATTAAGTTTACCAAACCCAAGTATGATATCGACTGCTATGTAGAATATGGCGCTTGCAATGATCAGTCTTGCCTGCCGCCATCCGAGGCTCAGCTGAAAGTAGCTGGCACTAGTTCTCTGGCTGAAAGTCAGCCAGAGCAGCAGCAGATATCTGCTGCTGATACTAGCCTAACTAGCCCGGCTAGCTCTGCTAGCCAGGCTAACGAAACAAGCTCTGCCGATAGCTTGCTGTGGGCGCCGGTTATTTCTGAGCTCCAGGCATTTAATGGCGATACTGCTCCAACAGAAAATATGGCGTGGTGGCTGATATTCATCGAGGGCTTGCTTGGTGGATTCATCGCTCTGTTCACTCCATGTGTATGGCCCATCATCCCCATGACGGTTTCCTTCTTCCTGAAGAGAAACAAAGATCGTTCAAAAGCGATACGCGAGGCCACAACCTATGGTCTGAGCATTGTAGTTATCTATGTGTTGCTTGGGCTGGCGGTAACCTTGCTCTTTGGGGCCAGTGCTCTTAATGCCTTGGCTACTAACGCCGTGTTTAATATCTTCTTCTGTCTGCTGTTGGTGGTATTCGCAGCTTCGTTCCTTGGAGCATTTGAGATGACGTTACCATCATCATGGTCGACAAAGATAGATGAGAAGTCAGAGAGTACTACAGGCTTGCTGAGCATCTTCTTGATGGCATTCACATTGGCTTTGGTGTCATTCTCTTGCACAGGTCCTATCATCGGATTCCTGCTTGTGGCTGTCTCAACTCAGGGCAGTATCATGGCACCAACCGTTGGTATGCTGGGCTTTGCCATAGCATTGGCTATACCATTCACACTTTTCGCCATGTTCCCCTCGTTACTTAAGTCGGCACCTAAGTCGGGTGGTTGGATGAATGTTATCAAGGTTACACTTGGCTTTATCGAACTGGCCTTTGCGCTGAAGTTCCTGAGTGTGGCCGACTTGGCTTATGGTTGGCATATTCTCGATCGTGAAGTGTTCCTCTCATTGTGGATCATTATCTTTGGTTTGTTGGGAGCCTATCTCCTTGGCTGGATTAAGTTCCCGCACGATGATGATGACCGTCGTACAAACGTGCCTCGATTCTTCCTCGCTATGGCATCATTAGCCTTTACGGTTTATATGATTCCTGGTCTGTGGGGGGCTCCATTGAAGGCAATCTCTGCCTTTGCACCACCAATGAACACCCAGGATTTCAACTTGCAAAAGACGGTGACTGAAGCTAAATACAAGGATTATGAGCAGGGTATGGCTGCTGCAAAGGCTGAACACAAACCTGTCATCATCGACTTTACTGGCTTTGGTTGTGTGAATTGCCGTAAGATGGAGGCTGCTGTATGGAGTGATCCGCAGGTGGCTGATATCCTGAACAATAAGTATATTCTTATCTCTCTGTATGTTGATGATAAGACGCCACTTGACACACCTATAGAGGTTGTAGAGAATGGTAAACAGCGCACATTACGTACTGTTGGCGATAAGTGGAGCTATCTGCAGCGTGTGAAGTTTGGTGCTAATGCCCAACCGTTCTACGTGATATTAAATGAAGAAGGCCACCCGCTAGCGGGCAGCCGTTCTTATGATGAGGATATTCAAGCTTATATCGATTTCTTGAATAAAGGTCTATAAAAAATCCCCGCTTCGGCGGGGATTTTTATTTATTACTTGTTCTTCAGTGCGCTGATACTTTCTTTCAGCGCTGCAATCTTCTCTTCTGAATCGCTCTGCTTCTTGCGCTCAAGTGCTACAACAGCCTCTGGGGCATTTGCTACGAAACGCTCGTTGCTGAGCTTCTTCTTTACACCAGCCAGGAAACCTTCAAGGTGCTGCAGCTGAGCTTCCATCTTTGCAATCTCAGCCTCAACATCAATCATGTCACCAACAGGTACTGCAAACTCATCTGTTCCAACCATAAAGGCTGAAGCTGTTGCGTCCTTCTCGGCTACCACGTTGATGCCCTTCAGGTTGGCCATCTTGATGGTGACAGCATCGAACTCAGCATAGTTATTCTTGCCAACAACCTGCAGGTCGAGCTGCTCCTTGGGAGCGATGTTCTTCTGGTTACGAACCATACGAACACCAGAAACAATCTGCTTCACATTCTCAATCTGAGCCGTCAACTCGTCATCGGCCTTGGTAGGATCGGGGAGCTGCAGACTTACACGCATAATACTCTCACCATCCTTGCGGTCATAAAGGTGCTGCCACAGCTCTTCTGTGATGAATGGCATGAATGGGTGCAGCATCTTCAGCAGAGTCTCGAAGAACTCAAGTGTCTTGTCGTATGTCTGCTTGTCGATAGGCTGAGGCTCGCCATTAATATAAGCGGGCTTAACCATCTCCAAGTACCAAGATGAGAACTCATCCCAGAACAGTTTGTAGACAGCCATCAGGGCCTCGCTGATACGATATTTCTTGAAGAGGTCGTTAACCTCGGCATTGGTCTGCTTCAGTTTGGCCTCAAACCATTTGGTGGCAATCTTGCCAGCTTCGGCCTGATCGATATCAGCAACTTTCCATCCCTTAACCAGGCGGAAGGCATTCCAAATCTTATTGTTGAAGTTACGTCCCTGCTCGCAGAGTGCCTCATCGAAGAGAATGTCGTTTCCTGCAGGAGCACTGAGCATCATACCCATACGAACGCCATCAGCACCAAACTTCTCAATCAGTTCGATAGGATCGGGTGAGTTACCTAATGATTTCGACATCTTGCGGCCCAGCTTATCGCGAACGATACCTGTGAAGTAAACGTTCTTGAATGGGAACTTGCCAATATACTCCTCACCAGCCATAATCATACGGGCTACCCAGAAGAAGATGATATCCGGACCAGTTACCAGGTCAGAGGTAGGGTAGTAGTAGTTAATTTCCTCGTTGCCAGGATTGTTGATGCCATCGAACAGAGAGATTGGCCACAGCCATGATGAGAACCAGGTATCGAGGGCATCCTCGTCCTGACGAAGGTCTGATGCCTGCAGATTCGCATTACCGCTCTTCTCGCGAGCCAGCTCAAGTGCCTTCTCTGCATTCTCGGCTACAACATAATCGTCGTTCTCGTTGTAGTAATATGCAGGAATACGATGTCCCCACCAGAGCTGACGTGAGATACACCAGTCTTGGATGTTCTCCAACCAGTTCTTGTAGGTGTTCTTGTATTTGGCAGGATAGAACTTCAGTTCATCGTTCATGACTGGTGGCAGGGCGATGTCGGCAAAGTGCTGCATCTTGAGGAACCACTGCAGTGAGAGACGTGGCTCGATGGCTGTATCAGGGTTGCGCTCTGAGTAGCCTACCTTATTAATATAATCCTCAATCTTCTCCATCAGTCCTGCAGCCTGCAAGTGAAGATGTCGATAGTCTCGAGGTTGTGAGTCTTACCCAGCATGTAGTCGTTGGTGTCGTGTGCAGGTGTTACCTTCAAACAACCTGTACCAAACTCGATGTCTACATAACGGTCCTCAATAACAGGAATCACGCGGTTTACCAGAGGAACAATCACCTTACGGCCCTTAAGCCACTGGTTCTTTGGGTCTTTAGGGTTGATACACATAGCGGTATCACCCATGATGGTCTCAGGACGAGTGGTGGCAACTACTGCATAGTAGCCCTTCTCATCCTTGTGAACTACATTTCCTTCGTTCTGAAGTTGTTCAATGTTCAATGTTCCATCTTCAATGTCAGCTACATAATATTTCAAGTGGAAAAGGTGGCTCTGCTCCTCTTTATAGATAACCTCCTCGGTTGAAAGAGCGGTAAGTGCCTTTGGGTCCCAGTTTACCATGCGGAGACCGCGGTAGATGAGTCCTTTGTTATAGAGGTCAACGAAAACTTTGATAACGCTTTCGCTGCGCTTCTCGTCCATGGTGAATGCTGTACGATCCCAGTCGCAGCTGGCACCCAGGCGGCGCAACTGCTTCAGGATGATGCCACCGTGCTCGTTGGTCCAATCCCAAGCGTGCTCAAGGAACTGTTCGCGAGTAAGGTCGTGCTTCTTGATACCCTGTCCAGCTAACTTCTTTACTACCTTAGCCTCAGTAGCGATAGAAGCATGGTCGGTTCCAGGCACCCAGCATGCGTTCTTGCCCTCCATACGGGCACGACGTACCAAGATATCCTGGATAGTGTTGTTCAACATGTGGCCCATGTGGAGCACACCTGTTACATTGGGGGGCGGAATTACGATAGTGTAAGGTTCGCGTCCATCGGGTTTACTGGCAAAGAGCTTATTGTCCAGCCAGTACTGATACCATTTCGATTCGACCTCTTTTGGGTCGTATTTACTTGCTAATTCCATATATAATATTATAATATTTTCAAAAATCGCTGCAAAATTAAAAAAAATCCGTGTAATCCGTGTAATCCGTGCCAAAAAAATTGTATCTTTGCCGCATTATTTTGAGATTATGCATACAAAAGAAGAAAAAATGAAGGCTTTTGGACGGTTTCTTGACGTTTTAGATGCGTTAAGAGCGAATTGTCCTTGGGACAAGAAACAAACCAACGAGAGCCTTCGCCCCAATACCATCGAAGAGACTTACGAGCTCTGCGATGCTCTGATTAAGAATGATATTCCAGATATTTGTAAGGAGTTAGGCGATGTGTTGCTTCACATCTGTTTCTATGCCAAGATAGCTGAAGAGAAAAGTCAGTTTGATATGGCTGATGTGTGCAATGCCCTTACTCGCAAGATGATAACCCGCCATCCGCATGTTTATCATCCCTCACAGATAGAAGCAGAGGATCCCAAGCCATTGCCCTTTGTTCCAAAGGAAGTGAATAGTGAACAGGGAATAGTGAATAGTGATTCTGCTAAGGTAACGACAGTGAATCAGGTGCTGGAAAACTGGGAACAGATAAAACTCAAGGAGAAGGATGGTAACGAATCTGTTCTCTCTGGAGTTCCTGATGCTCTGCCATCACTTATCAAAGCTTATCGCATACAGGATAAGGCCCGCAATGTGGGTTTTGACTGGGAAGATCGTCAGGATGTGTGGAAGAAGGTTCATGAGGAACTGGCTGAATTGGAGGTAGAACTGAATAAGGAAGATAAAGAAAAATCAACTGAGGAACTTGGTGATTTCCTGTTCAGTGTGATTAACGCTGCCCGCTTGTATAAACTTAATCCGGATAATGCCCTCGAAAAGACCAATCGTAAGTTCATCGATAGGTTCAACTATATCGAGGCGCATAGCATCAAGATTGGTAAACCTCTTAAAGATATGACATTAGGCGAGATGGACGCCCTTTGGAACGAGGCGAAAAAAGTCTTAAAGTCCTGAAGTCCGTTGCTAAAAACAAAAAAGTAAAGATATGAAAAAACTTTTATTTCTGAGTGTGGTGTTGACCACTGTCATGTTGCTGAGTTGTGGTGGCGGAAGTCGTCATCAGGCTGAGCGCGAAGAAGATACCGTCGACGTGAACGATCTGATTCGTGACCATACGCTTTACGGTCTCTGCGGTGGTATCCCATCAGCATCCCAACTGAAGGTGGTTACTGATAATGGCGACACACTGACACTCGATATAACGCCTGCACAGAACAACCATAAGATGCTTGGCGCTGTGAGAGTAGGTGATAGATTGGCTATTATGACTAATAAGAAACAGACAGAAGCTACTCAGGTCATTAATATTAACTATTTGTTGGGCGACTGGGTGATGCCAGATCCGCTTGATGGTAGTGATGAAATCGGTATTCGTATCAAAGAGGGTGGTGTGGCTGAGTCGATTGAGATGACTAACATCACATATCGTACCTGGCGAATCTTTAACGGACAACTTGAGATTACCTCTATTCGTGAAGGTGGAGGCCAGTCGGAAGAGACTGATTATTATGATATTCTGAAACTTTCGCAAGATACACTTGTCTATAAGACAATAGGCAAGCCACAGGATGAAGAGGAGACGCTCGAGTACTCTCGTTGGAGAGAGAAACCCAAACCCGATCTTCATGGTTTAAAGCTTGAGGAACATCAGGATGAATATATGAAATTGTAATACATTTGGAACCGTTTAAAGTACATATATTAGGTTGTGGAAGCGCCCTGCCTACACTTCGCCATTATGCTTCGTCGCAGGTAGTTGAGGTGCGTGAGAAGGTGCTGATGCTGGATTGCGCTGAGGGCACTCAGATGCAATTGCGAAAGGGTAGGGTTCGCTTTACCAAACTGAGTCATGTGTTTATCACCCATCTCCATGGCGATCATTGCTTTGGACTGATTGGTATGATATCAACCTTTGGCTTGTTAGGTCGTACAGCAAAATTGCATGTGCATGGTCCAAAGGAGTTGGGACCAGAACTCGACAGACAGTTAAAATTCTATACACATGACTTGGGATTTGAGGTGGTGTTCTATCCTGTTGATACCACCCAGAGAAGTGTGGTCTTTGAGGATAGAAGTATCACAGTAGAGAGTATTCCTTTGGTTCATCGTATGCCTTGCTGTGGCTATCTGATTAGTGAGAAACCTTCTCAGCCGCATATCCGTCGTGATATGATGGATTGTTATCAGATACCTAACTCTCAGGTTAATAATATAAAATGTGGTGCTGACTGGACGATGCCTGATGGAGAGGTGATACCTAATTCGCGCCTGGTTACGCCAGCTGATCCTGTCCGTAGCTATGCATATCTTTCAGATACCCGCTATATTCCTGATCTTTGGAAGGAAGTTCAGGGAGTAAGTACGCTTTATCATGAGAGTACTTATGGCGACGACCATCTGCCACAGGCTGAGAAGTATTGTCATTCCACAGCCCGCCAGGCAGCTATGGTGGCTCGCGATGCAAAGGTAGGCAAGCTGCTTTTGGGCCATTACAGTTCAAGATACGAGGACGAAACGGTGTTGCTGAATCAGGCAAAAGAAGTGTTCGAAAATAGCTTTTTGACCAACGAAATGGATGTTTTTGATGTGTAAAAGCCTTTAAAATACATTTTTTTTGCTTAAAATTTTGTCAGTTCGGAATAAATATCTATCTTTGCCCCAACTATAAATAGTTGTATATGCGGAAGATAATACTCATATCAACCATGTTATGCTTGATGGCTGCCCCTCTAACAGCTACCAGTTTCTTCCTCGACCCAGTCCCAGCGGCTCAGGTTGATGGACCTTCTATTACGATTTCTGTAGAAGGCAGAACTGTTATCGTTACTGGTGCTCAGGGCAAAGTTCTTCAGGTCATATCACTCACAGGCAACATTCTGGAGTCATACAATATCGAGTCTCCAAATGAGCGTGTGAATCTAAATCTTACTAAAGGGTGTTACATATTAAAGGTAGACAAAGTGGTTCGCAAGGTTTCTATTCAGTAACCTTCATGCTGTTAAGTGTCTGTTTCTTGCTGATATCCTGTAACCAGAAAGGATTCCGCGAGCTAACAGAGGCTGAGCGTTCTGCTTTTGGCGAATATGTTAACCAGATGGATAGCACACTTACTGGTGTGTGGTTCGATCGTATGGGGGTGTCGGCAGATGCTGATTCTGTCTGTGCATATTTGAGTCGTGAGGTTCCCCGTAACGGACTTGATACTGCAGCATTCTTTATTCCTGCGATAGCCAGGGATCTTGAGATTGTGCATCAGCTGGCATTCGATTCTGTTGGAGTCAGCATTAATGATTTGCTGCCTCGACTGGATGCCAACCTCACTAAAGCTTATATTCGTTTTGCCACAGGTCAGCGCTATGGTTTTATGCGCCCTCGTGTTTTTAACCGAATGGATCCTAAGGTGGGCAATCCAGGCACCTTCGCTCGTGTGTTCGATTACGAGGTAGCTGCCCCAGATACAACAGAGGCCGCTAAGAAGGTGAAAGATGACGATAGAATGTCTTATCTCATAGAGTCGGCTCCTGATACCTATATATATAAGGCACTCCTCAAGGAGATGGATAAGACGACTGATGCAGAGAGACGTCATCAGATAGCAGTCAACATGGAACGTTGTCGCTGGCAGATTCCGCATCCAAAGGAGCATCAGCGCCAGATTCTTGTAAACATCCCTGCCCAGCAGTTGTGGGCTATTGGTGGTGATACGGTGCTCGATATGCGTATCTGTTGTGGAGCTGTACCCACCAAGACACCTCTGCTTAACAGCGAGATAAGCTATATGCAGGTAAACCCAGAGTGGATTATCCCTTATAACATCGTGAAGACTGAGGTGGCTCATCATGCAGGCGACTCTGCCTATTTCGCCCGCAACCGCTATTCTATCATCAATAAGGAATCGGGTGATACGCTTAACGTGGCTGATGTCAACTCAGGTTCGTTGCTTTCTGGCAATATCCGTATCAGCCAGAGGGGTGGAGTAGGTAACTCCTTGGGCAGAATCGTGTTCCGTTTCCCCAACAATTTCTCGATTTATCTCCACGATACCAATAACAGAGGCGCTTTCCAGCGCGAACGTCGAACCTTGTCGCATGGTTGCGTCAGAGTGCAGAAACCGTTCGATCTGGCTTGTTATCTGCTTCCTGATGCTGATGAGTGGACGCGCGAGAGCCTTCGCATCTCGATGGATATACCACCTGTTACAGAGCTTGGCCGCTCATGGGTTCGTCAGCATGCTGACGCTAAACGTCCGTTCCGTCTGATTTCGTATCGCGACGTTAAGCCCCATGTGCCTCTATACATTATGTATTATACAACCTTCCTGAATCCAAAGACTGGCGCCATCGACTTCTGGCCTGATATCTATGGGTTCGACAAGGTTATAAGTAAGGAACTTAAATGGATAAGCGCAGAGAGTTCGAATCGATAGTACGCGAGTATAGCGAGCCGCTGTATTACCAGATACGTCGTATCGTGCTCACTCACGAAGATGCTAACGACGTGCTTCAGAATACTTTTCTGAAGGCATGGAACGCATACGATACCTTCAATCGCGATTCGAAACTGTCTACTTGGCTCACTCGAATAGCCATCAATGAGAGTCTCGACCTGTTGCGCCGTAATAAGCATATGGCTTCTGAGGCTGCAGAAGATCTTACTGTAGCTAAGGGCTTGATGGCTGATGAATACTTTGACGGTAATGAGACTGAGGCAATGCTTCAGGAGGCCATCGCCCAACTGCCTGAAGTGCAGCGAACCGTTTTCACGCTGAGGTATTACGATGAGATGAAATACAGCGATATCAGTAAGGTGTTAAACACTTCTGAGGGAGCCCTGAAAGCAAGCTATCACATAGCGGTAAAAAAAATAACTGAATTTTTTAAGCAACGCGATTAAACTATTTGAATATCAATACGTCATATATACGATGAACGAAGAAATGTACATACAGGAAAAGGTTGGAAAACGGAATCCGTTCCGCGTTCCAGAGGGTTATTTTGATAACCTTACTGCCCAGGTGATGCAGAATCTGCCTGAGCAGCCTAAACGTCGTGCAAAGTCTGTATTTATGCGCCCCGTATTTTATGCGGCAGCCAGTGTGTGCGCTTTGTTAGTGGCAGGAGCCGCTTGGATGTGGCATCCATCTGCGGAAACATCGAAAGCTGTTCCCGTTCAGGCCAAAGCAGTATCTCAGCCACAGCAGCAGGAGAATGCTGACGGCTATTTCGATGAGGCTGCAGACTATATGATGCTCGACAATCACGAAATCTACGCCTACATGGCTGACAATTACTAAAATGTGTTTGATGATGAAAAAACTACTAGTTTCTGCTGTTTTGATGATGATGTTTGTTCTTGGCGTTAATGCTGAGGAACAGCAGAAGTTCTCGCCTGAGAAATTCCAGGCTGATTTGGAGCAGTATATTACCAATGAGGCTGGTTTTACTCCTGAAGAAGCTGCTAAATTCTTTCCGCTCTATCGTGAGATGCAGAAGAAACAGCGTGTCGTATATAATAAGATGCGTGAGCTGTTTAAGGTGCCATCTGATGAGGCTTCAAGTAAGCGTGCCATTCAGCGTCGCGACCAGTATGAGATTGAGTTGAGAAGCATCCAGCAAAACTATCATAACAAGTTCCTTAAAGTGGTTTCAGCCACAAAGGTGTATAAATCTATTATTGCTGAGGATAAGTTCCATCGTCATGCCTTCCGCAACTGGGGACAGGGCGGACATCGCGGTGGTCCTCGCAAATAGCATTAAAAATTTTTTTCGCTCTATATCTTCTTCGCGCAAAAACTCGCTAACTCGCACTTCTCACAGTGAGGCTTCCTCGCTGTACAAACGTATCGTCCATGTAGCAATAGCCAATGGTGAGCGTTAGGTATGTCCTCTTCTGGGATATACTTGGTCAGCGCCATTTCTACTTTGTATGGGGTGTTGTCAGTTTTGTTCACCAAGCCCATTCTGTGAGCCACACGGAACACATGGGTGTCGACGGCTAATGTGGCCTTGCCAAACGCTACGCTCTGGATGACATTGGCTGTCTTGCGTCCAACTCCAGGCAGTGTCAGCAGTTCATCGAGCGTGCTTGGCACTTCACCATCAAACTTCTCCATCAGCACCCTTGCCATCTCTACCAGATGCTTGGCCTTGGCATTGGGATACGACACGCTTCTGATCCATTCAAACACCTCTTCCTCTTCTGCTTTGGCCATTGATTTGGCATCAGGGTAGTGTGCAAACAAATCTGGCGTTACCTGATTTATCCGCTTGTCAGTACACTGGGCACTCAGCACCACAGCCACCAACAACTGGAACGTACTGCCAAAATCCAACTCGGTAGTAACCACAGGTCTTTCTTGTTCATCTTACAGATAGATAATAATGAAGAACGATGCTATCCAGCCCAGGATGCAGAACTGGATGAAATGATCCTTGACCAGCGATTTCGTAGGACTTCCACTCAGTCCGAACACAATCATGTTCTGCAGATAGCGGAGCAGACCTGCAAGCACCCATCCTGATGTAAGGTACACATAGCGTGTGCCTAAGCGATGGATAACCTCTGGCGACATGGTATACATGATGTAGCACACCAGTGTGACCGAGGCGATGATGGCTGTGGCCTCGTTGATGAAAGTCTTGTTGTAGCCAGTGATAGACACACGTGGTTTGGTACCCGTCTGCTCATAAATACGATAGTCGTCGTTACGCTGTAGGCAATGTTCATCAGCCAATAGCCAATGATGATGGCATATAGATAATGTGTATTGACACTATGAGCCAGAGGAATGATGGCCAAAGCCCCAATGGTGCATAATAGCATCATGGTATATCCCCCTGTAACTGATACCTTGCCAGATGCGATAGGGCGCTTACACTTCTTGGGGTGCATCCTGTCGGCCTCAGCATCCTTGAGGTCGTTGAAGCAATATATCGAACTAGATATCAGACAGAACGAAGCAAACACCACCAATGTAGGCCAGAAATATTCAGGCTTCAGCAGATTGGTGCTGAAGAATATAGGCGCAAACACAAACACGTTTTTGAGCCACTGCAACGGGCGTAATAACTTGATGTAATGAATCATGGGGACAAAGATAGTGCAAATCGAGCGAAATACAAAATAAATTTCAATTTATTTATTTTTCAACCATTTACCACAGATAATCCTCATTCCAATCATCATAGTTTATCTCGCCATCCCAGCCTTCTTCTTTGAATGTTCTGGCTATCTGATTCTGTTCGTATGGAGGGATGGGACGAACACCATTGCGATATTCGTAGAATCGCTTGCGTGAGAATAGGTTTATAAGACGTCTCTTGACGCTACGTGCAATAGGATAGGGGATTGTATCGAATATATGCATCATTCCGATGGCATACCTTACGGTTTCATCTTTCTGATACATAGTGCATTGTTTTGTCCCTACTTTGGGGTAATGTGGATTGACACAGGTAACAATGTGAATCTCTCCATCGTTGTATTGAGCTGTCATCCAGTTAAGACATGTCTCGTGGAGTGGACATTTGTCGATGAAACATGCTATATGGTTTTTCGCATGAGCTCGCAGACTTTCTTCTTTGTTCATAATTGCTTAATTTTAGTAAAACGAATGCAAAGATACAAATTTTCTGAGAAATATCTTCATTTATAACATCATATTATCATCTTTTAATTATCTTGTTGATTATTAATGATTTACAGATGATGACATTATATGACGTTATATTATTAAACATCATATTGAGCGTGTTTTGAGGTGTTTTAATTGCCGAAACACTTTGTTTCATGCGGTGAAACACTGTGTTTCTCAGTTTGAAACACTTTGTTCCTACCATAGAAACTATTTTTACAGATAGTCCGAATGATGATATATGACGTTAGCTATATCATATATGACGTTTATTATCATTATTTAACACTCTGTTTATCAATTATTTACCTTCAATATGACGTTATGACGTTATTTTTTAGTAATTTTGCGCAGAATTATATGGATTGATATCAAGATGACTAAAATTACTCTTTTAAAACCTTATCGCCAGCAGGAAACTCTCAGAGTTCTTGAATTGACGGATGTTATAGAAATGATTCGTGGCAACGAATATCGCCAGGTAGTTGATGAACTTCGCAGACTGTATCCTGTGTTCGACCTTACTCGTCAGCCTGACGGTTCGGTAGTTGGTGCAGATATGACAATCAACAAACTGCCTCGCCTGTGTTTTGCTTCGGTGATGGAGAATCGTAATCATCAGCGCGTAACACTCGGATATACAGGTATTGTGTTGCTTGAAGTTAATAATCTTACAGGCTATGAAGAGGCCGAGGCTATAAGAACTGGGGCGGGTGAGGTTCCACAGACACTGATGGCGTTTGTTGGTGCTTCTGGTCGTAGTGTGAAGATTATCTGTAGAGGTGAGCTGTTTCCAAGCGAGCGTTCTAAGGATGATAATATGCCTTTGCCTTCGGAGCCTGATAAGATTTCCGATTTTCACGAGAACCTGTACGAACGAGCCCGATTGGCATATAATGCACAGTTGGGGGTTAACGTCGAGAAACTTGAACCGCGATTGGATCGTACATGTTATTTAAGTACAGATGCCGAAGCGGTGTATAATCCCGTGGCAATACCATTCTATGCCCGTGCCGAGAAACCTACTCAGGCTCTGTCGCTGGTTTGTACTTCGACACTCGAGAAGGACGATCCGCACTCAAGTCAGAGTCGTTACTTTACCATGCATCATATTTTTGAGTTTAATCTCAGTAAGGCTTATGATGAGTGCGAGGGTCTGAAAGACGATGAGCTACAGCATGCTGTGATAACACGACTTGCGGTACACTGCCTGGAGACCGGAATTCCTATGGCCATCGCCAAACGCATGGCTCGATATAGTGCTTATGCTCTTGGCGACGATGATCTGCTGATTAATAAGGTGTTCGAGAATGTATATCGTCCACAGATTGTTAAGCGTTATGAGGAAAGCAATGGTTATAAGCCTGAGAAGAATATTCCACAAGAAACACTGTTGACGATGAAGATTGATATGTTCCTTATGGAGAACTATGAGATTCGTAAGAATGTGATGCGTGGCGTGGCTGAGTTCAGAGAGCGAACTGGCATCGGATTCTCATTCCGCGACCTAACTGATGAGGCTCGTAACTCTATAACAATGAAGGCGTTGCGCCAAGGCATTAAGTGTTGGGATAAGGATATCCGCCGCTATGTAAACTCTGACGATATTGAGCTTTATGACCCTATGAACGAGTACCTCGACAGTCTGCCCAAATGGGATGGAAAGGATAGGGTAGAAGCCTTGGCTCACAGAATACCAACAAGCTACGAAAAGTGGCCAGAGTTGTTCCATCTGTGGATGCGCTCGATGGTGGCCATGTGGATGGGTAAAGGTCAGTTGTCAGGAAACTCCCTCGTTCCATTGTTGATTGGTCGTCAGGGCTGTGGTAAGTCTTCATTCTGCAGAATACTTCTGCCACTTCATCTGCGCGATTATTATAACGATCGTATCAACTTTAAGAACGAAACCGACTTGAATCTTGGTCTGACATCCTTTGGATTGATTAATCTTGATGAGTTCGATAAGATAACCCAGCGTCAGCAGGTTGTATTGAAATACCTGGTTTCTACTGCCGATTTGAAGTATCGCCCACCTTATGGGAAGGCCTATTCTGAGCATCGCCGCTTTGCCTCGTTTATTGGTACCACCAACGAGATGATGCCACTGACTGATCCTAGTGGTGCTCGACGTTTTATCTGTGTAACGGTTGAGGGCGATGTTGATTTCCGTACTCCTATCGACTATCCGCAACTCTATGCCCAGCTGCTGCATGAAATTCATAATGGCGAACGCTATTGGCCAACTCGCGAACAGGAACAGCAGTTGATTCAGCGTAACTTCAGTTATCAGGAGGTTAGCGGACTTGGTGAGATGCTTATGTCAGTACTCCAACGTCCAACTGACGGTGAAGAGGGCCAGTGGATGTCTCTTAAGGAAATTTCAGCCCTTCTTAAGAAATCGTTCAAGGGTTACAAAGAAGAGACAGGAACGTTCCGCAAAATTGGTACCTTCCTAAGCCGCCCTGAGTACCGCTTTAAGTCCGCCCACAAAATGTCCGGCACCGTATACTTGGTGAAATTGAGGGAATGAATGAAAAGCGAATACACAATTAGCATACTTTTATAAATCTAAATTAATTAATAGATTTAACACTTTATATTTGGGGGGCAAGGATATTTTTCATATCTTTGCCCCCAAATAACTAATACTTAAAGCATATGAATAAGATATTGGTAACTGGTGCAGCCGGTTTTATTGGTGCTAATCTTGTAAAGCGACTTCTAACGGACCTTAAGGGAGTTACGGTAGTGGGCATAGACAATATGAATGACTACTATGATGTAGCTCTAAAAGAATACAGACTGAAAGATATAGAGGAATGTAATAAGTACTCTGCACTTTCAACCTTTGTCTTCGTCAAAGGAAGTATCGCAGATAAAGAACTGCTCGAGAAACTATTTGCCGAATATCGTTTTGATGTGGTGGTGAACCTGGCGGCTCAGGCAGGCGTGAGATATTCGATAGATAATCCTGATGCGTATATTGAGAGTAATATCATAGGCTTTTATAATATCTTGGAAGCGTGCCGACATTGGCCCGTGGAGCATTTGGTATATGCTTCATCATCGAGTGTGTATGGAGGTAATAAGAAAGTGCCATTCTCTACTGATGACAAGGTCGACAATCCTGTTTCGCTCTATGCTGCCACCAAATTTTGGTTTTACGAATAAGTTGCTGGCAGGGAAGACCATACAGATTTATAACTACGGCAACTGCAGCAGGGATTTTACTTATGTGGATGACATTGTAGAAGGCGTTGTTAGAGTGATGGGTAAGGCCCCAGAACGTCGTGTTGGAGAGGATGGATTACCAGAACCTCCATATGCTGTGTACAATATTGGTGGCGGTCAGCCAGAGAATCTGTTGGATTTCGTACGGATCTTGCAAGAGGAACTGCTACGTGCCGGGGTACTGCCAAAAGATTTTGATTTTGAAGCCCATAAGGAACTTGTACCCATGCAGCCTGGTGATGTGCCAACCACGTATGCTGATTCTTCGGCTTTAGAACGGGATTTTGGTTTTGTTCCAAAGGTTACATTAAGAGAGGGCCTTCGGAAATTTGCAGAATGGTATGCTGCATATTATATCAGATGACTAGAGTTGTTATTGATCGTTATTGTCGAAAATCGCATCAAGGGTATAATCCTTTCCATCATGTGAATATTTAAAACGGCAATATATTGGTAAATACATTCCGGTAGTTCTAATGGTTGTGGAAATGTCAACGGATGTCTCGCCATCAACGTTCTTATTTACCGGAATGATATCTCCCTTGGTTCCGTTTTTTCCATCAATTAATTGAAGGCTTTTTAACACAACTCTGTCTGTGCTTTCATTTTTGAATATCCAACTGAGTATGCTTCCACTTTCAACTTTTCCATTAACAACTGAAGTCGAACATTCACTAAAATATGCACTAATCAATTCTGTGATATAACAGACTTTTACTTTGCATGTTGCAAAATGTTTTTCATCTTCTGTCTTGGCTGTAATTATTGTACTACCTTTACTTTTGCCTTTTACTATTCCGTCGTTAGCAACGGTTGCCTCCACAATGGCTATATTTTCATCATCACTAGTCCAAATAGTTCCTTGCTCAGATATGTTGGTTAATGAAATTGTTTTCTGCTTACCAATAGGAATAAAGATTTCTTGCTTCTTGAAATAGAGTGTTCTACGTTGTTTGATTGTAATCGTCTGACTGAGTTTCAACTTCTCGTTAGAAATGGTAATTGTTCCAGTTCTGTCTTCATTGTCGCCAAGGGCTTTTATCACCAGTTGGTGAGTGTAAGATGATAGACCACGAGTCTTCTGTAGCTCTGAGATCCATTCTTTGCAATTATCATTGATGATCAATTTGTAGTCGACGTTTGAATTAACGTCGATATTTAATGTATCACCATTTTCATCAATAGTGTATTCTTTTGTCGGAATTTCAATACCATTCTTGGCTTTCTGAGTAATGGTTATTACTTCAGAAGCGGTACCATTTTTCTGTGTTAGTTTGATCTTGGCGGTACGACTATCATACCCGTCATTCTTGGCTATTTCAAGTTTCAGTGTACTGGTAGCCAATGAACGTGTTTGTGCTGCGTTCCTGTCTTTAATCCAATCTGCTCCCTGTAAATCTACAGAATAGTCTACGTTACTACTAATCTTGATGTCAAGATTCTGTTTGTTAGCATCGACTTCGTATTCCTTCTTCTCTGGGACAATAGTTGGAGTGTTAGGCAACTGATTGAGTATCACTTCTATAGAAGCGGAACTTTTTTTATCGTAGAGTTTGATTTTTGCCGTTCTCTTTTCAATACCGTCATTCTCATCTACAGATAGTTGCAATAATCTGCTTGTTATTCCACGAGTTTTTGCTGCTTTTCGCTGTTTAACCCAAGTTGCACCTTGGAAGTCAATATCATAGTCAAAGTTGCTCTTCACATCGATGTCAAGATCCTGCTTGTCACAACTTACGTTATATTCTAAAGTGTCTAATGTGATAACTGCGCCAATTGAAGCTTGATTTATAACAACAGTCTCAGATATCTTACTGTTATTATCAAAGAATCTTATTTTTGCTGAGCGTGATTTATTATAATCATCATTCTCTGATACTTTAAACTTCAAGGTGTGCGATGACATACCGCGAGTCATACTAGTGTTCTCTTTAAGCCAATCAGCCTCTGGCATTTCTATACTGAAATCAAAGTTGCTGTTTACGTCAATAGAGAATTCTTGCTCGGCTCCTGTAAGATTGTACTCGTTTTGTGATAAAATCAGTTTGCCGCTACCTGCCTGATATATGGTGACAACCTCTTCCTCATCTCTAGCTTTAAAGAAGATTTTACCCTCGCGTTTTTCATATTCCTCACTTGGGTCGATGGTGAAGGTAATCGTTGACGACTCCAAGCCGCGGGTGGTGGCTGGCTTTCTATGTATCCATCCTTTATAATCGTCAGGAATAGTCATTTCATAGTCTGCAGAATAATTGACCTCTACATCTATGTCGTCGCCATCTACAGGAACCTCAAATATGTCGGAGGTTAACGTGATGGCTTCCATGCGTTTCTGGTTTACTCTGATGGTTCTGATGGTATCATCTGTAACGAGCTGAACCATTACACTTCGGTCTTCATAAGTGTTGTTTTCATCTGCAGAAAATATGACCTTGTGACTACCAGAATTGCCTGTAGTTTGATCGATGGTCAACCATTGCACGCCATTTTGAGTGTTTGCTATCTTCAAGTTCCATCTAAGGTTGGACTTGAACGACAAGACTTTTTCGCCGCCCTCAAATCCAAAATCCATTGCATTCTCAAAATAGTTAACTGCACCCCCCGGTACTGTTACTTCAGATTTTATATATCCATCTTCAGGTTTCTGTAAACAAGAAACAATGCTCATACAAATAAAAGCAAGAGCACCACATATCTTAATCAGACTATTCTTCTTCATATATATAGGTTTTATCATTTTCACGTTGCAAAAGTAGATAAATTCTTCTTAAACTCCAAATTTTAATCAGAAAAATAACATAAAAACAAGTCCTGATTCAAATGAATGAAGGTCTGGTTGTTATATAGAATACTTAAATTGTGTTAACAATGGCTATTTTGTAGTTATAATATTCTTGAATAGATGGTTTTTTTACTAACTTTGCAGAGTAGATACAATTTAATCGATTAAATATTTGATAATTATGAAGAAGTTCTTATCATTAGCAACTTTAGGATTAGTTTTACTATCCAGTTGCGTTAAAGGTTTTGATGGAATGGAGCCAGAGCCAACTCCAACGCCAGATCCATCACCATCATCAGGTGTGACAGAGGAGGATATTCAAGCAAACTTCGAGAAAATTTTCGGAGTTCCGTATTCAAGAGAGCAAGATTGGATTACCACAACCAAGGGATCAGTTATTGTTAAAGCAAACTCGGCCATCAAGAAGGTGGCTATTATGGCTTTGGTTGCTCAGACTGATGAGGATGGTGAATCTTTCAACTCTATGACAGTTCTGAATGAGGCTGAAACCAACGGTCAGTCTTCTTTGAATATCAACTATGATGCTCCTGGTAAAAACGAAGGCTTATATGCAGCTTTCTATACTGCGAATAGTTGTTATTATGAGAAGATTGAAGGGAATTCTGTTTCATTAGGTAGTCCTGCAAAGACCCGTGGTATAGATGTATTCCCATTCCCTGAGGGGGAGTTCAGTATTGCTTCAAGTGAATCATCTTATGCTGCTCAGCGTAGTGGTTATTTGGTTGATGGAGTAACAGACGAGAAGTTGTATTCATTCAATGATTATGAAGGCTTGAAAATGGAAGCTCCTGCATATACAGATGCTTATGCAAACAGACTGAGAGATTTGATTTTTGCCTATTTCCCTAATGGGAAAACTCACAAGAATTACAGTAAAGTGATTGCTTCAGGGTATTCTGATGATAATGCTTATCGTACAACAACAGGCGAGAATTCTCCAATTGTGGTTTGTCCAATTTATAAGTGTGATGGTGCTACACAATGGGGTAATGAGGTTTATAATTCAGATTTGTACTATTATTATTTTAAGGAGACAGATCTTAATAATATGGGCGAAAATGAAAAAGTTGCTTTCTTACAGAATTTGCCTAAATATAAACTGATTCCATTTAACCAGCATTTTGGTGTTAATGAGGATGATGTACTTGATAAGCGTGATGCTTATGCCTGTCTCTATTTTGGTGATGGTGCTCCTGAAATTGGTACAAAGGGTAGTTTTATTTTCCCCGAAGGTTATAAAATTGGATTTATGGTCCGTGCGAAGACTGATGCAGAAAAAGGTGTGAAAAGAGGAGAACTCTATTTTGATGGACGTTTAAATACCAAAATTAATACAGACCCGAATTTTAATTTTAAAAGTTCAGGGCTTAAGAATGGACAGCCCCGTGCAACATGGTTCAAGATGGAAGACAGAATATTACTTTGCTGGGAGTCTGGAACCGATGGTGACTTCAATGATATCCTTTTGGAGGTTGAGGGCAGTGTGACCGATCCTGAAACTGTAGTAGAATTTGAACACAATACATATACCTATTGCTTTGAGGACAGACAATTAGGCGATTATGATATGAACGATGTCGTTATTAAGGCTAAACGTATTGATAATACTCATGTTCAATATGCCATTGTAGCATGTGGTGCGAATGATAAGCTGTTTGTAAAGAATATCAACGCAGGAGTTATTAACGACAATACAGAGGTTCATTCTCTCTTTGGTAAGGGAACGAATCAGCTCATTAATTCGGAGAATGGAGTTGAATATATCGAACCTGTTGTTGTTGTAAAGGAAGTAAGTGAATCGTTCAGTTTCCTAGATGAGGCTACACAGCCATACCTCTTCGATAAGACTACTGGTTTAGAGGTGAAACTTGCTAAGAAAGGTGAGGATCCGCATGGAATTATGTTACCTTATGACTTCAAGTATCCACTTGAAAAGGTTTGTATCAAGGATGCTTATAAAGATTTTAATAACTGGTTCAATAAGGATCCAAAGAAAGATAAAAGTGTTGTTGAAACAAACTGGTATATACTAAGTAAGCATTTTTATCGGAAATATAATAGCAATCGTGTGAAGTTTTACGCTTCACACGATTTTTTGATAAAAAAGAGAAATTGTTTTTGCTATCATACTATCAAGAACCAGATATCCCTTCTCATTAAGATGCATGCCGTCATTTAGATATAGTATATTTAAATCATTCTCATAATCATTATTCCACGATTTGTATCTTATAACGCTAATTTTATCATTATATCCTTTTTCATTGATTAGCTCATCAAGGGCATCACGGAAATCTTGTTTGCAATCCAATTTCGTATGGTTGATGAGCATTGATAATTGTCTAATGAACTTCTTGTCAGGCTTTTGATTATCGTATGTTTTGTTGATGTTGTAATCTGGTATTTCTTGTATTATAGGATGAATATGGTTTGCAAGAAGGAATCGGATGATACAATCCATACTTTTTTTGTAATAAGCTGTAGACATTTTTTTATAGGTATCGTTGATACCTGCAGAGATATAACAATAATCATAGCCTCTCTCCATAAAACACCTAAGATTCTCAAGTTCAAATAGTGCGTGATATATCTCTTTGCTTGTAAGTCCACCAATTCCGTATGATGATACACAAACCGACCTGGATAGCTCTTTGCTAAGTACTTCTGCTATTTTGCAGTCATGAAACTTATGTCCAAATGCCCAACTATCTCCGATATATGCAATGCGAATCGTATCATCATGGTGCTGAGCAGTTTGATAGTTATTGCGTTCTTTTGCTGGAGAATAATATGAATAGCCCTTGGAACCACATATAATACATATGGCAGACAGTACTATAATTACTAAGATTATGAGTATTCTTTTCATCGGTTACCGGATAGGATGTTTTTAAGTTTAGGAAAATATCGTTCTAATACCATGAATATGCCAAGACTGATAAAGGTTGAGGCGATGACGCATATGAAATACAAAACAATATGTGTAAATTCATTGGCATATACGAAAGTTGAGATACATAGTTTTCTGAGAATGACTACGATAGGGTAGTGTACGCAGAACACGATGAAGGCAGCGTTGGGCAATGTCTTATTGGAATAGCTATGACGGGTGCACCAATCTGCTAATAAAAACATAACAGGGATATTAAAGATGAGGGCAAAGCGATGAATTTGAAGGTTCCACGGTGTTCCCATTGCCACATGAGACATGATGTCTGCAATAGCAAAAAGAGAGAATGTAGTTAAAAAGAAAGGCCTGTATTTTGTAAATAACTCTAATGGGTTAACTCCGGATATAGGGAAATATGCCCCAAGGCTAAAGAATAGAATAGTTTGTGGAATAAAAGCATTATTGTTAGTTGTCATCCACCACAGAGCGATAGCGATCAGAAAAAGCTCTCTTGTATACCTTATGATATAATAGAGTAGTGGAGAGATGATGATTATAATGAAGAGGTTACGTATGTTATCAGTAATGTGTGTGTCCTTGTTTGGAGCTTTTGGAGGTAGTTCTTCTTGCTCATGAATAAAAGTAAGCCTGAAATAAAGAAAAATCCTGGCACACCGGTTTCGCCCAGCCATAAGGAAAATGGGTAAAGAATTCTGAAATACAAATCATTGGCCCCCTCCACTCTCTGTACAGAATAGCAATGAAGCATGATAATGAGAAAAATCAGTGGGAAACGCAACCATGTGATAGCCACTGAGAGCCTGAATCTGAAATTGTCATTCATGCAGATAAACTCTAGGTAGATGAGTAATTTGATACTTGTTCTCGCTAGTTATACAACCACCATAAGAAGAGAAAACGGTTTTGAATCCGAATTCACGGATGAGATGATATTCTCTTTCTCCAATTTCATTTGGAGAACCATAAGGATAGGCAAAATGATGAATAGGCTTTCCTATTGCAGCTTGTAACTTTTCTATTCCTTTAGAAACCTCTTGACGGAACTCTTCTTCACTTAATTGGTTCAGTACCGCGTGGGAAACAGTGTGTCCGCCAATTGTGCAGAGAGGGTGTTTGCTGATGGCTTTTATTTGTTCCCAGGTCATTGCCTGACGTCTTATAGGTTCGTTCCAGTCAATGTTATAAAATGAAAATAACTCTTCTAGCGCCTCTTTGAGTTTCTTAGGGTCAAAGCAAAGGATAATCTTTCTCAAAATGCGATACGCATCCCATTTCTCTTGAAATGTATGACAGCGATATTCTTTTCCACCTATCAGTATTGAATCATTTTTGAGGATTAAGTCTTCCAAGATATCCCACCAGAGTATAGCTTTTTGATCGATGAAGTCTGTAGCCACGAAAATAGTAAATGGCACCTGTTGACGTTTGAAAACAGGAAGTGCTTCTGTGTAGTTATCCAAATAACCATCATCAATGGTGAAAGCGATAAAAGGATGTTCTGGTGCCTTTCCAGAAGCAATGATTTCGCTTAATTCATCAAGAGAAACAAATGAAAATCCTTGTTTTTTGTATTTGATTATAATTGTCTCTAAGAATTGTGGTGAGACTTTTAAATCTTCATTAGTAGGAATGCCATTCGGATTCTTCTCCGTGATATGATGAAGCATATAGACGAGACCTATAGCTCTCTCCTTCGAGAGTCTATTTCTACTAAAAGAAGTTAGCATAGGATATTGCTTCTTGACAATCTTTTGCCAATAGAAATTCTCGAATTTATGCAGGATTTTATAAATAATTCTCATCAGTACAACTTTTTCCTGCAAAAATACAAGTTTTTTTGAAAATAATGGTTATATTTGCAAATAAAAATAATAAGTCAATGAAACTTTCTATTATAACGGTCAATTATAATGATGCAGAAGGGCTGGAACGCACGATAAAGAGCGTTATCAGCCAGACTTTTCATGATTATGAGTTTATTATTATTGATGGAGGCTCGACAGATGGAAGTGTTGATGTCATTAAACGGTATGAGAATCATATCGACTATTGGGTATCTGAAAAGGACGGTGGCATTTATCCCGGTATGAACAAAGGTCTTCGTCAGGCAAAGGGTGATTTTCTGAACTTTATGAATGGAGGTGATTGCTACCATTCAGAATATGTTCTTGAAAAGATCTTTGCCTTGGAGTCTGATGCTGATATTATTACTGGAACTCATTCAGAGAATGGAATCCGAAATGTAGGAAAGGGTGGGGTGACGATGCTCGACTTGTATAAATGGGCCATTGATCATCAAGCATCTTTTATCCGTCGAGAGATTGCACTTCGTCATCCTTATGATGAGAGATATCGAATTGTTTCTGACTGGAAATTCTTTATCGAGGCACTTGTATTAGACAATTGTTCTTTCTATTACACAGATACGATTGTGGTGGATGTGGATATGAAAGGCATCAGTAATACCAATTTTGAATTAGATAAACAGGAGCGAGAGGCAGTATTAAAGGAACTCTTCCCAGAAAGGGTTTTAAAAGATTATCAGATGATGGCTTCTATTCATCCTAATCTGTTAGAAATCGCTCCTCGCATTAGTAAGTCGCAAACAATTAAGAATATTGTTCTAAAAATAGCACGTAAACTTTTGAAAATAAGAGGTTTTTAAGTTTGTGCTGTAATCTTATTATGCGTTGGAATAATCTAGCTATTGGGAGCATTTTGTTAGCTGCTAACCATAGTTCGATTTTTTGTTTCCAATCGAATTGATCATATTTCCATATAAGTCTATTGGTTTCAGGATAAATGTTGAGCCATTCCAGATAATTCTCCTTATTGTCCAAGTTTTGTGCAAGTGGAAGTTTTGAGAAAAATTTCCGATATTCGATGTCCTTAGCATATCTCTCATATAAATGCTGCTCTTTCATAAGCTTTTCAATCAAGCCTGCTATAGCAATATCGCTGTCAATGGATCTCCTGGTGCGTTGCATACATGATGAGTCTTCTGTATGTCGATAGTGATATGGGGCCCAATCTATGCTGACGATTTTCTTGGCATGAAGATATAATTGTAGATTAAAGAATAGGTCTTCACCCATATTCAATCCAATAGGAAAAGTGATATTGTTATCTATTATGAGGCTTCTGCGAGTTAGTGAAGTACATAGCGATGGAAAAATACGACCATTAATCAGACGGCTGATATTTTCTTCCATCGAATCTGCATATTGCTGGCGAAAAATATATTGTAGATCCGTGAATTCATGACGGAAATTGCAGCCCACAATATCTGCATCAGTTTCTTTTGCTTTAAGGTAAAGCCGCTCATACATATCCTTGTCTATCCAATCATCACTATCAGTATGTATCACATATTCACCAGTTGCATTCTCAATTCCAACTCGTCTTGCATTTGCGACCCCCATATTTTTCTCTAGGTTGATAATCTTGATGAATGATTTCCTGTTGGGGTATTCCTCCATGATGCTTTCAAGAATTGTGATACTATTATCAGGCGTTGCATCGTTAACAAAAATGTATTCAATATCATTAAGTGTCTGATCAAATAAAGAGCGGGCACATACTTCTATGTATTTGTCACAGTTGTAAATAGCGATAACAATTGATATTCTAATCTTGTTGTTTATTATATGATGTTCCATTTGTATTTGAGACATGGTTTAAGAAATTTCGATAAATAATGCCAAGCAATATACTTAGAATTGTGTATACAATAATATATAAATATATATATGGACGTTTGGTTTCGTTTGGGAGGAGTACCCAGTGGATAATTGGATGCATAATGAAAATGGTCGATGATATTCTTCCAATTCTTTCAAAGCAATGAAATAGAACTTTGCTTCTTGAACATGCTTTAGTGACTATGATGGATAATAGTACAATGAAAAGTGGTGAGATAACCCATAAATAATAGTTGAAATTGCATACAAATATCACTGCAATTAGAAAAGCGACTATAAAAAAATTATATCTTACATTTTTGATTATATGTTGATGCCTTGCAAATATGATTCCAATAGCGAATGGTAAGAAACAACCTATAGAATTGCGCCTCATCCAATAGAGAAAGTCATTATCTGGGGCACATGATAATTGTAAAATAGAAAAGATTCCAAGTAAGAGGTATATGGAATAGTCACTTTTTTTAAAAATTAGGAAAATGTATATAATATATAATTGTAATGTCATCCCTAAATACCAATAGGGGCCTGGATTGATGTGGGCATTAGGAATCAAGTTAATAATCAATAACAATTGTCCGGGTATAGTCCAAATGTCATGAAAGAAATAATCTGTGCATAGTTTATTTACAATCATATTAGCTATGAATCCCCAGATCATTAAAGAAAATAGCTTTACGTAATGTTTTTTTATAAAATCAAATGTTTTGTATTTATGTGGCACTGATGTTTGTTCATACTTCATAACCAATCCGTATCCACTAATAAAAAGGAAAATGACAATTCCGTAATGTCCCCAAAAGGAAAAGAAATCTGATATGATAAAGTAAGAGGGGTGGATTAGGTGATTATAGAATGAAATAATGTTTCCCTTAATCCATAGGAATTCATTTGCTTCTATTGCCGATGGGAATTCATGGCAATAATTATGAAGGATGATAAAAATAATAGCAATTCCTTTGAGGAACAGACATTCTTTTTTATTTAGTAATACTTTCTCCATCTTCTGGGATTTTTTGGCAAATATAGCGTTTTTTTTAAAAACAACAAAAAAAGAATGCTTTTATTTCCAAAAATTTGGCATATACGGTTATTATTTGTATCTTTGCCAACTAAAGATAACGTGTGATGATTAATATTTTATATAAGCGATTCCTAAAAATTGGAGATATTCTTATTTCTCCAATGGTCAATAATGGAACTTTTTTCCTGAATGTGTTGTTATTGCTTATTTTTCCGACACTTCTAAATGCTTATTTTATCAATAGAGATGAATATGTATCTTTCTCATCAGCTTATTCTTTTGGCGTCTTGGTAAAATATGGAGCTTCTTTCCCATATGTTTTGTTTATTCCTTTTATTGTGTCATATGTGTTATCATTGATTCCTCTCCTATGTCAAAGGAAAAAAGTTATAATTGTTTGGAAAGTAATTGTTTATTCGGCTACTTTCGTCTTGTGCGCTATTAATATCTTCTTACTTCTTAATTTTAAAACCATGTTGTCTCCTTCGATTGTTCTTTTATTAAAAGAAACGGATGCAACAGAATCTATCGATTTTATTCAAAGTTATATTGTGGATATCCATAGTATATATGCCTATATTATCATTATTTTGATAGGTGCATTATTGGTATTTATAGAACTGTTCAATAAAAAGAAGATTGTTATTGTTGATAGCTCCTTGTCAAAAGTACTTTTATTGATGGTTCTATTATATATGTCTTGGCGTTTCGTACATCCATGTAGGCAATTTCTAAACCTTTTTAAATGTGAAGATTTGGACTCTGTTGAATTTTGGTATCTTGATTATAGGCCGGATTGTAATACTCTGACAAATGTTATATACTCATTTTATACTTTTGAAGTGTCAAAAAAAGAATTATCTCAATCTAAATATCATACTTTGAATCTGCAACAGGGCTCATCATCATCAAGTGAAGCAATTGTTATTTTGGTCATAGGTGAGTCTTTCAATAAATATCATTCAGAGTTATACGGCTATAAACTTCATACAAATCCTCATATGGCTCAGGAACTAAGAAATGGGAATTTGTTTGTCTTCTCTGATGTGGTGACTCCTTACAATATGACGAGTCATGTGATGAAAAATCTATTTAGTGTCAATAGTTTGATGGATAATGAAAGTTGGGGGATGTTCCCCATATTTCCTGCTATTTTCAGAGATGCTGGTTTCAAAGTACTTTTTTGGGATAATCAAAAGACCACAGAAAAGGCAGATGTTTCTGATTTCTCTATTTTTTCTTATCTGTATGATCCGGAAGTTGTTAAGATATCCTATTCTGAATGTAATTATACTCCCTATGACTTTGATATGGACTTGCTTTGTGATTTTTTCAGTATAGAAGATAGATTAGTCAAAAAGAGTCTGTCTATTTTTCATCTTCGTGGTCAACATGATATGGCCGAAAACAGATATCCCCATACAGATAACTATAACCATTTTGTGATAGATAGCATAACAGGTGATTATACTGATAAACAAAAATTACAAATAGCATTTTATGATAACGCGACAAGATATAATGATTATGTTATGTATAATTTAATTAATAAGATTCGTGATTTGGAGAGCGTTGTTGTTTACATTTCTGATCATGGTGAGGAAGTGCATGATTATAGAAATCATTATGGACGAACACAGGAAAATATGAAGACAAAAGGAATCTTGAAATACCAATATGAAGTACCTTTCATGATATGGTGTTCAAATAAATATCAAGAAAGGTATCCTGAGAAAGTAAAAGCTATTCAAGCAGCATTGGATCAACCTTTTATGATAGACAATACATGCCAGATTTTGTTTGATTTAGCCGAGATCCGTCATTGTGCCTATTATCATAAAGAAAGAAATCTAATAAGTCCTTCTTACAGCCCCTATGCTTATCGAAGAGTACAGGATAATGTTATATATGAAGAAGTTATGAAAGAAAAGGAGCCTATAAAATAAGCCATCTGTTATAATCCATTCCGACCATTCTGTCATCAATTTGCATTCCAACAAATAAGCCTGGGTTAGAACTGTATGTCCCAATAAATAGTTCAGACTGAAGGAATAATTCTACAGATGCAAACATTTCTATAAGATTCTTTCTGATTACTTCTTGTGACGAGGCAAAAAGCTTTTCAGTATCATTACCTTTTTCTTCTGGTGAAGTTGAAGTATAGAATACATAATCGGGATTATCATCTCTGAGTTGTTCAAAGATGCGATAATCGTCAGTAGCAACAAAAATATTTCGGCAATTTGATAATGATCTTGCTTTTTCCATATAGGCTTGTGGAGTTATGAGATCTCTTTCTGTGATTTTGTCACCGGCTCTGACATGTAAACTGATATATCTGTTAGGTAATTCCAACTTGTTGTTGAAATTGTTAATTATATTGGTGTATTTCTTGTTAAACCTATAGACGATAGGAATAATCACTTTCATGGCTTGGCGGATATCACCGTCGATGCCCAACTCTGGTATGCAGAAATGGCTATGCTCAAACCAGCCACTCCGGCAATACCAATAAATATCGTTGAGTATGTCATTTTTGGTGAATATCTTATATAGATAGCAGATGTGTTTATCACGGTGATTATTAATGTAATCTCGTGATATCCGTTTTCCAATATAGTCGTTTTTGAATTCCGGACAGAAAGGCTCGAAATACTCAGTCCATCCGTTACCAAAAGTGAAGGTGGCATCTTTTGAATAGAGCTCCAACCTTAGTTTGTTCTGAAGACAGAAAAGCGTAGAGAATAGCAGAGAGTTGAGCTCGGAATAGAAACCATTGCCTGTCCCGAAATGATGAATGAGCTTTCTGTGATAGCTTTCATTCAGTTGCAGGTATCTTTTAATGAGGTCCATATTATTCATTGTTTGTTAATCCCATAAAACCATTTGGCTCCTGGCTTAATGCCCTGCCAAAGCCTTTCTGGAATCCTTCACTCTCAAGCGAACAACAGTCGGTAGCTTTCATCAGATACTCTACCATCGGGTGGTGAAGGTAAAGATCTACTTTTATGATACCTTTACTCAATATAGGAGGGAGATTTATTGAACGTTTCAATGAGAATGCGCCCTTCTTGAGTGATTGAATCTCTCCCATATAGTGACCTATAGCATAGGTAGCGAAAGGTACGCCTTCTTTGCTTTTTAAAGTCATCATCACGTCGTAGCTCATATCTTCATCAGCATAGCCGTCTATCGTTACGTCTATGGACGTTTGGCCATTACGAATGGTTGAAGTCGATTCTTCTGTGCCATTAATGCTAATGCGGTCAATATGAAGCGTGTTTTTGACCCATTTGACGTTATCTACTATTTTATTGCTCTGTATAGAGTCATCATTCTTCAGATAGTGGTCGAGCGTATCGGGAATGTTGCCAATAAAATCGACCATACCATTTTTTAGCATGACACCACGAGTGCATAGACTGCGGACAGCAGCCATGTTGTGACTGACAAATAGGACAGTGCGTCCTTCACCCTTGCTGACATCCTGCATCTTACCGATGGCTTTCTTTTGAAACTCGGCATCACCTACAGCCAGTACTTCATCAACAACCAATATCTCTGGCTCTAAATGGGCGGCAATGGCAAAGCCAAGGCGGACCATCATACCAGAAGAATAGCGTTTGACTGGGGTGTCAACGTACTTGGCAACACCAGCGAAATCTACAATCTCATCAAACTTGCTCTTGATTTCTGCTTTAGTCATGCCCATGATAGAGCCGTTCATGAAGATATTTTCTCGGCCAGTCATTTCGGGATGGAACCCTGTTCCAACTTCAAGTAGGGAGGCTATACGCCCTTTTATCTTAATGTCACCAGTGGTAGGGGAGGTGACACGAGAGAGTATTTTTAACAAGGTGGACTTGCCGGCGCCATTCTTACCGACAATACCAACGACGTCGCCTTGCTCAACCTTAAAGTTAATATCACGAAGGGCCCATACAAATCGACTATCTCCTTTTTGAGTGCGATCATTGGTTTCGCCAATCTTCAGATAGGGGTCTTCCTTCCCTCGGATATTTGCCCACCAACGGTTCAAATCTTGGCTTAAGGTACCGGTTCCGATGGTACCGAGAATATATTGTTTGCCGACGTTGTTGAATTCGATGACTGTATTGCTCATAACCCGCTTATATTAGATGACATCCATAAAGTTGCGCTGTACTCGGTTGAAAATAATAATGCCGAGGAAGAGGATGATGATGGTAATTATAAAACTGTATCCGAAATAGAGCCAATTGAATTCTCCGACTCCTGTGAACGCATATTTGAACGTCTCAAGAATAGCTGTCAGTGGATTGGCTACTAACACCCAGATATATTTTGGATATGTTTCTTTCATGACAGAAAGAGGGTATATGACAGGAGTTGCATACATCCAAAGCTGTACACCAAAAGTAATTAAGAATCTCAAATCACGGTATTTGGTTGTCATTGACGATATAATCATACCAAATCCTAAGCCTAGACACCCTAACATTACAATCAGAACTGGGACGAGTAGTAGGGCAGCATTAATCTGAAATTCGATACCTGATGCAAAATAATAGATGTAAACGACTAAGAACAGTGCAAACTGAATCCCCATCTTTATAAGATTCGATATAACAATGGAGAGGGGAACCACCAGTCTAGGAAAATATACCTTTCCAAATATAGCCTGATTTGCGTTGAATGTGTCTGAGCATTTGCTGAGGCAATCCTGGAAATAGTTCCAACAAACAAGGCCTGCCAAATAAAAAACAGCTTGTGGAATGCCATCTGTAGAAATGCCTGCTATGCCGCCAAACACAAACATAAACATAATGGTAGTGAAAAGTGGCTGGATGACGAACCATAGTGGTCCGAGAATGGTTTGCTTGTAGAATGTCACGATATCGCGTTTGACATACATAGCCAAAAGGTCGCGATAACGCCATATTTCGCTAAAGTCAATGCTTAGAAGGTTACTTTTGTTTGTGATTATAATATCCCAGTCTTTTGCCATAATAATTAATCTTTGTGCAAAGATAGTTTATTTTTGTAAATATTCCAAGATTTTATTGTTTTATCTTCACTTTCTTGATAAAAAACGTATATACGTGTTCTATCAATAAGGGAATCGATACTCCGATTATTAAATAGAGCATCCAAAAGAGCTGATTATGATCATAGATAATTGTATGTGAGGCAAGTGATTCCAAAGGCATGTCATAAATTTGTATCTTAATAAGGTTGCCTATTTTTAAAGTTAACAAATTTAAAGCTAAGATTGGCATTGTGTGATTTCCTATATAGTAAATGTAATGATGGTCTGTCTTTCCCTGTATAGTGTTGATTTTTTTTGAGACACCGAAGATGAATAATATGCCAGTAATAGATAATAAAAAATATGGTAAAACATTTGATAGGGTAGTATATCTCATGTCAATCACTCCACTAAATAATATACTTCCAGTAATTGTTATGGCGAAACTTATGATGCATGTTGCACTTCCTAGTCTTATCTTGTTTTCATATTTTCTATAGAGCATTCCAATGTAGATATAAGTGATGCTTAGTGTTAATATCGAAACATCTCCCAATACGTGGCAGTTGATTTTGTGGTATTTACATAATACTGTTAAAAAAATAAATATGCCTGCAAATACGATATTTGTGATTTCCCTTAGATATTTATGGCGTAAATATGATAATGTTGCTATTAGTATTGAAGAAAGCAGAAGTTCTTTAATGAACCAAAATGGACGAATGAGTATTTCGAAATCTTTCATGATGCAAATATTGAATAATTGTTTAATGTAATCACTCAAATCATATATATCGCTGTGTATTATATTCAACACAGCAAAGAGATTGTGAAATAGCAAGAAAAATAAACTCCATTTGAGATAAGGAACATATAATCCCTGAGTTTTTCTTTTGTAATAATCTGTAAGTTTGGTGATGTCGCTTATGTCCTTAGAAAAGTATCCGGAACATACAAAAAATAGTGGCATATGAAAGAGGTATAGAAAATTGTTTATGAGATTTGGACAACCTGAATGGCCAGCTACCATCAGAATGATTCCAATTGCTTTTGCTATAGAAATATAATTATTTCTTGTTTGATTTTGCATGATAGTATTCTTTTTCTGCAAAAATAATAAAAAAAATGAGATTACTTTAGCTTTATCTGTATTTTTTTATATATTTGTACAAAAAATGAAATTGAAATTAAAAAAATGTATTATTGCGTCTATTTGTATAGTAGGCGTGTTGATAGTAAGGCAAATTGTTCCATATTATTCTCCTGCTCATCGACAGGATGGGTTAAGGATGCATGTTCATGATGACGACACTATCCGTATTGCATATATTGGTGATAGTTGGGCGTACGGCCATGGAAATATGAGATGTGTTATTGATTCTTTTCTCCTTAATATTACGGGGAAACCTGTTGAGGTTAGAACTGCTGGAATAAGTGGCTTGACTTCTAAGAATATTTATTATGGATTATTCAAAAATGTTTCAATGAGAAATGCTATTGAATGGGGACCTGACTTCTGTTTTGTCGTAGCAGGAATTAATGATTCTGACAGGAAAATGGGTGTGGGGTATTATAAGGAAAATATGAAATTGATAATAGAACTTTTGTTGGAACAGCATATTACCCCCATTATACTCGAAATACCTTCTTATAATATCAAATACTCATTTGAGCGCAGAAATAGAATAGTTAAACTGAAATATTTAGTATCAATGCTTCTAACATGGTCGGATATGGATTGTATAGATGAGTATCGTAAGGCATATAATGAATTTATAGAAGAACAGGGATGGCATGATAAAATTATTACTATTAGGTCTGATGATTGGAATCCTGATGGATATAAAGATAATCGAAATCTGTATGATGAGGGCCAAATGCATCTAAATAGTAAAGGCTATTTTGTTTTGGATTCCTGTATTGCCTATAAAATAGTTATGCAGCTTAGAAATTAATCATGTAGTGGAAATCATTAATTATATTTCTGAATGTTGCATGGATATTTGTGATATTCATATATCCCTTATAATCATCGAGAGGCATAATTAACGGTATACTTTTTATTCTAAGATGGTGATGCGCACAGAATACGTTTATGAGGCGTTCACTCATATAGCCATATATTCGGCTCTGTATCGGATCATCAATAGGGGGTACACGTTTCTCAACTTCAAAAAGGATGTCAAATAGCCATTCAGAATAAGCGTCGAAATAATTCCAGTGGGTAATAAACATGTTGTAGCCAACAGATTTGTTACTATTATCCATCGTCTTTTCAAATGCAGGAATGTATTGGGGAGAGCGTTTTTTGATGATTTGACGGAGCATCTCCCAGTCTTTGGCAATATGATATTCGCCATATTGCTGTGTATTGCTGACACGCCAATGACGAGCAACAGGAAGAATAATGTCGTATTTAGATAATAGTTTTTCTAAGTTTGGAAATTGATATTCCTGTTTTAAGAATTCATCTGTCTGTATGAAATGTTTGTCTGCAGAGAATTGTGGCCATTTTCTCGTGAAGTCAAAGTAACGGCGATAATGATTAAGACCAACAATATCGACTCCTTCTAAATTTTTCCATGCCCAGTAATGGCAAGTAAGTTCACAGAAGTGTGGGTTCTTGTCAGAAATGTTATCTCCCTCATTGTCTGGCTGATAACCTTTTATAGCATCATGCAAAGCTGCTCCTGCCTGGATTGGCAGAAAATAAGGATGTTGTGGTAAAGAAACTTCCTTATGAGCGCAGACAAAAATCTTTATATTAGTCATAGGTTATGTTGTATGTTCTGTATGGATAAAGTCTGTATTCTTGTGGTCGATATGCAGAATGTTCTTTAGCATGCGTAGCTAGTAGAACAATAAGAATTGAACGTGGAATCAAGGCCTGTTGGATGGTTTTATCCACAAAGTTAATTTTTCCATGGATCAGCGCTCCTGGTATTTTAGGAAGATTACTCATCAAACTCTGAATCTGAGCTGTCATCCAGCGCATACGCTGTTTTTGGAAATTATCCTGGTTACTAACCTTTTCGTCAAATACGTGAATATCTGGTGCATATTTGATGAAAACTTCCTGGTGGAGAAGGAGTGCTTCCATCTCGCGGTCCTCACCAGCTGTAGAAAGCTGGAATACATTCTTTTTGAAGAGCTCGTAGTCAAAACACATACCAGATCCGATTAAAGCTGAAGATAATCCAAGGCGATTATGAGCTTTGCGGAATAGCGTATTATTGATCTCTTCACTAGCGCCATCAAGGACTGCTACATCGTTATTTGCATTCTTGGCGCAACGGTGACATTGGATTGCATCATAAATAGAGCAGAGAATATTTAATTGTGACAGAAATTCTGGGCGTACCACATTATCTGCATCGAGCACTACAACATTATCAAAGGTTTCTGGAATTTCATTGATGGCATATTGCATAGCCTTGGCTTTTGAACTTTTTTCAAAGGTCGGAGTCAATAGTGTGATAGGAAGTGTTTTGAGATACTCGTTGGTCTCTGGTTTCATGTGGTCGGATATGACCGCTACAGTATACAGGTCTGCAGGGTAATCTTGTTCCAAAAAGTGCTCTACCGCATTAATAATAACCCGGTCTTCATTGTAGGCTGGGTAGAGGACCAGGAACTTAGTCATTCTATTAGTTAATGCAGCTGCATGAATGGCCACACGGTCTTCTTTCTCATAAAACAAGGAAATTACAGCGAAAAAAACTACATAGGCTACTGAGCCTAAGATAAGTACCCAAAGGGTAATGTCTAAAATATGCAATATCTGCCAAATCATAATTGTGTTGAATATATTTTAGTTGTTTTCTTTTTTTCTATGAATTAATTTTGTACTAATGATTCCCCAAAGCGTAACAAATGGAGAACGCAAAAAAGTACGATCCCACATCTCGTCTACAAGATAATCAGGTGTTGCTAAGGCAAAGAAGAATAGGGCTAATGAACTTAGGATCCACCATTTGATGGCCATAGTCATATAAATGAAAGGCAGAACAATGCTCATGACCATTATAATGCCTACCATACTAGTACGGGGAAGTAACATCCATTGAATCAGTTTGTCCGCCCAATCGTATTGTTTGCGGAAAATTGCACCAGGTAAGTACCTGATATTTTTTATCAAATTTTGAATTTGCTGAATAGTCCAACGGCTATGTTGCTCATTCATCTTTGTAGTTGTTCTTTTTTTCTCACCGTAGAGCAATATGTTATCAAAATAGTCAATGAAGTAACCTTGTTTAAGCAAAAGAGCCTCAAGTTCTTTATCCTCTCCAGCAGTTTTCGTCTTCATAACGTTGGTTTTAAACCATGTAAAATCATAGGCAGTTCCAGAACCAGCTAATGCCGCTGAAATACCTAGGTTTATATGCCCCTTACGGAAAATGGCATTGTTGATTTCGTCGCAGCAGTTTCATAAGCATCATTAACTTTAGTAAGAAAGTCTTGTTCAACAATATTATCAGCATCTAATATCAATGCTATATCGTAAATCTTGAACTCTGGTAACTTGAGAATTGCATATTGGAGCGATTTCGCTTTGGTACTTTCTGCAAAGTCGGGGGTTAGCAATGTAATAGGATATTGCGCCAAACGCATATTTGTGATTTCCGATTGGTGGTCGGAAACTACTACTACGTCGAACATACGTTGAGGATAGTCCTGACTGAGAATAGATACTACGGTTTGTTCAATAACTTTATCTTGTTTGTGTGATGGAATGATGATTGCAAATCGATTTTGTATCTTTGCTGCTGATAGAACACTTTCTCTGCTGAAAATCGATGCAATAGAAAATATCCCTAAGTAGAGAACTGTTCCTCCAACTAGGATGAATAATAACCAATCTATTATAACGAGTAATATCCAGAAATCCATAACAATTAAGTGAATAATGAATAACGAATAGTGAATAGGCCGCGGCAGACGGATTTGATTAGGTCGAATCTGCCTTGATGGGCGTATTTTACTATGTCGCGAAGGGCGACTATACCGATTAGGTATATATATGATAGGTATTTGCTAATACCTTTATAATTACGTTTGACAAGGAGCAACCTGTTGCGGGTTATGTAATAGGTGCGGAGGGGGCTGTTTTGACCTGTAGTTTGGCTTTCTTTGTGATAGACTGTGCAACAAGGATCGTACCAGATTTCATACCCAGCACGGGTGAACATCATCGACCAGTCTATTTCTTCGTAATAAAGGAAATAGCATTCAGGCATTAAACCAACTTTTTCAATGGCTTCACGTTTAATCAGCATGGCTGCACCATGAGCATAAGGGGTGGGGTGGGGAGAGTTGTATTGTCCTTTATCTTCTTCGCCAAAACCTATGGCCTTATTTCTCAGTGTGATGTTTGATAGGGGAGTATAGCCTGCAAATTGGATAGGATTGTTACCCCATGCGAAACGAAGTTTGGGGCAAACGATACCTATTTTATCTGATGATTCTAGTCGCTCGATAAGTGGTTCGATATTGAATTCTTTAAAATATGTATCGTTATTAATAAGGAGTATATATTCTCCTTTAGATTCTTTTATTCCGAGGTTGTTGCCTCCGGCAAAGCCTAAGTTTTTATCGCTTCGAATGACTGTGACTTGGGGATATTTTTCTGTGATGATGCTTGCTTCATCTTGAGTTGAGGCATTATCTACCACTATCACCTCCATATCATCTTTGAAGGGGATAGAATCAATCAATTCACAGGTATCTTTCAAACCATTGTAATTGATTGTAATGATTGATAATTTATACTCGTTTTGCAAGCTTCTTTTCTAATTTTAAACGCTTCTTCTCTTCTTGCTTCACTATTCTTTGTTGTTCAAATTCTATCCAGTCTGATTCTATATAAGGTAGGATATACACAATGGCTAATCCTCCAAAGAAAGTTACACCATTAGGATATTGAAATAGTACTTGATTAGCGTATGCACCTAGTTGAATTGCAATGAATGAACTGCATAACCCCCCGCCTATACCTATTAAGGAAGGACTCTTCAACTTAAACATAACAATCCAACATGCTCCTATCCACATAATTAATATGCACAATAAGAACACCGTTATTCCAATTATTCCTGTATGAACCCAAATGTAAACATATTCAGAATCTGGTGGAATGTTTGATAATATGTTATATTTGTTGTTTGCCGGTATATTTGAAGGATTGTAACCAATGCCAATTCCCCAAGGAGCATCTCTTAAATACTTTCTAATTGCTGCCTTGTTTACATCTCGCACGTTAGCTGATGCATCTTCTTTGTTAAAAGCAGATCTCATTCTTCGTATTTGCTGATTTCCATTTCCTATGTCTGTGAATACTAGAAAAGACATGAATAAAGCAAAAAAAATACCGAATGGAATAGCTATTTTAAATGATTTCGATAATACGACATACGCCATAAAGCCAACTGCCATACAGAAAATTGCAGTTCTTGTGCCAGATTGAAACATGCCCCATATTACACAACCTCCTATAATTAAAAAGAAGATTTTTTCCCATTTTATTTTGCTCGTAATAGCGATAATTATAAATGCGACAGAAGCTGCTGCTGCATTACAACCATAATTTGCAGCATCACTGAAAGTGGAAAAATATCTGATTAGTGTCCCTGCGTTAAGTAAATGAGTTACTTGGCCAGGCCCATAATATAGCCATGCATATTCTGTTGGTGTAAAACCTATCGATTTTTGTTTCCACGTCCAATATGCCGAGAAGAGTGAGAGAAGAGCCCAAAATCTTAAATAGGTCAATAATATCTTAGGCGATGAAATATAGATGCAAAATACTATAAGTATCCACACTAAATGAAGGGCCATCAGTCGTGCACTAGTAAACCACGCTGATGCATCTATTCCTAAGTTACAAGTGTTATTTAGAAGTTCAAGAGTGCAAAAACCGGTCCAAATTAATATTGCAAATAGCATCAAATTGGCGCATTTGCCAAAATTGGGATTTTTGCGAGTGTCAATTAATGCAATAGCAATTAATGAAAGCTCTAGCATTTCATCCCATAGTGACATTGGCACTCCAGAAGGAAGGGGAGTGTCTTTCATTTGAAGAAAATAGTTGACGAATATTAGAGCCCAAAACGCAGCCATTCTCCACCTGAAAAACGTGTATACAGCAATAATTAATATTGGTGAAATGCATATGATGACGAAAGTACTATATCCACTATGTAAAAAATCATATATTGCAAGCAAAAATAGGAGAAGGAGTAATAACACTCTTCCTCCATTTTCATGGGCATACTCGGATATCCTATTAGAATATACTTTATTTGCCATTATTTTGCATGACTATTTTCTACAGCAGTGAGACCCATCTGTGACATTCGATAGATAAAGTTATTGAATCCCGTGTATGGCGGTAACTGGCCCACAAACTCCTCAACAGCATATCGTTGGCACTCTGTCAAGTACATGAATAGAGAATTTTTGTTCTCTAAACGATCGTTCAATTCCTTTAGAGCTTTCTGATCCACATCTTTCCATGTGCGATTTGCACGAGTAACCATCAGGTTTACTGTACCCATATTAAGAAGAGCTGGTGGAATAGAATTGTCATCCAGATTCGGGTATTCAATAATAGCAATTTCATTAGGTAATAAATCGGGACATATATCTTTAATATCTTTGGCCATAATGAAGCGACTATCTTCAGCCAAATAATCTTCGTCATATGTGATACGACGAACCTGGAGACCAATTGAAATCCAATAATTCTCTAATTCCTGAGCAATATAACTTTTACCATTGGCAGCATCAGTAGAAAGCAGATTAAGAACATTTTGCTTGCCATCCTCAAAATGAGGAAGAAGGGCTTTGCTGAGCTGGCGAAGAGCCATATCTGCAATAGTTTTATTGAATCTGCGATAGCGTAAATTACTTTCTTTTGGGAAACAACCAATTACCGGAATTTGAGTGATACGCTCTGAACGCATTCGATCGCGAAGAGTGCGGTCGAGTAATTCAATAATAAAGAAATACATTGCTGTAAAAATGAATGCCATCATAAATGCGCCCAAAAGTGTCATCATTCGATTTGTGGGTTGAGCATTCATTGGAAACATTGGTGGATTCAAAACACGTAACGTTGCTGTTGACATCTGTAAATTCTTTTGACGTAGACGCGCAGAATTTAATGCACTTAACATTGACATGTAGTTCCCTTCGATAAAACTGATATGACGGTCTTTTCTTGATATTGTGGCGCCAATTGGAGCGTAGAATAAAAATTCTTTGTCTATTTTTTCACGCATAACATCTTGGGCGCTTTCATGTGCTTTGGCTTCCTCAAGCTTTAGAACCTGTTCAAGCCATTTTTCAATCATCCCATTTGCCTTAACGCCTGTCTCCGTATTATAGTTTCCTGCTTCGATATCCTTGACAAGGCTTCTAACATTGTTTGAAGCTTCTTGAAGCATGCGTTGAGCCTTAGCAAGTTCGTTCTGAGTTTCGAATTCACTCCCTCCTCCTTCACTACTCATTAAACGAAGATTTGCGATACGGGACTGAATACGAGAAATGTCTGTAACTTGATTGGTAAATTCTTTGTTTGCTTTGATTACTTTAGCACGGTCACCTAATTGACGCTCTAGATAGTTCATCATAGCTCGAGAGGTCGTTTTAGTGATCATAAGGTCATTGTCTGTTGTTTTTTGCGTTGCATCCATCGCAGAGAGTAGCTTGGTTTGCTCACCATAATTAATAATACGCTTTTCAACATTATAACGAATTAGGTCATCTTCAGCATTTGTTAAGATACGGTAAAGACGAGCAACTTCGCGTTCAAAAAACTTAATTACATTGTTGGTCTCTCCATATCGTAATAATGCATATTGCCGAGCAAAAACTTCATTTAATATATCCAATGTGTTATATACAATACCTGCATCGTTACATGAATAGCCAATGTCAATAATGTCACTTCTATTTAGCTGAACTACTTTTAAACGACTCGTGATGCTATTAATTCCAAAATAAGGGTGATAATTTGTTAAGCCGAATACAAAATTATCAGCAGAAGGTCGCTCGTATGCTTTTAAATTTGCGTACGTAGCATTCTCACTATTGTGATTAATTAAGGCTTTTACTTCAGCTGGAACGGCGTTGTAAAGTTGGCGGTAATGCTCGGCTGAAATATAATTGTTATCTTTGTTTGCATTACCATACATCATGCAACGTGCAAATAGTCGAAGCGAAACCTCATGAATTGTTGCGTCAGTTGTAATCAGCAACATTAAGTTTGTCATTTGTGTTTGAGATTGGCCACCAGCCGTTCCTACACCACCTTCAATATTATATCCAGTGATCATACCTGTATATATGGTAGTGTTAGCATCATATACACGTTCCAAATTGCGGGTAGAAAACCATGCTACTACCAATGCTATCATTGGCAAGATGATGAGATACCATCTTATTTTGAATAGAAATCTGATAATATATCTGAATAGATCCATGATTGCAAATCTGATTTATTTCTTTTGCTTTTTGGCTGCTTTAGCTGCAGCTTTTTCTGCTTTAGCTTCGGCTTTTTCTAACTTCTTAATTTTATCTTTTTCTTCTTTTTCTAATCGCTTTATACGTTTTTCATTAGCCTTGTTCTCTTTTAATTGTTCTTTTGGGGTTTTATGAATGCTCTTATCGAGCGTTATTTCTGTTGTCGCATTCGTGATAATAGGTGTATGGGTCAAAATTTCAAGTGTAACAATATCTGTCGTAATTGAAGTCTGCATACCTTGATATCCACTAACCTCTCCACTTTCAAATCTTTTTGTTGCTGCATATGAAGAAATATCCATATTGCCGTTTTCAAAATCTTCTCGGTCTAGCGCACCTGCTCCTTGATAGGCTGCAGCAGCTTCTCCCATTGTTTTCAGGGTGACCAGATTATTCGTTATTCTTATATAAAGTGTTGTTATTTGGAGTTTAAGTTGGTCGTATGCTATGTCTTTTTCGATATTTGCCTTTTCTGCTTCTATCCTTTTACGCTTTACCGCTGCGGTTAGATCAAGAATGTCTTCAACTGGTATAGCAAGATTAACACCAATGTTCCAATATGATTGTTGAGAGCCTTGATATTGATAAATCATATTGTTATAACCAGAAGAATTATTTCCCCACATATCAGCCATACCATAGCTATAGCTGGCATGGCCTGTAACATATGAAAAAATATGGCGTTTTTGCTTTGCTACCTCTGCCTCTGCTAATTGTCTGGCTTTTTCTAATGAAAGAATCTGTGGACTAGATTTTGCATTTTCTAACAGTACTGCCAAAGGCGGCAAATGAAATTCAGAAAAGTTGATGTCTTTTTCATTGCTTGAATCAAAAAAACCTGCACTGATACCGCTCTCGTTGAATTGGGCGAGAGTTGTTGTGCTAGTCGAGGCAATGGCTAAAATGAATATCAGTCGTCTGAATATGTTCATTACAGTTCGGAATTTAGTTATACATTCTCCTTCTGTACGAAGGCAAAGAAGGTACGGAATAGGATCTTCATATCCAACCAAAAATTGTATGTCTGACCGTACTTGATATCGAGTTGCTTGCGCTCCTCAGCTGACATCATGCCGCCTTTGCCACGCTCCTCAACCTGCCAAAGGCCAGTGAGACCTGCAGGAGCCATGAAACGGTCGATGCTGGTGTCGATGGTAAGTTTTTCGGCCTCATAGAGTGGGAGAGGACGGTTACCAACAACAGACATGTCACCCTTGAGGATATTGAAAAGCTGTGGAAGCTCATCGATACTGAACTTGCGGATGAATCTGCCAACTTTAGTGACACGAGGATCGTTTTCAATCTTAATGAAGGCGTTATTAATCTCTTCCTTCTTCTCTTTACTGAAATCGGTCTCGGAAATGACAAAGTCATCGCCTACGAGCATTACCTCGTCGTCGGAAATCATCATGTCGGTATCATCACCGATACTCATCATCATATCTGCCTCCATGCCCAATCCGGTAGGTATCTTTTGGGGGGCATCGGCTTTCTTGTTCATCTCTGCATATTGGTTGCCTGCTTCCTTAGCTACCTCTTTGAGGCGCTCTTCGGCATCCTGATACATAGAGCGGAACTTCAAGAAATTGAAGATGGTATAGTTAGCACCAACTCGCTTTGACTTGAATATAACCGGCCCCTTGCTCTCCAAACGGATGGCAATAGCTGTGAGGATAAATATGGGCGAGGTGATAATCAGTGCGAAAATAGCAAAGAATACATCGAAGACTCTCTTCCATACGGGAATCTTGAAACGGAGCATCCTGTATTTTGGCTGCTGATCATCGAACAGCATGTTCTCGCGATCGGAGATAAACTGAATCTTCTTGTTGAACTCTGTAATAGAGGCCTTGGAATCAAGCGTATCGTTGATGCCGCTCTTCTGATATTGAACTCTACCTTCTGGAGTCAACTCGTTGGTAAGCAGTATGATATATACGTGCTTGTTCTTTTTCTTTAAATAGGTGATAGCGTTAATATCATCGCTTTGTTCGCCTTGTTCGAAAAACACAATGAAATGCTCGTTGCGGACATGCGTTGAACACGCAGATGCCGCATCTTTGTAATTCCTTGTGTACTGCACCAACCGGCCGGGGATGTACTTTAATCGCTCCTCGGTTTTAGGATTGCTGCCAAGATATACAACACCTATCATATTATTCTATTTAGGGAATAATCTTCTTTACTCGTATCTTTAACTCCATTGGGTTGAAAGGCTTTACAATATAATCCTCTGCACCAATCTCCAGCAGGCGGATGCGCTCACTGGTGGAGTCTTCGCTGGAAAGCATGATGACTGGAATCTGCTTGAACAGCTCGTTCTGCTTGATCCACTCCAAAAAGTCATCGCCGCGCATTCCTGGCATACGAATATCAGATATGATGAGGTCGGGGGTGTTACCTGCCTGAAGCCATTTTACGCCCTGCAAACCATCGGGCAACCACTGTACATCATAGTCGCTCATCAGATAGATTGAGAGAACCTTTGCAATGGTCTCTTTGTCGTCAAGTATTAGTATTTTTTTCTTCATATATGAATATATTTAATTCTGGTAATTACGTTATTCTATTGTGCAAAGGTAAACAATTTATTTTAATTCAACTCAAAAATGCGTAAAAAAATCACTTTTTTATGGAAAAAAGTCGATTTATTCGAAAATTTTAGGGAAATTTGCAACAGAAACGTATTATAAATAAAGATTTATTTAATAAATGTTATGGCAAATAGATATCTATTAGGTTTCGATGTCGGTAGCTCGTCAGTGAAGGCATCATTGGTTAACGCCGATAACGGCAAGTGTGTAGCAACTGCTTTCTATCCTGAAAAGGAAGCTCCTATTATGGCTGTAAAGGCAGGTTGGGCTGAGCAGGATCCTCAGATGTGGTGGGATAACGCCAAGCTGAGTCTGCAGAAGATTATGAAGGAGGCTGGTGCTACAGCTGAAGAAATTAAGGCGATTGGTATTTCATACCAGATGCACGGTCTGGTTTGTGTAGATAAGAATCTGAAGGCATTGCGTCCTGCAATTATCTGGTGCGACTCTCGTGCTGTGCCTTACGGCGAGAAGGCATTCAAAGAACTGGGTGCAGACAAGTGTCTGAGTCATCTGCTGAACTCTCCTGGTAACTTTACAGCTGCTAAGTTGGCTTGGGTAAAGGAGAATGAGCCAGAGGTTTACAGTAAAATATATAAGGTTATGTTGCCTGGTGATTATATCGCCATGCGACTGAGTGGTGTTGCAAATACTACTGTAAGCGGCCTGTCGGAGGGTATGTTCTGGGATTTCAAGAACAACAAAGTGGCTGACTTCCTGATGGATTATTATGGATTTGACGGTTCGCTTATTGCAGATATCGTTCCAACATTTGCAGAGCAGAGTGTGGTAAGTGCCGAGGCTGCTGCTGAAATGGGACTGAAGGCAGGTACTCCTATTACTTATCGTGGTGGTGACCAGCCTAACAATGCGCTCTCGCTGAACGTGCTGAATCCTGGTGAGATTGCAGCAACAGCAGGTACATCAGGTGTGGTATACGGTGTGCTGGGAGATGTGAACTATGATCCACAGAGCCGTGTAAATACTTTTGCTCATGTTAATCATGCTGCTGATCAGACTCGTCTGGGTGTGCTGCTGTGTATTAATGGTACTGGTATCCTGAATGCATGGACACATCGTAACATTACTCCAGAGATTGGTTATGCAGAGATGAATGATTTGGCTGCAAGTGTGCCCATCGGTAGTGAGGGTGTTACAGTAATCCCATTCGGAAACGGTGCTGAGCGCGTTTTGGAGAATAAAGAAATAGGTTGTTCTATCAATGGCTTGAACTTCAATAAACACAATAAGGCCCATTTGGTGCGTGCAGCACAGGAGGGTATCGTATTCTCGTTCTGCTATGGTATGGAGATCATGCAGCAGATGGGTATGGACATCAAGAAAATTCATGCCGGTAAGGCAAATATGTTCCTGAGTCCATTGTTCCGTAATACGCTGGCCGGCGTTAGTGGTGCAACTATTGAACTGTATGATACTGATGGTTCTGTAGGAGCTGCAAAGGGTGCTGGTATGGGTGCTGGTATCTATGCTAATGCTGCTGAGGCTTTTGCTTCGCTTGATAAGCTGGAGGTGATTGAGCCAGATGCAGTTCACAGAGCTGAATATCAGGCTGCATATGCCGCTTGGAAAGAAACTTTGAAAAAGAGCCTTTAAATAAAAAGAAAACCCGCCAAACGGCGGGTTTCTTTTTTATAATGTGCTTTTATACCATTCAAATAGTTTTTTAACACCATCCTCAATCTCGACTTTGTGTGTCCAGCCGAGAGAGTGGAGTTTACTTACATCGATGAGCTTGCGCATGGTGCCATCGGGCTTAGACGTGTCGAACTCAACCTCGCCTTCAAAACCAACTGCTTTAACAACAAGTTCTGACAATTCGCGGATGGTGAGCTCCTTGCCAGTGCCAACATTGATGTGGCAGTTGCGGATCTCACCAAGACTTGGGATTGCTCCGCCACGACCTGCACTGTGATTTCTATCCACAGCACCATCGGTGCTGGCTCCATAGTGTACAGATGAATATTTCTCGATGCCGATGATGTCGCTGAAATTGACATTCAATAGTACGTGTACTGAAGCATCGGCCATGTCCTCTGACCATAGGAACTCTCTTAATGG